>DATCPK010000170.1:0-15932 GCA_036570125.1 Candidatus Limnocylindria bacterium
GCTCATCCGCAGACACAGACCGTTCGTTCTCGCGGTGGAGCGCCTGTACTTCAACAAGAACGTGCAGACGGCGATGCGCGTGTCGGAGGCGCGCGGCGTCGCACTTCTCTGCGGGGCGCGTGCCGGCCTCGAGATCGCCGAATACACGCCGCAGGAAGTCAAGATCTCGGTGACCGGCAACGGCCGCGGCGACAAGAAGGCGGTGCAACGGATGCTGCCGCTGCTCGTCGCGATCGACGCGCCCATCACGCAGGACAACATCGCCGACGCCGTCGCGATCGCTCTCACTCACGCCCAACGCACGCGCTTCGCCGACGCCGTGGCGGCGGCGACATGATCGGTGCCGCGGGCGGGGAAGGCGAGCGGGGGTCGACGGCGCAGCGGGAGTTGCCGTCCGCCGAGTGGGCCGATCAGACAAGTGCGCAGGCAAAGGGGCCCGCGAGTACGTCGGCCCCCCGAGCCTCAACCCGCCCGCAGGAACTCAAGTGATCGCCGCGTTGCGGGGCGAGGTCATCGCGCGCGGCGCGGGTCACGTCGTGGTCGAGGTCGCGGGCGTCGGCTACAAGGTCTTCGTCCCGCGGCACCCTTCGCGCGACGACGTCCTGTTGCACACCCATCAGGTCGTGCGCGAGGACGACCAGTCGCTCTACGGCTTCGAGACGCGCGAGGAGCTCGCTCTCTTCGAGATGCTCATCAGCGTGTCCGGCGTCGGGCCGAAGGCCGGCCTCGCCATCCTTTCGGTCGCGCGTCCGGCGGAGATCGCCGGCGCGATCGCGTCGGGCGACACGGAGGCTCTCGCGCGCGCGCCGGGGGTCGGAAAGAAGACCGCGGAGCGCCTGATCGTCGACCTGAAAAGCAAGATCGGCCGCGTCGCAGGGGTCCCCGTGACCGCCGGCGCGCTGACCGCGGAAGACGACGCCCACGCCGCCCTTGTCGCACTTGGCTACACGTCGTCGGAAGCGGCCACGGCCCTTCGCGACGCGCCCCCAAAAGGGGCCGCCACGACCGAACAACGTCTGGCGGCGGCTCTTCGTGTCACCGGGCGGACGGTGGTTGCTGGGAGGTGACGGAAAGTACGGTCGCCCTAGCAAGCGAGCGCCTTATTTGCGACCATGGCGGCGGCCGCCGCGCCGTGGAAGGAGCGTGCATGGTCGAGTTTTTTGGGCAAGAAGAGGGACAGGGACTAGTCGAATACGCACTCATCATCGCGGTCATCGCGATCGCAGTGATTGTCGCGATGGTCTTTTTCCGCGATCAACTCTCGAACTACTTCTCGAACATCGGAAATAACCTCACGTAGGAGCGGCGCGGCGGCCAGCCCGCTCCGGGGCTTAGAGGTGTTTCTCGCCATTTGATATAGTTATTACTCGGCGCCCGGATTGGCCGGACGCCGCGTCGGGCACCAAAAAGTGGGTCGACCCCACTTTTTTTGTCGCCTGAACGGAATTGAATAGGCAGAGACCGAGCGAGACACGGCTTCGCCGGGGCGAGCGAGAACCGGCAGCCCTGAGCGTGTCTCTCGGCGAAGCCGAAGATTGAGAAGGGGAGTTGCCGCATGAACCGAGAGCTCGTGACCGGCCTCGCGCAACTCTCAGCCGAGAAGGGGCTCCCCAAAGAGGTCGTCAGCGACATTATCGCCCGGGCCATCAAGCGCGCCTACGGGGATGAGGAGCACATCGACGTCAAGGTCGACGTGCAGACAGGCGCCTTCAGGGTCTACCTGCTCAAGACGGTCGTCGAGAAGGTCGAGGATCCGAAGATCCAGGTCCAGCTCGACACCGCCAAGAAGATCAAGCCTGACGCACAGCTAGGCGATGTGATCCCGTTCGAGGAATCCGCCGCGGCGCTCGGGCGCATCGGCGCGCAGACCGCAAAGCAGGTCATCCAGCAGTCTCTTCGTGAGGCTGAGCGGGAGCAGGTCTTCGCGGAATATGCCGACCGCGAGGGCGACATCATCAACGCCAAGATCAGCCACTTCGACGCTGGCTCCGCGATCATGGAGCTCGACCGCGGCGCGACCGCGATCCTGCCGCGCTCCGAGCAGGCACCGCACGAGCGGTACTTCGCCGGGCAGGCGCGCAAGGTCGTCGTGCTCGAAGTGCGCCGCACCCTCCGTGGGCCGCAGATCATCGTCAGCCGCGCGCACAAGGCGCTGGTGAAGCGCCTGTTCGAGCTCGAGGTGCCGGAGATCTTCCACGGCCAGGTGGAGATCGTCGGGATCGCGCGCGAGCCCGGATCGCGCACGAAGATCGCCGTTCGCGCCCGGCAGGCCGGCCTCGACGCTCGAGGCGCGTGCATCGGCCAGCGCGGGCTTCGCGTGCAGGCGATCGTGAACGAGCTCGGCGGCGAGAAGATCGACATCATCGAGTGGGCCGAAATGCCCGAGCGCTACGTCGCGAACGCGCTGGAGCCCGCGCACGTCGTCCGCGTGGACATCGTTCCGGACGAGAAGACGGCGTACGTGATCGTCCCAGACCGGCAGCTCTCACTGGCGATCGGCAAGGAGGGCCAGAACGCCCGCCTCGCCGCGAAGCTGACAGGCTGGCGGATCGACATCCGGAGCGAGTCCGAGGTGCGGGCCGAGGTCGAGCCGGAGCCAGAGCCGGAGCCAGTGGCTGTCGCCGAGCCGGTGCCCGCTGAAGAGGAATCGGAGATCCGCCACGATCTCGTAGCGGAGGTCGAAGCCGAATCCGCCCAGGCGGATGAGGAGGACCTGGATGAAGAGGACCGCGCGCTCCTCGGAGGCAAAAAGAAGCGAGCCGAGCGCCGTTAAGGCGGCGCCGCGCCCGGTGCGGAGTCTTCCGCAGCGGACCTGCGTCGCCTGCCGGACGGCCCGCGCCAAACGAGACCTGGTGCGAGTCGTACGCTCACCCACGGGCGAGCTCTCGGTGGATCTCCGCGGCAAGGCGCCCGGACGCGGGGCGTACCTGGATCCCGATCCGGTGTGCCTCGAGCGAGGACTCGCGGAGGGCGTTCTGGCCCGAGCGCTTGAAATCGATATAGACGGAATGACGGCCGACCGGTTGCGAGACGAGCTCGCGGCGGCGGCGAAAGAACGGAGACCGAGTGCCTAAAGCAAGACCCAGGCGTATGCCACCCCAGCGCGGACCGCGTCCTCGAGGGCGCCGGCCGCAGCGCGCCCCGATGCCTCAGCCCATTCCGGAGCCGGTGGCGCCGGTCGCGGTCGCGGAGACCTCGACCGTCGTGACCCTGCCGAAGACGATCGTCGTCGGCGATCTCGCGCGTGCGCTCGACGTGAGCGTCGTCGACGTGATCCGCGGCCTCGTGAACATCGGAATGATGGTCTCGATCAACGAGACCGTCGACTTCGACACGGCCACGCTGGTCGCGAACGAGCTCGGCATCGAAACGCGCGCCGTTGAGGAAGCTCCACCGCCGACGGAGGAAGAGACCACTCCCGAGCCGATCTCAACGAAGCAGGTCCTCTGGGAGGACGTCGATCCGGCGAAGCTCAAGGAACGTCCGCCGGTCGTCACCGTGCTCGGTCACGTCGACCACGGCAAGACGAGCCTGCTCGACGCGATCCGCGCGACGAACGTCACGGCGCGCGAGGCCGGTGGCATCACCCAGCACATCGGCGCGTACCAGATCGAGCACAAGGGGCGGAAGGTGACGTTCCTCGACACGCCCGGTCACGAAGCGTTCACCGCGATGCGCGCTCGTGGCGCACAGGTGACCGACGTGGCCGTGCTCGTCGTCGCCGCGGATGACGGCGTTCAGCCGCAGACGATCGAAGCGATCTCGCACATCAAGGCGGCGCAGGTGCCGATCGTCGTCGCGCTCAACAAGATCGATCGTCCCGACGCGAACACCGATCAGGTGAAGGCGCAGCTGGCCGAGCACGGCGTGACCATCGAGGAATACGGCGGCGACACTCCGCTCGTTCCGGTGTCGGCCAAGACAAAGGTGGGCATCGAAGATCTCGTCGAGACCGTGCTGCTTGTCGCCGATGTCGCCGAGCTGAAGGCGGACCCCGACCGTCCCGCGATCGGTCGCGTCATCGAGGCCCACCTCGACAAGGGCCGGGGCCCGGTCGCGACCGTCCTCGTCCTGAACGGCACGCTCGAGCGCGGTGACCTCGTCGTCGCGGGCACGACGTTCGGCAAGGTGCGCGCGATGGTGGACGACAAAGGCAAGAACGTCGGGCGCGCGGAACCGTCTCGTCCGGTCGAGATCCTCGGACTTCCCGAGGTGCCCGAAGCCGGCGATGTCATGCGGGTCGTCTCAGATGAGAAGGCCGCGCGGGCCGTCGTCGCGCAGAACGCGCGCGACCGCGCTGCGGGTGCCGCCGCGGAACGGCCGGCAACGCTCGACGAGATGTTCGCGCAGGTCAAGGAAGGTCAGGCCAAGGAGCTCAAGATCGTCCTCAAGGCCGACGTTCAGGGATCGCTCGAGGCGATCAAGGGCGCCCTCGCGAAGGTGCCGCAGACAGAGGTCGCCCTCTCGGTCATTCACGACGCGGTCGGCGACATCCAGGAGTCGGACCTCACGCTCGCAGCCGCGTCGAACGCCGTCGTCATCGGCTTCAACACGAAGATGGAAGCGCCGGCCCGTCGCGTCGCCGACTCGACGAAGGTCGACGTTCGCCAGTACAAGGTCATCTACGAGCTGCTCGACGATGTCCAGAAGGCGCTCACCGGAATGCTCGAGCCGGAGATGGTGGAGTCGCTCCTCGGCCACGCCGAGGTGCTCCAGATCTTCACGTCGGGCAAGACGACGATCGCGGGCTCGCGCGTCGTCGACGGACTCGTCCGCCGCGGCGCGCAGGCGCGGCTTCTTCGCGGAGGCACGGTCGCCTACGACGGCAGGATCGGAACGCTCCGGCGCATGAAGGACGACGCTCGTGAGGTCACGGTCGGCCTCGAGTGCGGCATCGTGCTCGACAACCAGAATGACGTGCTGGTCGGCGACATCATCGAGTGCTACGTCATCCAACCGAAGCCCCGCTAGCCATGGCGTATAAGCGAGCGGACCGGGTGAAGTCCCTGCTTCAGCGCGAGCTCGGCACGCTCATCAGCGAAGAGCTCCGCGATCCGCGCATCGCCTTCCCGACCGTCACCGCCGTCGACATCACGCCGGATCTGCGCAGCGCGAAGGTCCACGTGAGCGTCCTCGGCGACGAGGAGGCCTACGGCAAGACGATGAAGGCGCTCGAGGACGCGAAGCCATTCCTTCGCCGCGAGCTCGGGGCCCGCACGGAGCTTCGCTTCGTCCCAGAGCTCACGTTCGTACAGGACCGCACGGCCGAGCAGGCCGTCCGGATCTCGGCGCTCCTTCGTGAAGCACGAGAGCGTGAGGGACGATGAAGGAGATCATCGCCGCCCTCCGCGGTGCGAATCGGATCGCCTTCGTGTCGCACCGCGACCCCGATCCGGACACGATCGGCTCCGCGCTCGCGCTTGGGCTCGGTCTCGAGTCGCTCGGCAAGCGCGTGTCGTGGCACTGCGCCGACCCGGTCCCCGAACAGCAGCGCTTCCTCCACGGCAGCGACCGCTTCACGCAGGACCCCCCGACGGAGGACGTCGACCTCGTCGTCACCGTGGACTTCGGCTCGGCCGATCGCGCGAAGTTCGCGCTGCCGGCGCGGCCGACGCTCGTGAACATCGACCACCATGCGTCCAACGACAACTTCGGCACCGCCAACCTCGTGGACGTCACCGCGGCCGCGACCGCGGAGCTCGTGTCCCGCGTCATCGACGCACTGGGGATCAAATGGACGCCGGAGATGGCGACGGCGGCGCTCGTCGGCATCATGACCGACACCGGCTCGTTCCAGTTCCCGAGCACCGACGGGCGCGCGCTCGATCGCGCGGCTCGTCTCCGCGAGGCGGGCGCCGATCTGCAAGCGATCACCTACAACATCTTCCGGAACAAGCGCTTCGAGGCGCTGAAGCTCTGGGGTTTCGCTTTTTCGCGCCTGGTGCGCGAGCAGGGCGGTCAGCTCGTGTGGACCGAGCTTCGCCTGGGCGACGCCGAGAAGGCCGAGGCGCGCGATGAGGACATCTCCGGCCTGGTCGAGCAGGTCGCACGCTCGAGCGGGATGCGCGTGGGACTCCTCTTCAACGAGCAGAAGGGGGCCCCTACCCCCTCAGGGGCCCCTGCCCCTGCATCGATCAAGGTCTCGTGCCGCACCTCGCAGTGGGAGCCGTCCGTCGATGCGTCCGCGCTCATGGCGCGATTCGGCGGCGGCGGTCACGTGCGCGCGGCCGGAGCCCTGATCGAAGGCGACCTCGCGAGCGTCAGGGACCGCGTGCTCGACGCGGCGCGCGCGGCGCTGGACGCGGCGAAGACGCGCGCACCCGTCAGCGCCTGATCGCAGAGACCGACACGCCGTCCGGCGTGCTCGCGATCGACAAGCCCGAGGGCTGGACCTCGCACGACGTCGTCGCGGTCGTTCGTGGCGTGCTCGGTACCAAACGCGTCGGGCATGGGGGGACGCTCGACCCTCAGGCAACCGGTCTGCTGCCCGTCGTCGTGGGCAGCGCGACGAAATTCGCGGACCGGATCCACGAGGCGACAAAGGTCTACGACGCCCTGCTCCGGTTCGGCGCCGAGACCGCGACCGACGACCGCGAAGGCGCCGTTACGCGCGAATCGGATGTTCCGTCGCTCACCGCAGATGCGATCGAGCGTGCGCTCGCGCCATTGCGCGGCGTCATCGCGCAGATCCCTCCGCAGTACGCGGCCCTCAAGGTCGGCGGCCGGACCGCATATTCCCGCGCGCGCAGCGGAGAGACAGTCGATCTCGCGGCGCGAAGCGTGCAGGTCTTCCGACTGGACGTGCTCGAGATTTCTTCGCCCGACCTGCGCCTCCTGGTGGTGTGCTCATCGGGGACCTACGTGCGGTCGATCGCGCGCGATCTCGGCCGTGCGCTCGGCTCCGCGGCGCATCTTGCGGCGCTGCGCCGGCTCGCCGTGGGTGCGCTCGAGGCGCGGGACGCCCATACACCGGATCAGCTTCGTGCTCGCGGCCGTGAGGCCCGGACGCTCCTTCGTCCGGCGAACGAGGATTTGTTGACGCTCGACGCGCGATTTCTTCGCCTCGCCGCTGGTACGATCGTCGGAGCGGGGGAGTCAGTCTGATGCTCGCCAAATCACTCGAACGCTTCACCAAATGGGCGTTGTCGGCCTGGCGCGACCTTTCTCTCGACGCGAAGGTGGTCGCCGTCTTCGGCGTCGGCAACTGGTTCCTGCTCTTCGCCAACCACACCACGGTGGCCGCGACGCACGACGTGCCGCTGTGGCAGCTGTTCCCTCCCGGCGCAGACGCGGCTTTCCTGATCGCGTGCGGCGCTCTCGCGTTCGCATATCCCTTCCGCGATCATCGCCGCCACGGCTCCTTCACGACGCGCGCTCGGGTCATGCACCTCGCCGCGATCATCGCGACGTTCGTGATCATCCCGACCGTCGCCTCGATCATCCTTCGCGAGACCGGCAAGCCCTACACGTACATCCACGATGGCGCGCTCATGGTCGAGGAAGCTTCGCGGAAATTCCTCGCGGGCATGAACCCCTACGTCGCCGATTACCTGGACACGCCGATGTTCTTCTGGCCGATGATCAACAACCCGGCGCTCTACCACCTCACGTACTTCCCATTCATGTTCCTGGTGACCGGGCCGTTCGTCTGGTTCTTCGACCACTTCGGCTTCGTGTGGGACCAGCGGTACCTGTATCTCCCCGCGTATGTCGGGACGCTCCTTCTCGTGCCGTTCATCGTTCAGGGCGCTGCTCGGCGCCTTGCGATGACGGCCGCGATCGCGCTCAACCCCCAGCTCTTTCCATTCGTCGTCGAAGGGCGGAACGACTTCTTCGTCCTGCTCTTCCTCTTTGCCGGCATCGCTCTCCTGATGCGCGAGCGTCGGACGACGTCGTCGCTCGCTTTCGCCGCCGCCGGCGCCGCCAAGCTGCATGCGCTCATCTTCCTGCCGTTCGTTGCGGTCTATCTGATCGCCACGAAACGGCCGCGCAACCTGCGTGAGGCGATCGGCGCGCTCGCGCCGACGTGGCCCGCCGCGCTCTTCCTCCTCGCGACGTTCGTTCCGTTCCTCGCGAATAACTTCGGCGCCTTCTACGACGACGTCGTCAGCTACAACGCCGGCGGCGCCGCGTGGACGTATCCCATCTCGGGGATGGGCTTCTCGGCCATCCTCCTCGCCCTCGGATTCATCCCATACCGGCAGGCGGACTTCCCGTTCGCCCTGATCGAGATCGCGGTCGCGGCGCCGATCGCGGTGTGGTGGTTCATCCGGCTCTGGCAGCGACCCACGATCGCGACGCTCCTCGCCGGCTACGCGCTCACGCTGCTCGCATTCCTGTTCTTCGGGCGTTACTTCCAGGGGAACTACCTCGGGTTCATCGCCGCGGTATTCACGCCGGTGCCGTTCCTCGCGGTGCGCGCATCTCGGCGCGTGCCGCGTCGTGTCCGGCGACCCATTCCGGCGGTCGTGACCGCGCCTCGGCCCGCTCGCGAACCCGCGCCCGTGTCCATCCCGTCTCCCGCGCCGATGCCGGTCGCGCTCGATTCGGTCGCTGAGCCGTCGCCTGTTGGAGTCGGCTCGACGGACTGATACTCGGCGGCATGAACGCGCTCCGTGACTTCGCCGGCTGGCCAAGCGGACCGATCCACCTCGCGATCGGAGTATTCGATGGCGTCCACCTCGGCCACCGCGCGCTCATCGCGCAGTTGGCCCGCGGCGCGCGCGCGGAGGGAGGCATCGCCGTCGCCGCAACGTTCGACCCGCTCCCGATCCACGTGCTCGCGCCGGGCGCGCCGGCGTCGGCACTTTCCGATGTGAGCGACAGGGTGCGCCTGTTGCGCGAGGCAGGGGCCGGACGGGTCGTCGTCTTTGCGTTCGACGAGGCGTTCTCGAAGATCTCCGCGGACGAGTTCGTGGACCGCGTCGTGGCAGCGGGCGACATCCGCCGCATCGTGGTGGGCCCCGACTTCCATTTCGGCCGCCGTGCCGAAGGCGACGTCGAGATGCTGCGGACGCGCGGAACGCGCGACGGCTTCGCGGTCGATGTGATGACGCCGGTCCAGATCGATGGAGCGGTCGTGAGTGCGACGCGGATCCGCAATTTCCTCCTTGCCGGCGACGTGGGGGCAGCGGGCCGGTTGCTCGGGCGGCCGTACAGCCTTCGCGGCCGCGTAGTGCACGGCGCGAAGCGCGGTAGGGCGCTCGGGTTTCCCACGATCAACCTCGCACTTCCGAGGGAACGACTGCTGCCGCGCGACGGGATCTACGCGGTGTGGGCCGAGATGGGGGAGGGCCGCTTCAAGGCAGCCGCCACCCTCGGCGTCCGTCCCACGTTCGGCGGCGGCGAACGCCTGCTCGAGGCGTATCTTCTCGACCTCTCGGGAGACGTCTACGGGGACGAGGTCGAGGTCGCGTTCGTGAAGCGCTTGCGCGATGAGATCGCGTTCGCCAGTCCCGCCGAGCTGTCGGCTCAGATCGCGCGCGACGTCGAGGATACGAAAGGAGCCCTCTCGAATTGAGCGTCACCGTTTCTCCGAACTACAAGCCCGTCGTCGGATGGGAACGCATGCCCGCGGGGTACGCGCATCCCGACGTCGCCGCGGTCGCCGTCGATTCGAAGGATCGCGTGTTCCTCTTCTGCCGCTCGGAACACCCGGTGATGATCTACGAGCGCGACGGACGCTTCGTCGGTTCGTGGGGCGAGGGCGTGTTCACGATGCGCACGCACGGGATCACGATCGGGCCGGACGACTCCGTGTACTGCACCGACGACGCTGGACACTCCGTGCGCAAGTTCACGCCTGACGGAAAGCTGCTGCTCACGCTCGGAGACAACGCGGGGAAGCCATCCGACACCGGCTACAACGGGTCCGACCCGACGACGGTCGCGCGCGCAGCTCCGCCCTTCAACCGGCCGACGAATCTGGCGGTCGCGCCGAATGGCGACCTGTACGTCTCGGACGGATACGGGAACGCGCGGGTTCATCGCTTCTCCTCGACCGGGAAGCTGCTCGCGTCGTGGGGCGAGCCGGGAACCGCACCAGGTCAATTCATGCTGCCGCACGGCATTGCGGTCGACGCGAACGGGAACGTGTTCGTCTGCGACCGCGAGAGCGACCGCATCCAGGTCTTCAGCGCCGAGGGTCGCTTCGTTCGAGAGATCACCGAGGTCCAGCGCCCGACGCAGGTCGTGCTCGCGCGCGGGCTGATGTACGTGTCGGAGCTCGTGTGGCGTGCCGGTCAGCGTTCGTTCAGGCATGGGCCCATCCAGCGGGACCTCCCCAGCCGCGTGAGCGTCCTCGACGTGAACGGAACCGTGCTCACACGCATTGGCGGCCCCGACCCCTGCGCTTCCGGTAGCTTCTGCGCCGCGCACGGGCTCGCCGTCGACTCACACGGTGATCTCTACGTCGCGGAAGTCACCAACACGATCGGCGTGAAGCCCGGCCTCGTCGCGCCCGATTGCCACACGTTCCAGAAGCTCGAGCGGACCGACTAGCGGCGGCCTTTGGTCCCCCGGCGCTTCGCTCTCGCTGATTCCGGCGGCGCGTCGAGAGGCATCTCCGGCGTTCCGCCGAGATACCAGGGAATGAGCCGAACTGGCCACGTGCCGCGCCGGAGCGAGCGCTTCCGGAGACGCATGGAAACGAAGGCGATCGCAGAGACAACGAGTCCGATCCACAGGATGGCGATGACCGCCGCGACGACAAGCTCGATGCTCACGTCAAGAGGCTAGCGGTGGTTAGGAGAGCGAGCCCTCGGCAGCGTACCGGCGCGCGTCGGCGATGCTGACTTCCCAGATCGAGTCGGCCCACGCCGGCTTGAATCCGAGACGCGTGTTGGTCGCGAGCATCGGCGCGTTGGAATCGGCGTTCCCGGTGCGGATGAGACGAGCCGTGGGCCAGTCGCGTAGTGCGCGCTCGAGCATCGCGGCCTTGAGCCACTTGCCGAGACCATGCCCGCGGTGCGCCGGGATCACCGCAGTGCCCGACTGCTGAATTACGTGCGGGACCTTTGGGTCGTAAAAGAGCTCGGTGTACCCGGCCGTCTCGCCGGTGCCATCGTGGATCGCGAGCACGAGCCTTCGCTCCCGACACATTCCGCGTCGCGAGCGGTCGAACTCCCGGAGCTGTTCTGGTGTCGTGTTCCAGTCCTGCATCGCCGAGTCGCCGCGCGGCGCGGTGTTCATGGCGTCGTACGCGACGATGACGTTCTGCATTTTGTCGTCAGGAATATCGCCGTCGATCCATTCGAGGCGGTATCCGTCGGCATTGATGGCCGCCCACTCGCGCACCATGTCGCGATCGAGCGTGGAAAGATCGAGCTGGTTCGTATGCATCGTGAGCGTCGTCTTCGCGCCGATCCGCTCCAGGAACGCTGCCGCCGCCGGTACACGGTCGCTGGTGAAGAACCCCAGGACGATGTCATCCTCGTCGCCAGCGCCGGCGACGATCTCACGCAGCAGCTGCTTCCCGATCCCCTTGCGGCGGTGCGCGGGCAGGACGTCGATGCCGCACTCCCGGAGATGCTGGTTGGTATCCGCCTCGAACCGCACGACGAAAGCGCGTGCGACAAGCTCGCCATCGGCCGAACGCGCGAGCCAATCGCGGATCACGACCATCGACGGCCGGTTCCGTACGCGACTCGCGAACGCGTCGAAGGACAGCGGCGGATCCTCCGGCACGCGCTCGGACGACACCGCATTGGTGAAAACGGCCACCTCGCGAACTAGATCGTCGTCCGCCGTCGACATGTCGACCGGCTCGATCGTGTAGGTCCTGGTGGAGAGCGCCATGGCTCCGGGGATCATGCCACCGGCGCACATCGGCGGGGATTGTTAGATTCGGCACAGACATGGCATCACCGAAGAACCCGCTCCGGTACGGCCTGAAGTTCTCGCAGCAGGTGCGTCCGATCGACGTCCACCTCGACGTGTGGCGCATCGGCGACCAGGCGGGCTTCGATCACATCTGGGGATTCGATCATCTCCTCGCGCTCGGCTCCGATCCGGCGGCGCCGATCTTCGATGGATGGACCGCCCTTGGTGCGATGGCTGCGATCACGAAGCGCGCGCGAATGGGTCTGAACGTGACTGGCAACCTGTACCGGCATCCGGGCCTCATGGCGAAGATCGCGGTCACCGTCGATCACATCTCGAACGGGCGCCTCGAGTTCGGCATCGGGACGGGCTGGAACGAGCCCGAGTTCACTCAGTTCGCGCTTCCGTTCCCGAGCGCGGGCGACCGCGTGACGATGCTCGACGAGTCGCTCAAGGCGATGAAGCTCCTCTGGTCCGAGCCGCGATCGACCTACAAGGGCCGTTTCTACGAGCTCAAGGACGCCATCGCGGAGCCCAAGCCGGTCCAGCGCCCGCATCCGCCCATTTGGATCGGCTCGAAGGGGGAGCGGATGCTGCGCCTGACCGCGCGCCATGCGGACGTTTGGCATTCCAACGCCGGGCCTTTCGAGGAATCCGTCGCGCTGAACAAGGCGCTCGACGCCGCGTGCACGAAGGCGGGCCGCGACCCCGGGTCGATCCGGCGATCCATCTCGGTCCGGTTCACGACCCCCGACGAGCTGCAGAAGAACGCGAAGGCCGCAATCGACGCCGGATTCACCGAGCTCCTCGTGATGGCCGCCGGCGGCATGCAGAGCGCGCCTGCGGGCGACCCCCGAAAGCGTGTCGAAGAGCTCGCCGCGCTCCTTCCACGGCTCCGAGGGCTCGGCTGACCGGTTCGCATCCGGTAGACTCATAAGCGAATAAGAGATCCAAAGGATCAAGAAAGGACAACGGGTGCCGTCAGCGACGCTCCCTAACAAGGCCGAGGTGATCACGGCATATCGCCGTGACGACAAGGACACCGGCTCGCCGGAGGTCCAGATCGCGCTCCTTACCGAGCGCATCAAGCACCTCACCGACCATCTGCGCTCCGCCCGCCACGACAACGCAAGCCGCCGCGGGCTGCTCAGCATGGTCGGACAACGCCGACGGCTGCTCGCCTACCTGCACCGCAGAAGCCCGGAGCGATACCAGGAAATCATCGGGCGACTCGGTCTGCGACGGTGAGACCGCCCGCGTAAGCGGAACCCCAGGAATTCCTGGGGTTTTTCATAGGCACCCGAGATCAACAACCACATGCCAGTTACCCGTTCCCAGGCCACCATCAATGGAAAGCCGCTCACTTTCGAGACAGGCAAATACGCCAAGCAGGCGGGCGGCGCAGTCACGGTCCAGTACGGCGACACCATCGTGTTCGCCGCCGCGACTGTTGCGAAAACGATCCGCACGGGCATCGACTTCTTCCCGCTGACCGTCGACTTCGAAGAGCGCCTCTACGCAGCGGGGAAAATTCCCGGTTCGTTCCCGCGCCGTGAGGGCCGTCCCTCGGAGGAAGGCATCCTGACCGCGCGCCTCACCGACCGCCCGATCCGCCCGCTCTTTCCGAAGGGCTTCCGCAACGACGTGCAGATCGTCGTCTCGGCCTGGTCCGCCGATCAGGAGAACGACTACGACGTCCTCGCGGTGAACGCCGCGTCCGCCGCGCTCACGATCTCGAACGCACCGTTCGAGGGGCCGATCGGCTGCGTTCGCGTCGGCACGGTCGACGGCGAGCTCACGCTCAACCCGACGATCCAGCAGATGGAAGAGAGCCAGCTCGACCTCATCGTCGCGGGCACACGCGACTCGATCATGATGATGGAGGCCGGCGCACACGAGGTCACCGAAGACTTCCTCCTCCAGGCTCTCGCACTCGCGCAGGAGGGCATCAAGAAGCTCTGCGACGCGCAGATGGACCTCCAGCGCGCCTCGGGTAAGCCAAAGATGGAGTACCCCACCGTCGTCCCCGACGCCGCGCGTCTCGGCGCTGTCACTTCGTTCCTGAGCCAGCGCCTCCGCGCCAAGCTCCGCAACCCCGACAAGGCACAGCGCGAGGCCGGCCTTGACGAGCTCAAACTCGAGGCCGTCGCACAGTTCGCGACCGGCGAGAACGCGGCGCTGACACCTGAAGAGGTCAGCGCGGTCTACGAGCAGCTGCTCGAGGACGAATTCCGCAAAGCCGTCACCGAAGAGAACCTGCGTCCGGACGGCCGCGGCACGAAGGACATTCGTCAGCTCTCGATCGAGGTCGGAGTCTTGCCGCGCACGCACGGATCCGCTGTCTTCACGCGCGGGCAGACCCAGGTGCTGTCGGTCGTGACGCTCGGTCCCGGCGGCGACGAGCAGATCATCGACACGCTCTCGCCCGTCGACACGAAGCGCTACATGCATCACTACAACTTCCCGCCGTACTCGGTCGGAGAGGTCCGCATGATGCGTGGCGCCGGACGGCGCGAGATCGGCCACGGCGCGCTCGCCGAGCGCGCACTTCTCCCGGTGCTTCCTACGAAAGAGCAGTTCCCATACACCATTCGAGTCGTCAGCGAGACGCTCGAGTCCAACGGCTCGTCGTCGATGGCGTCGACATGTGGATCGACCCTCGCTCTCATGGACGCCGGCGTTCCGATCAAAGAAATGATCGGTGGCATCGCCATGGGCCTCGTGACCTCAGGCGACAAGTGGACCGTCCTCACGGACATCCAGGGCCTCGAGGACCACTACGGCGACATGGACTTCAAGGTCACCGGCTCCGCGAAGGGCGTGACCGCCCTCCAGATGGACATCAAGATCAAGGGGATCTCGCTCGACATCATGCGAGCGGCATTCCAGCAGGCTCGCGAGGCGCGCCTGTTCATCCTCGAAGCGATGCGCAACGTGATCAGCGAGCCGCGCCCGGACCTGTCGCACTGGGCGCCGCGCATCGAGACGATCAAGATCCAGCCCGACAAGATCCGCGAGGTCATCGGCCCAGGCGGCAAGATGGTCCGCGCGATCCAGTCGGAGACGGGCACGACCATCGAGCTCGAGGACGACGGCACCGTCCGCATCACCGGCGCGAAGGCCGAGGGTCGCGACAGGGCCCGCGCGATGATCGAGGGCCTCACCAAGGAGCCCGAGGTCGGCGAGGTCTACGACGGCAAGGTCACTCGGATCATGAGCATCGGAGCGTTCGTCGAGTACCTTCCCGGTAAGGAAGGTCTCGTGCGGATCAGCGAGCTTTCGACCGAGCGCGTGAACACCGTCGAGGACGCCGTCAAGGTCGGCGACAAGGTGAAGGTCAAGGTCGCCGAGGTCGACCGGATGGGCCGGGTGAACCTCTCGATCCGTGCGGTGAACGAGAACGGCAATGACTACGAGACGCGTCAGCGCGCCGAGCGCGAGCGGTACCGCGAGCGCGACGAGCGCGGCGGCGGGCCGCGACCGGGCGGCGACAGAGGTGGTTTCCGACGCAGCGGTCCGCCGCGTCGATAATTCCACATCCTCACACTCGTCCTGCCCGCGTATAACGAGGCGCGTCGCATCGAGGGAAGCCTCGGGCGATGCGCCCAATTCTTCCGCGACCGTGAGATCGAGGGCGAGATCATCCTCGCGGACGACGGGTCGACCGACGCCACCGCGGACACATTCCATCGGGCCAAGGTCGCGCACTCGCATCTCGGCCTGAGCTTCAAGGTCCTGCGTCTGCCGCATCGCGGCAAAGGTGCGGCGGTGCGCTCGGGGATCGAGGCCGCCACGGGCGATCCGATCGTGTTCCTCGACGCGGACCTGACGATCCCCGTCGAGATCATCGATCTGTTCATGGCCGCGATCGACACGGGAGCGGACATCGCGATCGCGTCGCGTTACGTGCCGGGCTCGGTCGTCGACCGGCCCTGGTGGCGCCGCGTGATGGGAGACGTCTTCCGAACGGCGGTCCACGTCCTCGTTCCGACGGACATCCGCGACACGCAGTGCGGCGGCAAGATGTACACGGCCGAGGCGGCGAAGGATCTGTTCGGACGGCAGCGCTTGAACGGCTTCGCGTTCGATGCCGAGGTGCTGTTCCTCGCGCG
>DATCPK010000171.1:0-4534 GCA_036570125.1 Candidatus Limnocylindria bacterium
CCTCGACCGTCTGCATCAGGTCGTCGTCACGCCGGGCGTCCCGGGCCGCGTCGAGAACACCTACGCCATCCACGTCGTCGACGGCCGCGAGACCGCTCGCGCGCTCCTTTCGTCCCAGCAGCTCGCGGCGCCGGTCGCCGAGGTGCGCCGGGTCGGTACGCGAATCCCGCCGGGGGGCTCGGAGATCGAGCAGATCATCCGTGACGCGGCCGCCGCTCAGGGCGCCGACGCCGACCAGCTTCTACGCGTCGCCTACTGCGAGAGCCGCTACAACCCGGGCGCCTACAACGCGTCCGGGGCGTCGGGCCTCTTCCAGTTCCTCCCGAGCACCTGGGCCGCGAACAGCGTCCGCGCTGGCTTCGCCGGCGCGAGCCCCTTCGATCCCGTCGCGGCCGCGAACGTCGCGGCGTGGATGTTCGTCAGAGGGCAGTCTTACCAGTGGGTATGCAGGTGACCGTCTAGCCTCGCCTCTCATGAATATCGCGGACCCACGCGCGCTTCGCGACGTATTGCGGCGCCATGGGGTCCGCGCCGCGACCTCGCTCGGGCAACGCTTTCTGGTCGACCGTGGGGTCCTCGCCGCGATCGTCGAGGCCGCCGAGCTGTCGCCGGACGACGACGTGCTCGAGGTCGGCCCTGGTCCGGGCGTCCTGACCGCTGCGCTCGCCGCCCGGGTCCGCTCGGTGACGGCCGTCGAGGTCGACCCGCGCATGGTGGCCCTGCTGGAGGAGACGCTCGCCGCTCACAAGAACGTGCGGGTCATCCAGGCCGACGCGCTCAAGGTCGATCTGCTCGGGATCGCGGCGCGTCCGATCACCCGCATCGTCGCGAACCTTCCCTATCAGATCACCACGCCCCTTCTCGAGCGATTCCTGGCCGACGACCGGCGCCCGCCGCTCGTCGTCGTCCTCGTGCAGCAGGAGGTCGCGAGGCGGATGGCCGCCACCGGCCGCGCCGCGCGGGAGCGGGGCTATCTCTCGGTGTTCACGCAGTCGTTCGCGGAGCCGCGCATCGTGCGACGCGTCCCCGCACGCGCGTTCCGGCCGGCGCCGCGGGTCGACTCCGCGGTCGTCGCGCTCCGGACGCGGCCGCGACCTGCCTTCGCGCCGCTCGCCCAGGAGCCGTTTCTGCGCCTCGTCTCCGACGCGTTCCGGCACCGCCGCAAGCAGTTGCGTTCCGCGCTCGGCCATGAAGCCGGACTCGATCGCGAGCGCGCGACCGCGGTCCTCGCGGCCGCCGGGATCCCTCCCGAGCGCCGACCGGAAACGCTGTCGCTCGACGAATGGGTCGCGCTCGCGCGCGCGATCGGCCTCCCCGAGAAATGAGCCGCGCGGTCGTGCTCATGGCGCCCGCGAAGGTGAACCTCACTCTCGAGGTGCTCGAACCGCGGGCCGATGGGTATCACGAGCTCGCGTCCGTGTTCGCGACGATCGATCTTCGCGATCGCGTGCGCGTCGCTCCGTGGCGCGAGCTCGACGTGCGCATCGCGCCGGCCGTTGGTGCGCCCGCGGGTGACGACCTCGCATCGCGCGCGGTGCGCGCGCTCGCTGAGGCATCGGCGCGGCCTGCGCTCGCGCACGTGCGCGTCCGCAAACGCATACCGGTCGCGTCGGGGCTTGGTGGCGGATCGAGCGACGCGGGCGCGGTGCTGCGCGCGCTCTCGCGAGTGTGGCGGCTCGATGGCGTTGACCTCGTGCCGGTCGCGGCGCGGGTCGGCTCGGACGTTCCCTTCTTCGTGAGCGACGCGGCCTACGCGCTCGTCCGCGGTCGCGGCGAATTGGTCGAGAAGCTTCCGGCGCCCGAGCCGTTTTGGATCGCGCTCGTGCAGTTACGCGAAAAGGTCTCGACGGCCGCGGTGTTCGCCGCGCATCGCGCAAACCCGTCGAACGGAGAGCGGAGTGCGAAGCTCGCAAAAGCGTTACGCGATCGCAATGTGACCGTCGCCGTCATGCGCGATGCCATCCATAACGATCTGCGCGACGCGGCGGAGCGCACCGCACCGGCGATCGCCGAAGCGCGAAAGACCGCGGCCGGCATGGGAATCGATCTCGCCATGTCGGGTAGCGGTCCCTCGCTCTTCGCGCTCGGAGATGACCGGGCTCATGCCATCGGAATCGCGCGTCGGTTGCGTCGCGCTGGGCTTCGCGTCCGCGTTGTGTCACTGGGTGTCGCTCCATGAGTGACAAGCGAGCGAGGGCTGTCCCCCTACGCTCGTCGTATGGATCCACGAGGAGAGCTCACCGTTCGACAAGCCGGTCAACGCGGCGGGAGTTCCACCGCAGACAAGCACGGCTCCTCCTTCTATCGGGAGATCGGCCGTCGCGGTGGACAGGCCCGTAAGGGACAGCTCGGTCCCGAGGGATATGCGAAGCTCGGACGCAAAGGCGGCGAAGCGCGCAAGACGCAGCTCGGATCGCGCGGATACGCTGAGCTCGGCCGCAAGGGCGGCGAGGCGCGCAAGACGCAGCTCGGCAGCGAGGGCTACGCGCAGCTCGGTCGCAAAGGCGGACGCCGCGTGGCCGAATTGATCAAGCGGGGCAAGCAGCCCGAGAAATAACGCCTCCGCCCTATCCTTTGGTCGTGACCGATGGGGCGTGGCCAAGCGGTAAGGCGGCGGACTTTGGATCCGCTATCCCAGGTTCGAATCCTGGCGCCCCAGCCTGAAGCAACACCCTATCGGCGACGCACCGCTCGCCATCGTGCTTGCGGCGGGATTGTCGACGCGGATGAAGTCCAAGACCCCGAAGGTCCTGCATCCGGTCGCCGGGCGCCCGCTCCTCGAGCACATCCTGAAGACCGTCCGCGACGTCGGCGCCCGCCCACTGGTCGTTCTCTCGCAGGAGAGCACGCTCGCGCGGGAGCTCCTCGATGAGGGCACGCGCGTCGCGATGCAGGACTCACCGAAGGGCACCGGCGACGCGGTTCGCGTCGCGCTGGCGGCGGCCAACGGCGATCGCGGCGTTGCCTACATCGTGTATGGCGACACGCCGCTACTTCGCCCCGAGACGCTCACGCGCATGCGCGCGCTTCTGGCTGAGCGCGATGCGCCGCTGGCGCTCCTCGCGGGCGCGGTCGGGACCGACAACGCGTACGGACGCATCGTGCGCGACGAGCGCGGCGATGTCGCACGCATCGTCGAAACCCGTCTCGCGACACCATCAGAGAAACAGCTCCCTGAGTCGAATCTCGGCGCGTACGCCGCGGATCTCGAGTGGCTCCGCGCCGCGGTGGCGCGTCTGCGCCCGAACGAAACAGGGGAGATCTTCCTCACCGACCTCGTGGCCGACGCCAGGCGTGAAGGGAAGCGGGTCGCGGTGCATCTCACCGACGACCCTGAGGAGGGCATCGGAGTGAACACCCGTGCCGAGCTTGCGACGGCCGAGGCGGCGATGCGAAAGCGGATCCGCGATCAGCACATGGCGGCGGGGGTCACGTTCCGCGACCCCGATTCCTGCCAGGTGGACAGCGACGTCCGCATCGCGGCGGATGTCGTCATCGAGCGCGGGACCATCCTCGAGGGCAAGACGGCGATCGGCGCGGGCTCGCGCGTCGGCCCGTACGCGGTGCTGCGCGACACGACGGTGGGGGAGCGCTGCAAGGTGGAGAACTCGACCCTCGAGGGCGCCACGCTCGAAGACGACGTGCGTATCGGTCCCTACTCGCACCTGCGTCCGGGCGCGTATCTCGAGCGCGGCGTCGAGATGGGCAACTTCGGCGAGGTCAAGAACGCGCGTCTGAAGACCGGGACGAAGATGCACCACTTCAGCTACATCGGCGACGCCGAGGTCGGCCAGCGCGTGAACATCGGCGCGGGGACCATCACGCTGAATTACGACGGCGTGAAGAAAAACCGCACGGTGATCGGCGACGACGCCTTCATCGGGTCGGACACGCTGCTCCGCGCACCGGTCACCGTGGGCGCGGGCGCGACCACCGGCGCCGGCGCGGTCGTGACGAGGGACGTGCCCGAAGGAATGGTCGCCGTCGGGATGCCGGCGCGCTCCATCAAGAAAGCCGACCGCCGCCAGAAGAAGGCGACGTAGTGGACGCGATCATCGTCGAGCTGCTCCTCCTGGAGCTCCTCCTCGTGGCGGTCCTGGCCGTGCTCTCCGCGAGCGAGGCCGCGATCCACACGATCCGGCGGCCGCAGCTCATCGAGGAGCTCGCCGCGCGCGGCCGTCGCGGTCGCCGCGCCGGAACGATGGGCCGAAAGGCGGTCGAGTACCTCGCGTCGATCCAGGTCGCGGAGTTCCTCATCGTCTTCGCGTTCTCGGGGATCTCCGCCGCGTACATCGCCCCGCGCCTTTCCGACCTTCTCCGATTCATCTTCGGTCCCGGCGCGCCGGTCGTGCGCGATGTTGCCGCCGTTGCCGTGACTGTCGCCGCGCTCTGCCTCGTCGCCGTCCTCTTCGGCATCTTCGTGCCGCGCACCATCGGCGCGCGACATGCCCAGACGGTCCTGCTCATCCTCGTATGGCCGCTCGAGCTGTTCACCTGGGTCCTGCGACCGCTGGTCGCTGTCCTCTTCACCCTC
>DATCPK010000172.1:0-13649 GCA_036570125.1 Candidatus Limnocylindria bacterium
GACCGCGACCTTGTACGGCGCGAGGTGGGGACGGAAGCGCATCACGACGCGCGTGCCTTCCTTATCGGGCTCCTCGTCGTACGCGGCGCACATGATCGCGTAGGTCGCGCGGTCGGCGCCGACCGACGTCTCGACGACATGCGGGATGAAACGCTCGTTGGCGATGTCGTCGAAGTACTCGAGCTTCTTGCCGGAGAACTCCGAGTGCCGTCGCAAGTCGTAGTCGGTGCGGTAGTGGATCCCCTCGAACTCGTTCCATCCGAACGGGAATTGGAACTGGATGTCGGTCGCCGCCGCGGCGTAATGCGCGCGCTCGTCTGCGGCGTGGTCGCGGAAGCGCAGCTTCTCCTTCGGGATGCCCTGCTCGAGATGCCACGCCAAACGCGTTTCCTTCCACTCGTCGTAGAAGCGCGGCGCATCCGCGGGACGGCTGAAGTACTGCATCTCCATCTGCTCGAACTCGCGCGAGCGGAAGATGAAGTTGCCCGGCGTGATCTCGTTGCGGAAGGCCTTACCGATCTGCGCGATCCCGAACGGGAGCTTTTTCCGAGAGGTCTGCTGCACGTTCTCGAAGTCGACGAAGATCGACTGCGCGGTCTCTGGCCGGAGCCACGCGATCGACGCGGTGTCCTCGGCCGGTCCAACGAAGGTCTTGAACATCAGGTTGAACTGCCGCGGGTCCGCGAGCTTGCGCTCTCCGCAATTCGGGCAAGAGACGCCGGACAGGTCGAGCTTCTGGGCGCGCCAGTCGGTCGCGAGCTGCTCGCCCTTCGGCAGGTCGTCCAGGCGGAAACGCTTGCGGCAGTTGCGACACTCGACGAGCGGATCGGTGAAGTTCTCGACGTGGCCCGACGCTTCCCACACCTTCGGGTGCATGAGGATGGCGCCATCGAGGCCGACGATGTCCTCGCGCAGCTGGACCATCGCGCGCCACCACGATCGCTTCACGTTGTTCTTGAGCTCGACGCCGAGCGGGCCGAAGTCCCACGTCGCGCCAGCGCCGCCGTAGATCTCGCTCGAGGGAAAGACGAAGCCCCGTCGCTTCGCGAGGGACGTGATCTTTTCCGATATGTCTTCCATGCGTGGCGCGGTCTTCATGAAACAGGCGCGGGATGTGGGAGCGTGCTTAGCTCGTCCATCAGGTGCGTCGTCGAGATATCGCGATCGAGCACGTACCGCATGAAGGCGCGGAGGTGCCGATCGAGCTCGCCCGTGAGCGGCGCGTCCAGTCGGAGCCGAGACGCCGAGTCGAGGTCGCTCACGAGGAGATAGCGCAGCGACTTGAGCGCGCGGACGGTGAGCGGCGCAAGGTACGGCAGCCGCGCCGCGCAGCCGGCGCAGATCGCGCCCCCGGCCGCGGGCTCCCACGCGTTCGTCACCTCGGCCAGCGTGGTGCGGCACTGCGCGCATTCGCCCAGCTCAGGTCGGAAGCCCGACCGATCCAGGAGATGCAGGTCGAACCAGCGGCAGACCGTAGGGGCGCTCGTGCCTGCGTCGAGCGCGCGGAGCGAGGTCTCGAGGAGGTCGAAGAGCGGCGCGGACGGAACGCGGTCGGCCGTGAAGCGATCGACGAGCTCGGCGACGTACCAGCCGGCCGCGATGAGCGCGAGATCGTCGCGCATGTCGGGGTAGATGGCGCGCGCTTCGGCGCCGGTCAGGACGTCGAGCTCACGACCACGCGCGAGCTGGTAGGTGGCGTGCGTCAGCGGCTCCGCGTGCCCGGCCATGCGGCTCGTCGCTCTCCGTATGCCTTTTGCGACGACACGCACTTTGCCGAAATGGCGCGTGAAGAGGACGAGAATCCGATCTGCCTCGGCGAAGTCGTTCGTCTTGAGAACGATCGCCTCGGCACGGTACGTGCGAGATGCCACGTCGCGTCAATGGTACGAAACGGCGCTCGCAACGATGCGCTGGGCGCATATGATCGGTCTTCGGTGGGTCGCACTCTCGAGGCACATATTGCCGCCGTCGATGAGGAGATCCGCGCTCTTCTGAGCGGCGCGGACCCTTCACTTCAGCCCTTCTACGGGATGATGCTGTACCACCTCGGGCTGGACGCGGAGCGAGGACCTTCAGGAAAACGCCTTCGCCCGGTGCTCTGCACGCTCGTGTACGAGGCCCTGACCGGCGACGCCCGCGCCGCGCTCCCGGCGGCCGCCGCGATCGAACTGCTCCACAACTTCACCCTCATCCACGACGACATCGAGGACCAGGACCCGGCCCGCCACCACCGACCGACCGTCTGGAGCGTGTGGGGCGTCCCGCAGGCGATCAACGCCGGAGACGGCATGTTCGCGGTCTCCCGCCTCGCCGTGCAGCGCCTTCGAGGCTTTCCCGCCGAGCGCGTGCTCGAGTTCGCCAGGCTCGTGGACGAAGCGTGCGTTCGCGTCTGCGAGGGCCAATTCCTCGACATCTCGTTCGAGACCCGCACGGACGTGACCACGGAACGCTATCGGGCGATGGCCGCGAAGAAGACCGGCGCGCTGTTCTCCGCGGCAGCGCAGGGCGCGGCGCTCCTCGCGACGGATGATGCCGCGGTGCGCGAGAGCCTCGCGCGCTTCGGCGACGCGTTCGGCCAGGCCTTCCAGGCGCACGACGACGTGCTCGGCATCTGGGCATCGACGGAGCGGACGGGGAAGGTCGAGATGAACGACCTGACAAAACGCAAAAAGACCCTGCCGGTGGTGCTCGGGTTCGAGCGCGCTCAGGGCAAGACGCGCGAGCGACTCACGAACCTCTTCGCGGCCGCGGCGCCCCTGTCGAGTGAAAGCGTCGAGCAGATACGCGAGATCCTCGACGAGCTCGGGGTCCGCGCGATCATCGACGCGCAGATTGCCGCGCAGCGCGCTCGCGCCCTCCATGCGCTTCGTGGGATCGCGCCGATCGCCGCCGCACGCGAGCCGCTCGAACTGCTCGAGCGTCTCGTCGCATCGGCCACGGGCGCGACGACCGAACCCGCGGGAGCCGTCGCGACCTAGACTCATGGCTCGATGGCACCGCGCGACATCATCCTCGAGCCGAACGAGAAAGTGATCATGGCGACACGGCCGCTCTTTCTCTGGGAGCCGCTCGTGATAATCGACATCCTCTTGTTGATCCTTGCGCTGTACTTCACACCGATCCAGCCCGCGTTGATGGTCGCCTCGCTCGCCGTGTTTGCGCTGCTGACGCTGTGGCTCCTGGTGCAGTGGATCCCCTGGAGCGCGAAGTGGTATGTGCTCACGGATCGCCGCATCATCACGAGGCGCGGCGTCCTCAACCGCACGCAGGCCGCGCTGCTCCTCGAGCGTGTCCAGGACGCGAGCATCTCGCATCCGTTCCCGCTCTCGATGATCCGCGACTACGGTGTGCTGCACCTCGAATCCGCTGGCGAGCACGCGCAGGAGCGGCTCGAAGGCGGGACGCACGAGCTCGCGATGACCGGATCGACGAAGTTCTACCAGGCGCTCACGGACGCTCAGACGCCGAACTAGCGGTTGAAGGCTCGTGCCGTTCTCTTCGACCTCGACAACACACTGTTGCTCGAAGACGAGTCGACAGAGCGCGCTGTCCGAGAGACGTGCGCCAGAGTCGCCCGGCGAACGGGCGCCGACGTGGACATCCTGGCCGCGGCGGCGCGCGAGGCCGCCGAGGAGCTCTTCCGCGCGTCCTCCGTGTTCGCGTACGCGGACGCGATAGGAATCTCGTCGGGAGAAGCCTTATGGGGCGAGTTCCTTGGCGAGGCTCAAGGTCTGCACGAGCTGCGGGCTTTCGTAGCTGATTTTCGCCGCCGCGTCTGGAGCCGAGCGCTTGCGGCCGCGGGCCTCGGCGATGGCGCTCTCGTCGAGGCGGCTACAGATGGCTTTCGCGCTGCGCGCCGCGCGACGCAGCTGGTCGATCCCGATGCGGAATCGGTCGTGCGAGATCTCGCTCGCGACCACCGCCTCGGGCTCGTGAGCAATGGTGCGCCCGACGTCCAACGTGAAAAGCTTTCGCACACCGCGCTCGGGTCATCGTTCGAGGCGATGATCATCTCGGCCGAGATCGGCATCGGAAAGCCGGACCCGCGCATCTTCGAACTGGCGCTCCTGGCGCTCGATGTCGCGCCGGAAGATGCGGTCATGGTCGGCGACAGTCTCGCTCGCGATGTCGCGGGCGCGCACGCCGCGGGAATTCGTGCGATCTGGATCGACCGCGGCACGCGCGAGGACGTACCGGCACCGGCGCCCGTACCCGATGCGCGCGTCACCGCGCTAAAAGAGCTTAGGTCGGCCCTCGCCGCGCTGGGACCTGGCGTCGCTTCTCCTCGAGACTCGCGCGGATCTCGTCCGGCCGAAGCTCGAGATGGGTCGCGAGGACGAGCATCACGTACAGGAGATCGGTCAGCTCGCTGAGGGTGCGTTCGCGTCCCTCGTCGCGGAGCGCGACGGCCGTCTCGTTCGCTTCTTCGATCAGCTTCGCCGCGATCGCGGGAGCGCCGCCGGCGAAGAGCTGCGCGGAGAACGATTCCTGCGGCAGATCACGCTGGCGCTGGCGAAGAAGCGCTGCGAGCTCCGAGAGAAAGCGCCCGAGGGACTTGTCGTTGGCCGGCCCGAAACAGGTCGCGTTGCCGGTGTGACAGGCCGGGCCCACGGGGTGCACCTCCACGAGGAGCGCGTCACCATCGCAGTCGAGCCGCAGGTCGACCAGGTGCAGGACGTTCCCGCTGGACTCGCCCTTCTTCCAGAGCCGACCGCGAGAGCGGCTGTGGAAGTGGACCTCACGGGTGCGCAGGGTCGCTTCGAGCGCCTCGCGATCCATGTACGCGAGCATCAACACGGCTCCGGTCCCAGAGTCCTGCACGATCGCCGGGACCAGGCCGCGGTCATCGAAGCTGATGCGCTCGATCACGCGGCCTCCGCGCTGGGGCGCACGCGCACGCCGGACGCCGCGAGCGCACGCTTCAGGTCGGCCACGACGATCTCGCCCGAGTGAAAGATCGACGCGGCGAGCCCCGCGTCGCTTCCGGTCGTCGCGAACAGCTCCAGGAAATGGGCCACGCTGCCGGCGCCGCCGGATGCGATCACCGGGACCCGGACTGCGTCGGCGACCCGCGCCACGAGGTCGAGATCGAAGCCGTCGCGCGTGCCGTCGCGGTCGATCGATGTCAAAAGGATCTCGCCGGCGCCAGCGGCAACGCCTCGCCGGGCCCAATCGATCGCGTCGAGACCGGTCGATGTGCGCCCGCCCTCCACGACGACCTCATAACCGCCGCCATCCCGCTTCCTGGCGTCGATCGCGAGCACGGCCGCCTGGGAACCCGCGCGCGCCGCGATCTCGCCGAGGAGTCCGGGACGGCGCACCGCGGCGGTGTTCACGGCGACCTTGTCCGCGCCCGCGCGCAGGATCGCGGCCGCGACGTCGACCGAGCCGATGCCGCCGCCGACGCAGAACGGGATGCTGAGCGTTTCGGCGACACGGCGTGCCAGCTCGACGGCGGTCCGCCGTCGCTCGACCGACGCCGTGATGTCGAGGAAGACGACCTCGTCGGCGCCTTCGCGGTCGTATCGCGACGCGAGCGGGACCGGATCGCCCGCATCGCGGAGGTCCACGAAACGGGTGCCCTTGACCACGCGTCCGCCCTGGACGTCGAGGCACGGGATGACCCGCTTCGCCAGCTTCGTGCTCATCGAGCGGTCGCGCCCACGAAGGAGCGGAGAGCACGCGTGCCCATCGCACCGCTCTTCTCGGGATGAAACTGGAGACCGAGCACGCCGTCGCCGCCGACCGCAGCCGTGACGGCGCCACCGTGGTCCACGGTGCCAACGATCGCGGATTCGTCGATGGGATCGACCGCGTAGGAGTGAACGAAGTAGAAGTACGCGGCGTCGGGAACGCCCGCGAGCCAGGGATGACGCCGCACTATCCGCACCTCGTTCCATCCGGTGTGCGGGACTCGCACGTCTCCGCCAAGCCGTCGCACGCGCCCTCGGAACAGGCCGAGGCCCGGCGTTCCCAGGTCTTCCTCGCTCTCTTCGAAGAGAAGCTGCATTCCCACGCACAGGCCGAGCAGCGGGATGCCGCGGTCACGCGCGACGCGCACCATGACATCGAGGCCCAGGCGGCGAAGCTCGCTCGCGCAATGACCGAAGCGGCCCACACCCGGAAGCACGACGGCCGTCGCGGTCAGGATGTCCACGGGCGATCGCGTGACGCGCACGTCGTCGGCGCCGGCGCGCCGGAGCGCCGCGTCGAGACTCGCAAGGTTCCCCACCCCGTAATCGACGATGGCGATCACCCGATGCGGCCCTTCGAGCTTGGGACGCCTCGCCGGCGCGGATCCCGCTGCGAGGCGAGGTCGAGCGTGCGGCCGAACGCCTTGAACGTCGCCTCGAGCAGATGATGGGTGTTGCCGCCGCGGCGCTGCTCGACGTGGAGCGTGCAGCGTGCCCCCTGTGTGAGCGCAATGAAGAAATCGGGGACGAGCGTCGAGTCGAATGAGCCAACGATCCGCGTCTTCGGCTTGAGGTCATGCGCGAAATACGGCCGACCTCCCAGATCGAGCGCGACGCTCACCAGGCATTCGTCCATAGGCAGCTCGAGCGAGGCGTAGCGGCGGAGTCCCTTTCGGTCGCCGAGCGCTTCGTCGATCGCGCCGCCGAGCACGAGACCGATGTCTTCGACGGTGTGGTGCTGGTCGACCTCGATGTCGCCCTTCGCGTGGAGCGTGAGATCGAAGAGGCCGTGCACCGCGAAGAGTTCGAGCATGTGGTCTAGGAACGGCAGCCCGGTCTGGACGCTGGCCGTCCCGGCGCCGTCGAGCGTGAAGCGGAGCTGGATGTCCGTCTCCTTCGTCCGCCGCCTACGGCGCGATGCGCGCTCGGCACTCATCGGCCGCGCTCCGCAAGCACGGCACGCAGCGCGTCGAGGAGCCGGTCGTTCTCGGCTCGGCTCCCGATCGTGGCGCGGAGCGACTCGCCCGCGTCCGGCCACGACGAGACGTCGCGCACCAGGACGCTGCGCTCGAGAAGCGCGGCATGCAGGACGGTCGCGGTCAGCGTCGAATGACGGAACAACACGAAGTTTGCCGCCGAGGGAAAGGCCTCGACCTCGGGCATGTTTTGCAGCTCGCGCGCGACGCGCGCGCGCTCGTGCGTGATGGCGCTCACGCGTTCGGCGAGACCCGCGTCGTCCGCCACGATGCGCCGGGCCACGAGCTGGGTGAGGATGCCGACGTTGTACGGGAGGCGCGCGGCCTCGTACATCGCGGCGATCCGCTGGTCCGCGACGAGCGCGCCGAGGCGAAGACCGGCCGCAGCCTGCGCTTTCGAGAACGTTCGAGCGACCACCACGTTGGCCTGGTCGGCGATCCGCGGGAGGAAGGAATGCCCGGAGAACTCCGCGTACGCCTCGTCAACGAGGACGAGGGTTCGCGGCGCATCGCACGCCGCGAGGATCGCGGCGTCATCGACGAGGCCGCCGGTCGGATTGTTCGGGGACGAGAAGCAGATCACGTCTGGGCGCACTCGGGCGACGGCATCGCGCACCCCCGCCGCGTCGAGCGTGTACGGGACGCCGACGCACTCTTCGTGGACCCGCATCCCGGTGAGCCGGCCAAGCCGCGCGTACATCGTGTAGGTCGGGGTGAAGACGAGAAGCGTCCGATCGGACCCACCGAAGATCAAGAAGGTGTAGAGGAGGACCTCGTTGCTGCCGTTGCCGAGGATGATCTGCTCGGGCGCCACGCTCCACCGTCGCGCGAGGAGCGTCCGCAGCTCCGCCGCGGCGATCTCGGGGTAGCGGTTAAGCATCGTGTCCTCGAGATCCGTCGAGCTCAGGTAGCGCGCGAGCGGCGTGGGATCCGTCCACTCGTTCGACTGGAGGCGAACCTCGGCTGCCCCCGACTCAGTGCGGTACGGCGTAGCGTCGGTGAGCCATTCGCGCGGGCGGGGCAGGTCGCCGATCATGCGCGCGCCTGGATCGAGGCCCCGTG
This sequence comes from Candidatus Limnocylindria bacterium, assembly GCA_036570125.1. Taxonomy (GTDB): domain Bacteria; phylum Chloroflexota; class Limnocylindria; order P2-11E; family P2-11E; genus 3-1-20CM-2-70-9. The sequence continues at coordinate 7,952 of DATCPK010000172.1, forward strand.
GTAGCGCATGCCCTCGTGCTCCGCGATCGCCGCTCCGGCGCGCGCGAGGCGACGCAGGTCGCCGCGCATCGACACCCGACTCGTCCATCGAACGAAGTCGTCCACACGAAGAGCGGATGACCAGCGCGCCGTGCCACCCGTGGGGAGCGCGTGATTCGTTCCCGCGACGTAGTCGCCGAACGCGACCGCCGACCGGGTTCCGACGAACACGGCGCCGACGCGATCGATCGCGCCGGCCAGCGCCTCAGCGCGACGGCCCGCAAGCAAGACGTGCTCCGGCGCGGCGTCGTTCGCCGCGCGCACTGCCGCGCCGAGATCACGGGCGCGGTAGCCGCGCACCCGCGGGGCGTGTGCGCCCGCAACTACGTCGGCGACCGTTCGCAGCCAGCGAGCGTCGTCGCTGATGAGCGCGGCGAACGCGCCCGCGCCGTGCTCGGCCTGCGCCAGCAGATCGAGCGCGAGCGCGCTGGGGTCCGCGTCGCCGGACGCGACCGCGACGAGCTCGCTCGGACCCTGGAGCGCGTCGATGCCGACGTCCGCCGCGACGAGCCACTTCGCGGCCGCGGTATACGCGTTGCCCGGGCCGACGATCTTGTCCACCCGCGCAAGCGAGCGAGTGCCGTAGGCGAGCGCCGCGACGGCGGCTGCCCCGCCCGCGCGGTAGAGCGCCGCCGCTTCAACGAGGTCGAGCGCGTATGCGAGGGCGGGATCGATGGATCCGTCCGGTGCCATGGGCGACGCGACGACGAGCGCACGCACCCCCGCGATCTGGGACGGGACGCCGGTCATCAGGACCGTCGACGGGTAGGACGACTGCCCGCGGGGTACGAGCGCGCCGACACGCTCGAGGGGTGTCGGCACGAGCCGGAGCTCGGCCACCGAGTCGCGGCGCGCGGCCTCTCGCGGGCGTTGCCGCTCATGGAACGCGCGAATGCGCGCGTACGCGAGGTCGAGGGCGCGACGAATCTCCGGGGAGCACGCGCGCGACGCGCGACGCAGGGCCGCGGCATCGACGATCAGGTCGTCCGGCTGTGCACGGGGATTGTCGAACCGGCGCACGGCTCGCAGCACCGCGGCGTCGCCGCCGCGACGGACCGCACGGACGATCCTCGCGGCAGCATCCCGCTCGGTGGCCCCGAACGCGCCCCCGCCACGCGCCCTGTTCACGTCGCCGTGGAACGCCGAGAGTGGCGCGATCTTCATCGCTCGGCCGCCCACTGAGCGAGCCGTTCCACGATCGGCGCGATCTCGTGCCGGCGCAGTTGATAGGAGGCAGGATTCGCGACGAGGCGCGCCGTGCTGCTCGCGATCTCTTCGACGATGGCGAGTCCGTTCGCCCGCAGCGTGCTCCCGGTCGCGACCAGGTCGACGATCCAATCCGCGAGGCCGACGAGCGGTGCTACCTCCGCCGACCCCGCGACCTTCACGATCTCCACCGCGATATCCCGCGCGCGAAAGTGCTGTTCGGCGACGTTCGGGTACTTGGTCGCGACCTCGAGAGTGCCCAGATGCCGGTACTCATCAAGCGACCGCTCGACGGCGCCCCGTGGCGCGGCGACGACAAGGCGACACGCGCCGAATCCGAGGTCCGCGAGCTCCATGACCCGCGCTTCGCTCTCGAGGAGGACATCCTTCCCCACGATCCCGAGATCGGCGGCGCCCCGCTCGACGTAAGTCGCGATATCGCTGGGCCGGGCGAGCACGAACTCGAGGTTGCCCCCGTCTACGACGAGACGGCGACCGCCCGGGGTAATGCCGGAGACATCCATGCCGATCGCGCGTAACGCGGTGAGCGCGTCGTTCAGAAGCAGGCCCTGCGCGAGCGCGAAACGAAGCGGTCTCATACGCCGATCTCGCGTCCAAGGGCGGCGGCCTCGGCGACGCGGCCGTCGTCGAGCTGGACAAGGCGCTCGTCGAGCACTTCAGCTCGGATCACGGCGCGGCCGGCGCGCTCGGCCACCTCGCCCAGCGCGACGGCGAGTCCGCCGGCGCGGAGCGAGGCCGCGCACCGCATCGTGGCGCCGGCATCGGCGCTCGCGCGGAGCAGAAGGAGCGGGCGCTGGCTCCGCGGCCGCCACGCGTCGGCGAAGAGGGCGCGGTGTAGCTGGAGCATGTCGATCGCGAAGCCGATCGCGGGACGCGGTGTGCCGAACGCGCCGATCAGGAGGTCGTACCGGCCGCCCGAAGCGATGACGCCGGCGTCCGGATGTATCGCCTCGAAGACGACCCCGGTGTAGTACGGGAGGGCGGGAATCAGAGCGAGGTTCGGCACACCCCAGTGCTTTTGCTTCCCGGGCCAGCGGTCGCGAGCGAGATCGATAACGCCGCAGAGCGGTCCCGCCTCCGCGGATCCAGCAGCGCCGTCGCTTCCGGTGAGCGCACGAGCCGCGCGCTGGAGCTGGTCAGCCGGCATACCCGCGTTTTGTGCGCGGCCCAGCCCGCCTGCGATATCGCCCTCGCGAAGTGCGCGAAGGACCTCAGTGCGCGTGACCTCCGTGAGGTCGGCGAACAAACTCCCGACGAGACCGATGTTCCCGACCTGCACCGTCGACTCGCAGACAAGGAGCCCACAGCGCTCGAGCGCCTCGACGAGCAAGGCCAGGATTTCGGCGTCCGCCAGCGCGCGGTCTCCGCCGACGAGCTCGACGCCGGCCTGCAGGATCTCCCGCGCTCCGCCGCTCATCGCGGGCTCCTCGCGGAACACCGGAGCGATGTACGAGAGGCGCAGCACGCCGGTCATGTCGCGATAGCGGCCCGCCACGAGTCGCGCGACGCTCGTCGTGAGATCGGGCCGCAATGCGACGAGGCTGCCGTCGCTATCAAGGAATTGAATGCGGCGTCGCTTCGACGAATCGGCCACGCCGTACTCGAGCAGCGGAGGGTGCAACGGTGTGAAGCCGGAGTCCGCGAACACATCCGCCAACGTCTGCTCGATGACCGCCAGCTCGCGAGCCTCCGTCGGGAGAATGTCCCGAAAGCCACGCGGAGGCCCGATCGGACTCTGCTGATCCATGTAGCTGTGAGAGCCCTCCTAAATGAAAGGGCCCCCCTTCCGGGAGGCCCTTTGAATTGCGATGCGATGACGAGCGGCTAGCTTCCCGGACGCACAACTAGCCCCGAGATCGGGGCGGTAGAGCTATGCGCGTGGTGCAGACGCCGCATCGGCTTCACCGTACGGACTCGCGTCAGCACGGTCAACTCAGAAATGCACCTTGCACAGAGCGCGCAGACCCCGAGCTAGGCGGCCCGACCCGGTAGTCGCGCAGGACGCGGCGACTGCGAAGACCGGCCGACTCATAGAGCGCCTTCGCCTCTGGATTCGCGCTCGCTCCCCAGACGAGGGCATACGCAGCGCGAAGAGCCCAGCTCCGCCGCAGGGTCTCGCGCACGATCGCGCGCGCCAGACCCTTCCGGCGAAAATTCGGGTGCGTGCCGAGAGGCTCGATCTCGACGGACGCCGACCGGGGATCCCACCAGCTGATGCAGTACGCCGCGAGCGTGCCGTCGGGTGCCGCGACGATCGGCACGAGGTCGTAGCGGAAGTCGGGCATCCCGGTGACGGCGTCGTGCTGGAGGCGGTCGTACGTCGACGGTGCGTTGGGACGCGACCAGGCCGCGCGATGCAGCGCGATGTACCGGTCCGTCAACGCCGGTGTCAGCGAGATGATCTCGAATCCCGAAGGAAGCTCGGGTGCGCCTGGCTCGGTGGTGAGGTCGTACACGAGCTCGTAGCCATATTTCTCGGTCGGCGCGTATCCGCGCGCGAGCAGCGTGCGGCGGAGGCCGTCGTCTGCGTCAGCGACCGATACGAACAATTCGCGCTCGTCCGTTTCGCGGACGCGTGCCTCGACCCAGGCGAGGATCTCGGCGCGATCATTCGTGTGTGCGGCGTCGGTCTGCACGATCACGTCCGACCCGTCACGAAGGGCGAGGCCGACCGGGGCATCGTCGTTCACGAGCACTGTGACGTCGAAGCCGGCGCGTCCGATCCTTCGCAGCCACCATTGGAGGCCGCCAGGATGGAAGATCGCACCGGTCTCGCCGCGCGCTCGCGACCGTCCAACGAGCTCGAGGACGGCTGCGAGGTCGCGGTCGCGGTCGAATGCTCGGACGAGGATCGCGCCCACGTCGATTAGGTCAGGTTGCCTGGCAGGAACGGCTCCGGCAGCAGTGCGGTCATCGTCGTTGACTTTCGGAGCCCGCCAACGGTCGCGAGCACTACGCGCACATCGGGCGCGAACTCGGCGATCACCTGGCGGCACGCGCCGCACGGAGACGGCAGCTTGTCGTCGTCGATCACGATCGCGATCGCGTCGTAGTCCTTGGTCTCGCCGGCGGCGACCGCGGCGAATACCGCGCACCGCTCGGCGCATACCGTGAGTCCGTACGACGCGTTCTCCACGTTCCCGCCGGAGTAGATCTTGTTGCGCTTGGTGCGGATGGCGGCGCCGACCTTATATTTCGAATACGGCGCGTACGCGCGCCGGCGCGCGAGCGACGCGACCCGGATCAGGTCCTCGTCGCCCGGCCCGAGCTTCTCCACCTAAACCCGCTCACCGGCCGGCATCTTCTTGATGACGCGGACGCGGCGGATGCGCCTTCCCTCGACGCTCTCGACGACGAACTTGGCACCGCCCGCCTCGACGGACTCGCCCGTCTTGGGGAACCGGCCGAGCTGCGCGACGACGAAACCGCCGATGGTGTCGTAGTTCGGAGCGGCTTCGGCCGGCGGCAGGTCGAGGTCGAACGTTTCGCGCACGTCCTCGAACGGCACCCGTGCGTCCATCAGGGCCTCGTTCTCGGACACCGGGATGACCATTTCCTGTTCGACGTCGTACTCGTCGCGGATCTCGCCGACGATCTCCTCGACGAGATCCTCGATCGTGACGAGCCCGCTCGTGCCGCCGTACTCGTCCACGACGATCGCGATGTGGACCTTGTCCTTCTGCATGTCGCGAAGGAGCTGGTCGATGGTCTTCGACTCCGGCACGAACTGCGCTGGTCGCAGATACGGCCGAATGTGCACGTCCTTTTCGCCGCGCGCGAGGCGCCGGAAGAGATCCTTCACGTAGAGGATGCCGATGATGTTGTCAGGCGAGCCCTCGTACACCGGGATCCGCGAGTGGCCGATGGTCGTGATGATCTTGAGGATCTCCTCGGCCGGCGTCTCGACGTCGATGGCGATGATGTCGGTGCGCGGCACCATGACCTCGTGGACCGGCTTCTCGGCGATCGCGAAGATCGACGCGATCATCCGCTGCTCGCGCTCTTGCACCACGCCCTGCGCCTGTCCCGCCTCGACGAGCGACTTGATCTCGTCCTCGGTCACGAGCGCGCTCGACTGCGGGTTGCCGCCGAACGGTCGCGTGAAGAGGCGCGTGAGGGTGAAGAGGACAGCGACCAGCGGTCGCAGGACCCAGGTGAACAGCTCGAGCGGCCATACGAGGATGAGCAGGACCGTCTGGGCGTGTCGCGCGCCGATGGTGCGTGGCACGAAGATGCCGAAGAGGACCGCGACGAGGCAGAGCGCGGCCACGGTCACGGCAACTGCCGCGACATCGCGCACGACCGGCGCGCCCGGACCGAAGACGAACCGAAGGAGATCCGAGAGGCGCGGGGCGATATACGCAGCGGAGATCCCAGAGAACGCGAAGACGATGATGAACTCCGCGACCTGTATCGACGCGAGGTACTCGAC
>DATCPK010000173.1:0-2550 GCA_036570125.1 Candidatus Limnocylindria bacterium
TGTGGCGAACACCGGCGATGAACGGCGCGAGGAATGGACCCAGGGTCGAGCGCGCGTTCGGTGTGAGGTACCAGTTCTTGAACGGAACGACCCACCCGGACCCGAGCGGCTCAGCCGACTCAGTCACGCCGCCGATGACGATGGGAATCCGCGCACCCGTCTGCGTGAGGTCGAGGCTGCGATCGCCGGTCTGCCATTGCCAGACCTCGGCGTTCCGCTCACCGCGAACCGCGACCGCGATCTGAGCTTTGCGTGCGGGAACCGCGGTGGTGGTCGCTGCGGCGAGGTGATACCAGCGCACCCGCGAGTCAGATGCACCGTTCCCGCCGACCACGAGCACGACGTCCGCCCGGGGCGTCGCGACCGGAGCGGCTGGTTCGAGAACAACGGCGACATCCTCGGTCGCAGGCGCTTCGCGCGAGGGTCGCACCTCGTCACGAGACCGCCGTCCCGCGATGCCCAGAACGAGGCCGAGCAGGACCAGGGCAATCCCTGCATACAGGAGGTACGGCCGAAACGCATCGGTCATCGGCAGGCTCAGGAAATTGAGGCCGATGAGAAGCAGACCAATCACGAAGCACGCGAGCGCGATTCTTCTGCGCAAGGTCAATGGATGATGCGGCTCACACTCGCGATCGCGCGCGTGTTAGAGCGAGGTGACGGCTCCCTGGGACGCGCTTGAAACGAGGCGCGCGTACTTGGCGAGCGCGCCTTGTTTGTAAATGGGCTCGGGGTGCCGGACCGACGCAAGGCGCTGGCGCAGCTCGTCAGCGGTGATGTCGAGATCGAGAACACGCTTCTCGGGGTCGATCACGATCGAGTCACCGTCGCGGACCGCCGCGATGGGCCCGCCGACCGCGGCCTCCGGCGCAACGTGGCCGATCATGTGACCGTGCGTCGCGCCTGAGAAACGCCCGTCGGTGATGAGTGCGACCTTATCGCCAAGCCCCTCGCCGACGATCGCGCCGGTCACGCTCAGCATCTCGCGCATCCCGGGTCCGCCCTTTGGTCCCTCATAGCGGATGACGACGCAGTCGCCTTCCTTGATCTTCTTCGCGAGGACCGCCGCCATCGCGTCTTCCTCGCGATTGAAGACGCGCGCGGTGTATCGCTCCTTCACTGCTTGGTGACCGGCGACCTTCATAACGCAACCTTCCGGCGCGAGCGATCCCTTGAGGATGACCATGCCACCGGTCGGCGCGATCGGATCGCTCAGCGGCTTGACGACGGTCTGACCTTTCGTCTCGACAGTGGCAGCCGCTTCCTCGCCGATCGTCTTACCGGTCACCGTCATTGCATTCGCGTCGAGGACCTTCGCCTCGAGGAGCCGCTTCATCACAAGAAGGATCCCGCCAGCCTTGTCCATGTCGACCGCGGTGTACTTGCCCCACGGCTTCATGTCGGCGAGGAGCGGAGTGCGCGCGCTGATCTTGTCGAAGTCATCGAGCGTGAGGGGGACGTTGGCCTCTCGCGCGACCGCAAGCAGGTGGAGCACCGCGTTCGTCGATCCGCCGGTCGCCATGACCGCACGGATCGCGTTCTCGAGCGCGGGCTTCGTGATGATCTGGCGCGGCGTGACGCCTTCATTCAGAAGCTCGAGCGTGCGCCGTCCCGCTTGCTTCATGACTTCCTTGCGCCGCTCGTCCGTCGCAGGTACGCGCGACGATCCCGCCGGCGAGATACCAAGGGCCTCGAACGCCGTGGCCATTGTGTTCGCAGTGAACTGACCACCTCACGCGCCCGCGCCAGGGCACGCGACCTTCTCGAGCTCGAGCAGTTCTTTGTCGTCCATCTTCCCGACTGCGTGTCGCCCGACGGCCTCGAAGACGTCGCCGATCGTGACGTCCCTGCCCTGGAACCGGCCGGGCATGATCGAGCCGCCATAGACCATGAGTCCGGGGATGTCCATGCGCGCGAGGGCCATGACCGTGCCGGGGATCGTCTTGTCGCAGCCGCTGATGCAGACGAGCGCGTCGAGGAGATGCCCGCGCGTGACGAGCTCGATGGAGTCGGCGACGACCTCGCGCGAAACGAGCGACGCCTTCATGCCCTCGGTGCCCATCGCGATGCCGTCGCTGACCGCGATGGTGTTGAACTCGACAGGAGTGCCGCCCGCCTCACGGATGCCTTCCTTGACCCACTCCGCTAGCTGCCGATGGTTGAAGTTGCACGGCATGATCTCGATCCACGAGTGCGCGACTCCGACGAGGGGCCGCCGAAAGTCCTCGTCCCCGTATCCAACCGCCCGCATCATGGCGCGCGCTGGGGCCCTGTCGGGGCCATCAATAAGGACCTTGCTTCGGCCGCGGGTTTCCGACATGAGCGGAAGCCTAGAGGGAGAAGGCACCGGCCGATTTACGAGCCCACCAGCAGATAACAGCCTCGCGCTCTAGTAGACCGGATCCCCAGACATATCTGATTGATCTACGACAAGCGTGCTGTTGTACCGGAGCGCGACTGAGCGAACGAGGTCCACGAACCACTCCGGCGCGGAGGGGGACACAAATACCCGCTCAACGAGTTCCCGCAGTGCTGTGGGAACCTGAATAC
>DATCPK010000174.1:0-2360 GCA_036570125.1 Candidatus Limnocylindria bacterium
TCGCTCACCGAGCAGGAGCGCAAGGTGCTTTCGGGCCTGGCCGAAGGAAAGACGAACCGCGAGATCGGCGACGCACTCTTCCTGTCGGAGAAGACGGTGAAGAACTACGTCAGCCGGATCCTCGACAAGCTCGGCCTCTCACGCCGCGCCGAGGCCGCGGCGTACATGGCGAAGCACAAGCCGCGCCTCTAGCGCCGCCATAGGTCGGCTGAACGGGCCCCGATAGGGAAGAACGCCGGCGTCGCGAGGCTTAGGCGACGAGCACCGAACGCGCCTCCGCCTTGAGCACGATGTCGTCTACCGCACCGCAGTCCAGGCCGATCACGAGTGCGAGATCGGGACGCCCCGTTCGCACATGCACCTTGAGTACGTCCTCGTCGCCGACCACGAGCAGCTCGTGCGCCCACGGAAGGCTCTTGCGCAGCTGTTGACGAAGCGCGCAGGCGGTCGCAGCTGGGTGCGTAACCATGAACTCGAGCAAGTAGCTCCTCATGCGGTCGCGATGTTGTTGCCGCGCGATCGAGGTGACAAGTGCTATTGGACCGTGGAAGAAGAAGACCTTCGGCCCTTGGCGACTCCACGCGGGCGGCACATTTTGAACCGAGGTCAACGTGCCCGTGTCGGCAGCCTCCGAGCTTCGTAGCGGAGAACCCATGCCGGTCAGCTTCGCGAGCGGGATCCGCCCGAGCGCCGGCACGATGTGCAGCTGCACGTTGCGGCGGCAGTGGATCCGCGTCGTCTCGCGCACCGGGACGTCGGCGACCCATCGCTCGAGGAACGCGCCGACCGTTTCGCGACGCGCCTTCGCGAGCGTGCCCGAGTCCTGCGCGTGCAGGACTGCGGTGAGCTTCTCTTTCACCTCGTGCCGTGTCGTCGCGTATATATGGAGTCACGCCGGCGGCGGCCGCGCTCGTCGATTCCGACATCGACCTTCGCCTCCCAGCGTCCATCCGCGCGCTTCGTGATCGTGCCCTCACCGCTTCCGCGTCTTGCCATGCCCGGTGCCTCCCTTCGCGCGCCTCGCGCGCGATCGCGTCGCATGTCACGCCGACGATGCAGCGCGACGCAGTCGCGGCGCTCGAAGACGTTCTCTGGGGTGGCATGGCTACAGATTTGGCTACATCTGGTAGTGAGTCGTAGTCCCACGGCCTAGAAAGCCCCATCATCATTGCCTCGGAGGGGTGGCAGAGCGGTCGAATGCGGCGGTCTTGAAATTGATTGGGATCGTTGCAATGAGATGCAGGGAGTGGCATTCATTCCAGGAATCTGGCACCTGAGTGCATGGAGCGGCACCGCTCGGAATCGGTGCTGGCATCAGGTAAGGCATCAAGTGAACCAAATGGAGATGCCGCGGGGGAGTGCATCGAAATTGCGGCCTTATCGCGGCTGTCGTTCAATAGCCGCACTGTGCACGCCGGCGTAGCACCTCACATCAAGTGGTTCACCGATCCGGCGGCGCATCCGACAGACTGGTCCCTGCTGCTGTCGCTTCCGGTGATCATCGCCTTCGTTGTCGCCCTGGGCGCCGTGGGTGCGGCCTACGTGATCCAACATCGCGTCGTCGAGCCGAAGCTCATGAAGACATTCGAGCGGTTCGCCTCGGTCGCCCCCGCGGTGCTCGGGCTGAATGTCGGGGTGGCCCTCGCCGCCTCGGCGCTCCTCGGCGTCCTCTTCTCGCCGAACCTGCGACCGAACGACGACCTCCTTGGCCACGCGATCTTGGTGATCGAGGCCATGTGCGGGCTCATGCTCCTGCTTGGCCTCGCCACGCGCCTGGGGTCGATCCTGCTCGCGCTGCTCGGCGTGCTCGCGATGCAGCCATTCACCTTCGAGAGCATCCTCGAGAACGTCCACATCCTGGGCATTGCGATCTTCTTATTCATTGTCGGCCGCGGGCCGCTCTCGCTCGACCGCATCCGCCGCGTGAAGCCGCCGCCGCGCCACAAGGACGCCCCGACCTGGGCGCTCACGCTCCTGCGGGTGTGCTTGGGCTTCTCGATCGCGTTCACGGCGTTGACCGAAAAGCTGCTCGATCCGGGGCTCGCCAAAGCGCTGCTCGATCAGAAGCCGTTCCTGAACATCGCGCGGCCATTCGGGATCGACGATCCCCAGTTCGCGTTCCTCGCCGGACTCACGGAGCTGGTCATCGGCATGGTCGTCCTGTCGGGTCAGCTGACGCGTCCGGCCATGGCGATCGGCGCGGTCCTGTTCACGATGACCGTGCCGCTGTTCGGATGGTCCGAGCTCCTCGGCCACCTGCCGTTCTACGGGATCATGTTCGTGCTCTTCATCGCGCCGAACGCCGACGCCTGGCGCGCGAAACGGAGTCTGCGACCCGCCGCGTAGCCGCTGGACGGCGT
>DATCPK010000175.1:0-25894 GCA_036570125.1 Candidatus Limnocylindria bacterium
GAATATCTCTTTGGGCATGCAGTACACGCACCGGAAGTTGCAGCGGTCGGTGACGCTGATGCGCAGGTCGTGAAGCGGCCTGCCGAGCGTGTCGAGCGGATCTGTCCCCACGTGAAAAGTATGAGGCCCGCTGTTGCCCACGCCTAGACGGTTAACCGAGCCCTGACCGCATCCTTGATCGCCGCCTCGTCTCCGAACCCACCATCCCGTGTCATCGAGTGGATCAAATCCCCATCCACAGAGACATCAAAGGTGCCTCCGTCCCATGGGATCAGCTCAATGCACGAGAGCCGGGCGCCGAACTCGAGCATGAGCGCCCTCGCGAGGTCGAGCGTCTGGGGCTCGTAACCGCATTCGGCGCAGTAGGTGATCTTGACCTTGTGCGCGGAGGTCATGCCGCGACGCGCGTCGCGATCTCCCGCAGCTCTCGGACCACCTCGGCGTTCGCGAACTTCGTCGTGTCATCGCGCATCTTCGTGAGCTCCGCCTGCAACCGCACGCGGGCGTCCTCCGCGAGCTGATCGACCGGCGCATCGGGCGATCCGAACTCGGGGTGCGCCGCGAAGATGTCCTTTCGTTTCTTGGCGCGGACCTCGGTGACCGACGCAGGACGCTCGATCCAGTGCCCGAGCTCGCGAAACGCGTCGTCGAAGAACACGAAAACGGGGATCGACTTGAACTGCCCCTTATTGAGGTAGCGCTGCATGATGTCGTCGTTCTGGTCGCGAAGGAAGATACGCACGTCGAGCTTTCCGCTTTCCTTCGCGAGCCGCCCGAGCACCGGAAGGTTCGCGATCACGTCGCCGCACCAGTCCTCGGCGAGAACGACGACCCTGACCGGACGCGGCAGCGCGCGAAATCCGGCGAGATCTTCTTTACTCAGCTCGACCAGTTTTTCGTTCGCTTCGAGGCGGTCGCGATTGCGCGTCATCTGCTCCTTGTAGGCGTCGTACGTCAGACCCTTATCAAACCGAGCACGATCGATCGTCATTTTTCGAGCGGCCTCCCTGGATGTCCGGATGATGGCATCACTCCGCACAACGCGCCGGCCGCTCGGAAGATTCCCTCGAACGGTCCGTGCAAGCGGCCTGCGCGATCAACCGCCGAATCGCGAGGGATCGAGCGTCAGCAGGTCGCCGATACGGTCGACGGCGACATCCGGCGCCGGTCCGGCCGGCGACTCCGTCGTGTAGTGACCTTGACGAACGTGGATCGTCGTCGCTTTCTCTCCGAGGCCCCTCTTGGTGCGGGCGAGGAGCGAGGGTCTGTCGTCGACGTGCGCGTAGTGGCGCCCCTGAAAGCGACGCTGCACTTCGGTCAGGTGGTCCTCCTTGTGCTCGTATACAAGGACGTTCCCTCTCGTTGCCAGGAGCAGTCCGGCGCGCGCGATCTTCGCCGGCTGAAAGACGCGGTCGCCGTCGGAGAGGATCGCGACATCGCCGAGGCTCCACAGCCTCGCGATCACGTCCAGCGCGCGCGGATAGAGGTAGCGCTCGAACGGCACGCTCAGGACTTCGCGGTCGACGTCTTCGGTGTGCGGCTCGTCCGGAAACGCGCGCCGGAACCGGCGGAGCGTCTCGGGAAAGTTGACGACGCTTTCTTCGTTGCGCACCTCTTCGTACAGAGACCAAAAGCGGGACGCGCGATCGGGAGCGACCAGGCGCGCGATCGCCGTCTGAAGATCGTGCTTGACCCGATCGTTGTCCAGGAGCGTGTTGTCGACGTCGAGGAGAAAGACGAGACCCGCAGAGCTCATACGAATCGCTTCTCGTAGAGGTACGCCTCTTCCGACCACGGCATGCGATACCCCACCGATCGCGCGGCCAGGCGTTCAGTCGCGTTCGAGGCGTAGAAGGCCGCGTCCTCGAGCCCGCGACGGTGTGCCTCGGCACGAAGGCTCATGAGAAGGTCACGAAGCGGACGCGCCGACCCTCCGAGGGCGACGACCGTCATCGTCTCCTCGGAGGCATCCCCGAGCACCGCCGCGGCGCCGACGCGTCCGTCCGAAACGAACACGCGGCCGCGCGTCATCGCAGCGCGGACGTCACGCGATGTGGCCGCTCTCCACTCCCAGCCGTGGCCGCGCTGAATGAATGGCCCGACTCGTCGCAGAACGGCGCGCTGGTGGGCGCGCACCGCCCGCGCGGGCGGCGAACCCGGTTTGGCCGGCGCCTCGTGACGCGCGAGCCTGGCGACTCTTGCGAACCCGAAAGTCTTCGCCGCGCGGTGGATCGGCGTGTTGTCCGACGCCGTCGAGAACCGCAGGACGCGGAATCCGCGCTCGCGCGCGTACGCGATGCGATGAGCGATGAGCGCCGTGGCGATCCCCTTCCGTCGCCAGCGTGGCGCGACGCGTCCGCCTTCGAGCCAGGCCTCGGTCGGCGAGACCACCGTGAGCTTTCCCATCCCGACGACGCGGCCGCCCGATTCAGCCACGAAGAACGGGCCCGTCCGGTGCGTCACCCACGCGTCGAACACATCCGGTATGCGGTCGTTACCGCCCCAGAGCGTGCGCACCGCGGCGATGACGTCGCGTTTATCGGAAGGGCGCGCGCGGCGGATCACCAGATCCATCCCGCCATGCTGAGGCAGCTGGAGCTAGCGGGCCTCCGCCGGCGTCACCGTCGTCCGATTGAGCTCGCCGAAGCGCACGTAGCCGACCTCGACCGAGCGGCCGATCCGGTCCGCGACGAGCGTTCGCTGGAGATCTGAGAGGGTCGCGATCGGCGCTCCGTCTATATCGACGATGAGGTCGCGAACCTCGAGCCCCGCCCGCTGGGCAGGACCGCCCGCGATGACCTCGAGGACGCGAATCCCCGAGGAGTTCGAGATGCCGAGCTCGTTCGCGAGCTGGCGCCCGATCGGCGTCGCGGCGCCGCCGATCCCGAGATATGCCCGGCGCACGCGTCCGTCGCGGATGAGCATGCCAGCGACCATCCGCGCGGTCGCCGCGGGGATCGCGAAGCAGATGCCCTGCGCGTTGGGGATGATGGCCGTGTTAATGCCGACGACCTTCGCGTGCGTGTCGACGAGCGGACCACCCGAGTTCCCGGGGTTGAGCGCGGCGTCGGTCTGGATGACGTTCTCGATGAGCCTACCGTCGCGCGCCGAGAGCGACCGGCCCAGCGCGCTCACGACGCCGGTGGTGACCGTCGAGTGAAAGCCGAGCGGATCGCCGATCGCGATGACGAGCTGTCCCACGCGCAATGAATCGGTCTCCGCAAGCTCGGCTGCGGGAAGTCCCGAGCCGAGGATGCGGATGACGGCGAGGTCCGTCGCGCTGTCGATGCCGACCACCGCGGCGGTCAGATCGGCGCCTGTGTGCAGCGTGACCGCGACCTCGCGTGCCCCGTCGACGACGTGCGCGTTCGTCAGCGCGTAGCCATCGGGGGCGACGATGACGCCGCTGCCGCCGCTCCGGCCGCGGCGAACGTTGACGACGCTGGCCGATACGCGGTCCACCACGTTGATGACCGCCTGCGAGTACGCATCGAGAAGCGCGCTGGCCGGATCCGGCTCAGCCTTCAGCGCTTCGCGGACTTCGGTCGCCATCTAGTTGAGCGGCCCCTGTGACCTGACGTCTCCGACCTTGGAGAGCGCTTCCTTGAGCTCGGTGAGCCATGCGGACTCGTTCTTCTCGACGAGGCGCACGCACCACGCGAGCGCGTGCGAGCGACTCCGCGCGACGCCTGAGCGAACGAGCGTGTCGAGCAGCTCGCGCTCCGGAAGACGGAGTCGGGTCATGACCGGAACGGCCATGTGCGTGAAGAGAGCGGTTTGGTCGCCGACCTTCGCGCCCCATGCCAGGTTCTTTCCGAAGCGCTGGCGTGCTTCTTCGGCGATCTTCACACGCTCGTCGCGCGTCCCTTCGCGAAACCGCTGGATCGCGCCCTCGCGCGCCGCTTTCAGTGCCTCTGGCCCGCCCGTTGCCTGCACTTCCGGGAGGGTTCCGATCACCCAGATCTCGTCCTCATCCATGCGAACATCGGGCGCTGCTGCGAACCACTCCTTGGGCAGTCGGCCAGTTAGCCAACCTTTGATTTCATCTACAGCCACGAGTGTCCTCCAATATTTTGGCGCGAATTACTTGATTGCTGATATTACATGAGTGCTGAAGAAGCAGAACATATGTACTATTCGGCTGATGAGTCGCCTACTCCGGGCTGTGGTCGTAGGCGCTCCTCCGCCATGCGAGGTATGCGGCGCGGCCGCGACGGTCCGCAAGAATGGGCGCTGGTTCTGTAGTCGGGCATGCCGAAGAACGGCGTCCTTCGATCGACAACTTCAGAAGGAATATGGCCTCACGGAAGCGGCGTACCGGAGTCTGCTTCAGGTTCAGAGTGCGAGATGCCCAATCTGTCTCAACCCATTACTCGAACAGGCGACGCGCCCGTATATCGACCATGACCACATCACGTGTCGCGTCCGCGGTTTGCTTTGCCTCACATGCAATCTGCTTCTCGGTCGGTTGGGCGACGATCCCGACCGCTTCGAAAGACGGGCCAAGGAATCAGGGGAAGTCCTCTACGCGAGGGCTGCTCAATACCTTCGAGCGCCACCGGCCGAAGCTCTCGGCCAAGCGTTCTTCGCGCCCCGCGTTCGCTTCTTGGTCCGACGAATGGACCCGGAACTTGCCGCGATCCTTGACCGTTTCCCCTGAAGCTCTCTCCGGTTTGCAGAACGAAAATCGCCTAAGCATCGAGCCCGCGCATGACCTTGGCGACCGCCTTCAAATCAGCCACGAACAGCTGCATCTCCCGCTCGCGGGCGGCGTCGTCGGGCGCGCGGAGGATCGATGACGGGTGGACGGTCGCCATGACGTGCGGCGCGAGCGGCGATGGGACGAGCTTTCCGCGCTGCTTGGTCACCTTGAAGCTCGGCGAGATCAGCGCCTGCGCCGCCGTGGCGCCCAGGCAGACCACCATCTGCGGTTTCAGGATGCCGATCTCGGCGTCGAGCCAGAGCCGGCACGCCGCGATCTCGCTGCGGTTGGGCTTCTCGTGCAGCCGCCGCTTTCCGGCGGGCCGCCACTTGAAATGCTTCACGGCGTTGGTCACATAGACCGCGTCGCGGTCTATTCCCGCGGCCTCGAGCGCATCGTCGAGCACTCGGCCTGCGGGTCCGACGAAAGGCTTGCCCGCGATGTCCTCTTTGTCGCCGGGCTGCTCGCCGACGAAGACCACCTTGGCGGTGCGGCGCCCCTCGCCGAACACCGTCTGCGTCGCGTTCTTCCAGAGATCGCACGCCTGGCAACGCGCCGCGGCATCGCGCCACGCGCCGAGACTCTTCGTCGCCGGAAGCTCCGGATAGCGATGCCCTGGCTCGGGCGTTGGCACCGGAGGCTCTGTCGGAAACACGCCGGCTTGACGGAGCAAGCCCCGCGCCCGAAGGTCGGTAGGTGCGCGCAGCGGTGATCGTCCTGGCGATGCTCGCGCTCGTCGCCATCGGCACCGCGGAGGCATCGATCAGCAACGACCAGCTCTCGCAGGTGCCTGGACGCGCGCGTCCCGCACTCAGCGCGGGAGGCGCCGCGCTGACCCTCGTCGGCATCGCGCTGTCCGCGGCGGTCTATGCCGCCGTTGGACTGTGGCTCGCGCGGGGGGGCGCTCGCGAGAGCGCTGTGCTCGGGATCGGGATGGCCGTCGGCGCCGGAGCGGGAATCGTCGGCGGCACGATCCGCGCGTACCTGATCCGCGACTACCTCGGCGATGTGCTGGCGGGCTACGGGCTCGGCGATCTGCTGGTGGCGACCCTCGCGGTGTTCGTCGCGCTATCGGTGGCGGCGAGCGTCGCCGCGGGCGCGGGTCTTACCTGGCTGGGCTTCCGGGGTGGTCGGCGTCTTCTTCGGCTGCGACCTCCGAGCTGATGCGCTCGAGGACGCCTTCTTTCGCGAGAGCGACGAATCCGGCCACGATCTCGGGGTCGAACCGCTCCCCCGCTCCGCTCTCGATCGCTTTGAGACCGGCTTCGGCGGACCACGCGTCTTTGTAGGGACGCTTGGAGGTGAGCGCGTCGAACACGTCCGCGACGGAGACGATGCGGGCCGCGAGCGAGATCTCCTCGCCCTTCTTTCCATCCGGATAACCCTTGCCGTCCCAGCGCTCGTGGTGCTCGCGCGCGATGGCGCGCGCGGTCTCGAAGAACCGCGCGGTGCCGAGCATCTTCTCGCCGTCGATGCAGTGCTGCTTGATCACGCTGAACTCGTCATCGGACAGGTGATGCTCGCTCTGAAGGATGTGGTCGGGCGTGTGGATCTTGCCGACGTCGTGCATGACGCTCGAGTAACCGAATTCTTCGACGAGCTCGGCGGGCAGACCGAGGCGCGACGCGATCGCCTCGACGTAGCGGCGGACCCGCTGCAGGTGCGTGCCGGTCGTGCGGTCCTTGATCGTCGCCGCGAGCAGCAGGTGACTGATGCCCTGCAGCCCGGTGCGCCGTAGCTCCTCGCTCGCGATCCGCTCCTGTTCCAGCGCGCGCTCCAGCTCCTGCCGGCGCTCGCGCTCGCTTCGCAGCATCCCCGCGAGGTCTTCCGCGTAGCGCGTCGCCTGCTTCTCCATGAGCGTCATCTGCTTGAGCTGGTTCTCGAACTCCTTGCGAACGCCCTGCTCGCGCTCGTAGACCTTCGCGAAGTCGAGGGCCATGCGCATCGCCTGCGAGTTCGCCATATCGGCGACGCGAACGGCCTGGTGAAGCAGCTGCCGGAAGACGTCCGCGCCTGCAGCCTGTGGCGCTTCTGGCTCACGCGGCGACACGTCCACCGTCTCGACCATGTCTTTGGTGTCGTCGTCGCTCATCGCCCTGCTCTGTTCTAGCTGTGCGCCAGGATGCCGCGGATCGTGTCGATGAGCTCGAGCGGCCCGAAGGGCTTGGTGAGGTACTGCGTCGCGCCGGCCGCGAACCCGATCGCGCGGTCGCTGTCGCTCTCGTGCGCGGTGAGCATCACGACCGGAATGTCCTTCGTCGCGTCGTCGGCTTTGATCTGGCGGCACACGTCGAAGCCGTTGGGGCCGGGCCCCATGTCGACGTCCAGGAGGACGAGGTCGGGCTTCTCCGAGCGGACGAGCTCGAGCGCCTCGTTGCCGTTCTTCGCCTCGACGATCGTCCAGCCCTGCGTGGACAGGGTGATGCGAACCATCTGACGGATGGGCACCAGGTCGTCGGCCACGAGTAGCTTCGCCATTTCTTGCGCCTCCGATGCTAGCGGTGACTCATAGGGGACCTACACCCGAATGGATGGAGTTATGACCGTTCGGGGGAAGGACCGGATCCCCCGCGCGGGGGACCTATGCGATCGCGTGTCCAGGATTCGAGGGTGACGAGCCCGAGGCGCGCGGCTTCGGCGACCGCCTCGAGACGAGAGTGGGCGCCGAGCTTCCGCAGGACCGCCTGCACGTGGGCTCGGAGCGTCGCCGTCGAGATGCCGAGCGACTCCGCCGCGGCGGTGGTGCTCGTGCCGCTCGCGAGGAGCCGGAGCACCTCGAGCTCACGAGCGGTAAGCGGCTCGACGATCTTCCGCGACGCCGCGCTCTCGAGCAGGAGCCGCTGGAGCTCGCTGGGCGCGAAGAGGATCTCGCCCGATGCGGCCGCCCGGACGCTGTCGACGACCTCGGTCAGGCCCCGGCCTTTGGTCATGTGGCCGACCGCCCCGGAGCGCGCGACGTCGTTCAGCGTCACGGCCGAGGGATCGGCGGTCAGGACGAGGACCGAGGTATCGGGGAGCGTGCTACGCACGGCCCGAGCGATGTCAGCGCCGGTTCCGTCGGGCAGGTGGTAGTCGGCGATGACGACGTCCGGACGGTGCTCGTTGAGCGCCGCGATCGCCGACTTGACGTCGTGGACGACCGCGAGCACCTCGATCCCATCGGCCGCGCGCAACGCGACACGCATCAGCTCCGCGAAGAGGCGCTCGTCGTCGACGATGACGACGCGGATGGTCTCGGCCATCAGCGGTCCCCACCGGCGCGAACTTTGCTCGCGAGCGCCGCGACGACGGCCGCGTCCAGCTCGCCGCGCGCCACCGCGCTCTGCAGGATCCGCACGGCCTCCGCCTCGGTGACCGCCGGCCGGTCGGCGCGGTCCGCGACGAGTGCCTCGAACCGGTCCGCGACGCTGACGATCCGCACCTCGAGCGGGATCTGCTCGGCGCGAAGGCCGTCGGGATAGCCGGTGCCGTCGAGGCGCTCGTGGTGATGGCGCACGATCGGGAGGAGACCCGAGAGACGCTTGAACCCGGAGAGGATCTCCTCGCCGAGGATCGGGTGGCGCTCGAGCATGGCCCGCTCTTCGGGCGAGAGCTCGCCCGACTTCGAAAGGATCCCAGCCGGCACGCGCGCGTTTCCGACATCGCGCAGCAGCGAGCCGAGGCGGATCGTCATCCGCGTGGATTCGTCGAGGCCGAGCGCGCGTCCGATCTGCACCGCCCGCGACGCTACGCGTTCGCCGTGTCCGGTGCCCGGCCGGTCATGAGAGCCGATCGCCGCCGCGAGGACGATGAGCGCCTCAGCCGCGGCCTGCAGATCGTGATCGAGGCTGCGCTCGCGAACCAGGAGGTCGACGATCCGCGGAAGCTGCGCGTCGACCGGAATGATCTCAGCGCCATCGACCCCGCCGCGGCCCGCACTCACACGGACGATCGCGACGTCCTCGGGCATGTCCGCTGGTACCCCGGCATTCCTTTCGACAAGCACGACGTCCGGCGTGTCATTGGGATCCGCGAGGTCGAAGCGCGACGCAAGCAGCTGCTCGACGATCTCGCGCAGCGCGGCATCGGCGATCGCGACTCGCGCGACGAGGCGCTCGCCTGGGGCGCGTTCGATCGGGCGCCCGAGTCGCGGTATTCGCGGGTTGCGGGCCTGACCGAGCACCGCGTCGATCCGCGCGAGAAGCTCTGCCGCCTGGAACGGCTTGGTGATGTAGTCGGCGGCTCCGCACGAAAGGCCGCGGACTTTGTCCACGACCTCGCCGCGCGCCGAGAGGAAGATCACCGGGATCGGCGACGTCGCCGTGTTGCTCTTGATACGGAGGCACACGTCGTAGCCGTCGGTGTCGGGAAGCATCACGTCGAGCAGGACGAGGTCGGGTAGGAGCTCCTCGACGAGCTCGATGCCGCGCTTTCCGTCGTGCGCTACCGACACCACCATGCCGTTCGCCTGGAGGCGACGCTGGAGCACGTCGGCAGACGCCTGGTCGTCCTCGACGACGACCACGCGGGTCGCGGGAGCGTCAGAGCGCACGGCTTCCTGTACGGCCTTCACTTCTTTTTCGTTTTCTTCGTTCCATCAGTTTCGCCGAGGAGCCAGCGCATCGCCACGATGAACTTTGATGGACGCTCTTCGCGGGTGTTTTCCTTGAGGTACGCGTGGAGGTCGACCGCCCAGTGCGGGAGGTCGCCGTACCACTTCATCTCGACGATCACGTCGGGCTCCATGGAAAGCAGGGACCCAAGCGGGGAGGGCGCGTCCGCGGCATCGCCCCGCGATTCCCACGGCAGCGCGAAGTACATGAGGTTGTGGTCGGCCGTGATGCGGAGCGACGAATCGAGGGAGTTGTACGCGAGGCGGTTGTACTGGGTCACGGCGACCGGTCGCGCGCCGTCCCGGAGCAGTCGGACCGCCCGCTCGGCGAGGCCGTGCTCGGGATCCGGGAGGGTCGTGCCGCCTCGGAGAAAGGACCGCGCGACGTCCATCGGCACCCCGAACCGCTCTTTGAGGGAGGTGTCCTGCTCGTCGTCCTTGAACTCGATCCACGCGGTCCCCGGATTCAGGACCTCGCGCGGCCGGGTCCGGTGGTACTCGCGGATGCGGAGCTGCATGGCCGAGCCATTCTCGGCGGCGCGGAAGATCGTCCAGTTGACCGTGTCGCAGTAGGTCGTCGTCGACCACTGGTACGGCCGGTCGTCTCGAGAGAGCGGGAGGTTGTTCGCGGTCGTGCGCATGACGAGGCGCGCGATGCTCTCGCTCACCTGAAATCGGTGTTCGTGGCGGCGCTCGGCATCCGCCTCGTGTGCCGGGGCGGTGGGGGTCGTCACTTTCGTGATCACCCTACTCGGTCGCATCGGCCGCCACCGCGAGAAGGCCCCGCCTGGTGAGTGCGACGCGCACACCGTGCTCCACGTCCGCGGGGATGGTGCCGTCGAGCGAGCGCAACAGCTCTTCGGGAACGGCCTCGTGCTCCGTTTCCAGGATTTCGGCGGCGCTGAATCTCACGTCAGGATCGACGGAGGCGATGTTCTCGACGATGCGCCGGCCGAAGAGCCGCATCATGTGCCAGGCGTTGTAGAGGTACACCCCCGAAAGACCGGTTGCGACCGCCAGCAACATCTGGTTGTCCCTGAGCTGCAGGCCCGCCAGGAGCGCCAACGCCGCGGCGAAGTTACCGAAGGCGTTCACGCCGCCGGACAGGAACGCGCGTGCGCGTGGCCGGATCGCGGCGGTCACCTGGCTGTAGACGAGCTCGCTCGCGGGGCGGTGGATCGCGGGGATCACGATCCGCTCGCTCAGCTGGATCGCGATCGCCGTGATGATGTTGAAGTTCACCGTCGCCGCGGCGTACGAACCAAGGAACCAGAGCGGGAGGACGAACAGCACGCGCGCGATCCCGAAGCGCCGGAGCAGAGCCCCGGTAAAGACGCTCTGGATGAAGAGGGCGACGAGTGACGAGCTCGTGTAGACCGACGCGTAGAGCTGGCTGAAGAGGTCCTCGCTGCCGGTTCCGCTGCCCGCCGTCGACTGGTCGAGCCCCACGAGGTACAGGAAGTTTCCGAACTGCATGAGGAAGTACCAGAAGAAGACGCCGACGCCGAAGGTCCTCAGCATCTTGTCCGACGCGACCGCGCGGTATCCCTCGACCGAGTCCTTGATGCTCGCGCCGATCCCCTTCGAGCGCTCCTCTTCGAGACGGCTGCCGTGGCCCTCGGGAAGGCCGCGATAGATCGCGAGGCCGACGAAGCACACCAGGAAGCCGACCGCCTGCGCGCCGATGAAGTTCTCCGCGTGGATGATCGGTGCGATCGCGGCGCCGATCGCACCGCCCATGATCTTTCCGACGAGCACCGAGCCCGCGAAGAACGGGAACAGCCGCTTCGATTGCTCGGCGTCGTAGAGGTTCCCGGCGTACACCCAGAAGAGGATGTAGATCGTCTCCTTCACGCCGTGCGCGAAGACATACGAGATCGGCTGCACGATCCAGCCGTTCTCGAGCTGGCCCTGAAATGTGACGCCGGCCTGGATCGCGATCGACAGGAGGGTCACACCGGCGACGTAATACAGAAGGAGCGTTCTGCGCCGCACGCGGTCGACGAAGAAGAAGATCATCGCCGACACGGCGAGCATCGCGATCGGCGTGATGATGTACATCACCGGCACGTAGTTCACGCCCCAGCGCTTCACGAACAAAGAGTCCGCGCCGAGCTTGCCGACCCAGTCCGCAGCGACCATCAGCGTCAGCAGGCCGTAGAGGAAGAGCCCGAGGCCCCACTCGCCTCGCCTAAGCGGGAATGCATCGCGTATGACCCGGCGGAACATGCGGTTATTGCCCCGCTGCGGCGGCGTCGGCTGACGGAAGTGTGAACTGGATGATCGCGCCGGGCTCGCCGGGGTTGACCACGTTGATCGTGCCGCCGTGCAGCTCGACCGCGAGCTTGCAGAAGGCCAGGCCGAGTCCGGTGCCGCCGCGGCTCCGGCCGGCGCCCTGGTAGAAGCGATCGAAGATGTGCGGGGCATCCTCGGCGTTGATGCCGGGTCCGGTGTCGCGGACGCGGACCACGATCGAACGCTCGAGGGTCTGGTCGCGCGCGCTTTCGATGGTCACCTTGCCGCCGCTCGGCGTGTGCTTGACCGCGTTGGCCAGGAGATTCGTGAGCACGCGCACGATGAGGCCGTCGTCGACAAAGACGTTGACGTCCTGCGGGAACGCGCTTCCCACCTCCACGCCCTTCGCGAGCGCCTCCGGCGCGACCTGCGCGACGCTCCGCTCGGCGAGCGCGGAGAGAGCGATGGACTGGGGCATCGCCTCGAGCTTGCCTTCCTCCATCTTGTAGACGTCGAGCAGGGCGTTGACCATCCGCAGAAGCTCGCTGATGTTCGACTCAGAGAGCCGCAGGAGCTCGTCGAACTCCTGACGGCCGGGCTTGAGCTGTCCCATGCGGACGAGCTGCATGAACGCAACGACGCTGTTGGCGAGATTGCGGATGTCGTGACCGAGCATCCCGATGAGCTCTTTGCGTGACTGCTCCATGCGCTTGAGGTCGCCCGCTGTCTTGCGCAGCTCGTCCTGCAGCCGCTTCGTGAAGATCGCGCTGCGCACGCGTGCGGCGAGCTCGATCGGCTCGAACGGCTTCGTCAGGTAGTCGATCCCGCCGACCTCGAACCCCTTGCTCAGGTCCTCATACCGGTCCTTCGCGGTGACGAAGATCACCGGAATGTCCGCGGTCTCCGGCTGCGACTTGAGACGGCGGCAGGTCTGCCAGCCGTCGATGCCCGGCATCATCACGTCGAGCAGGATCAGGTCGGGCTGCTCGCTTCGCGCCAGCGCGATCGCGCGCTCGCCGGAGCTCGCGACCTGGGTCTGGCAGCCGATGGCCTCGAGCCGGCGCGCGAGGAGCTCGACGTTCGCGATCTCGTCGTCGACGATCAGCACGCGCCCGAGCGTGATCGGCACCGGACCCCGAGCGACCGGGGCGGCCCCGTTCCCCGCCAGCGGGACATGCGCGGCGCCGCCGGGGAAATACCGCAGGAGGATCGCGCGGAGCTCGGCCGGCGCGAATGGCTTCGAGACGAAGTCATCGCAGCCCGCCTCGATCGCGCGCGCGCGGTCCGACGGGAGCGCCAGCGCCGAGACGGCGATGATCGGGATGCTCGCGGCCCACGGCTCCATGCGAAGCGAGCGCGTCAGACTCCACCCGTCCATCCGCGGGAGGAGCAGGTCGACGAGGATCGCGTCGGGCCGCTCGACACGCGCGAGCTCGAGGCCCGCGACGCCGTCGGACGCGACGAGCGCTTCGTGACCCGAGGCGCGGATGATCCGCGAGGCAACGTCGAGGTTGTTCGCATCGTCCTCGACAACGAGCACCCTCGCCATCAGCGTCCCGCCCCGGTCCGACTGAGGACCGCGGTCTCGCTGCCGGCGCGGACGCGGATCGGCAGAGTGAAGTGGAACGTGCTTCCTCGCCCGACCTCGCTGTCGACCCAGATGCGGCCGCCATGCAGGGTGACGAGGCGCTTTGAGATCGCGAGACCGAGGCCGGTCCCACCGTAGCGGCGCGTCGTCGAGCTGTCGGCCTGACGGAACTCGTCGAACACGTACGCCTGCGCTTCGGGGCTGATGCCGACGCCGGTGTCGGCGACCGAGACGGTGACCCAGCCTTCCGCGGCGGTCGCCGATACGGAGACCGTGCCCCGCTCGGTGAACTTCACGGCGTTGGCGAGCATGTTCGCGAGGACCTGACGGACGCGCGCGCGGTCCGCCCACACATTCGCAAGACCCTGCGGGATGACGGCGCGCACCTGGAGGCCCTTCTCGTCGGCGTGCGGCCGGACGAGCTCGAGTGCTTCGTCCGTGACCTCGCTGATGTTGACCTCTTCGATGTTGAGCTCCATCTTGCCGGCCTCGATCTTCGCGAGGTCGAGGAGGCCGTTGATGAGACCGAGCAGATTGTCGGCGGCCTGCGCCACTCGGAAGAGGTCGGTCTGCTGCTGCGCGGTCATCTCGCCGTCGAGACCATCGAGCATCAGCTTCGTGTAGCCGATGATCGCATTCATCGGTGTGCGGAGCTCATGGCTCACCGACGCGAGGAACTCGCTCTTGAGGCGGTTCGCGCGCTCGAGCTGCAGGTTGTTCACACGCAGCTCGCCGACGAGGTCTGCGTTCTCGTTCGCGACCGAGACCAGACGCGCGATCGTGCGCAACGCCCGCGCCTGCGTGTCGGTCAGCTCGCGCTGATCGTGGAAGTACGCCGAGAGAAGACCGATGGTCCGGCCACGCGCGGAGAGCGGGACGTGCGCGACGAACCGGAGCTCGCCCGCCGAGACGGCCGAGAGCCGGATACGGTCGGCGTCCGCCTCGGAGCGGACGAGGACGCGCATTGCGAGCGTCACCGCCGTCTCCGGGTCGATGCCCACGGTCGCCGGAGCGGAGAGGCGCCCGCCCGAACCGGGGGGCGCTCCCGGTGGATCCTCGCGGATGACGATGGCGCCGCCGTCCGCGTTCAGGAGCGAGACCATGCGGTCGAGCGATCGCGCGAAGATCCGTTCCGCGTCGGTGACGCCGACGACCGCGTCCGCGACCTCGTTCACCGCGCGCACCTCATCGAGGTATTCGCGCTGGGCGCGTTCACGTTCGTAGAGCGACGCGGCCATCGTGTCGAAGGCGCGCTCGAGAGTCCCGATCTCGTGCGCCGAGACCTGCTGCACGCGAGCGGCGAGATCGCCCGCCTCGATCCGCTGCGCGGCGGCGGCCAGATTGCCCAGCGGGACCGTGATGCTTCGCGCCGTGCGGTAGGCGAGGAGCGACACGATCCCGACAAGGCCGAGGCCCAGAAGTACGAGAACGGCGATCAGGGTGCGTTGCGCTTGCTCGACGCCGGCGGTCGGCACGAGAACAGCCAGAAGACCCGGATTTTGCCGGGAGGATCGAAGCACCCGGAAGATGCCGTAGTAGTTCGTGTTGTTCGCCGTCACGTTCTGGATGAGGACGTCACCCGCTTGCGCGTCCACCTCGGCGATGCTCGGGAACATTGGGTTTGGACCGAAGTCAACGGTGGACGCCCGAACCTGGCCGTTCCAGATGAGCGCGAGGTCCGCGTCCGAGCGCGTCTTGATGCTCTTCAGGAACTCCGAGCCGAGCACGTTGCCCGCCTCCATCATCCCGATGGGATCCTGGTTCGCGTTGCGGATCACATAGATGGCCCGTATGACGAGACCCTGAGGCTCGTCGAAGAGGACAGCTGACTGCTGGACTCCGGCTTGGGCAAGCGTGACCAGCTCAGGCTGGAACGTGTCGCCTGTCCTCTCCTGCGCCGCCGCGATGATCCGTCCGTTGTTGTCGCCGACGCTCATGTCTCCGACTCCGATGCGTGCCTTCACTACAAGCAGGAAGTTCGTCAAGCCGTCGGTGTCCTGCAGCTCGGTGAGCTCTCGCGTGGTCGGAAGGCTTGCGACGAGGCTCGCCGCGTTCGTGGCGAGGGTGGTCTGGTCGGTGATCTCGTTCAGCGCGACGTCGGCGAGGATGCCCGACTCGTCGGCGAACTGGTTGAGGATCAGCTGGTTCGACTCGTAGATCGCGACCGCCACGGTCACGACGAGAGCAAGGACGCTCACCAGCACATTTCGGCTGACGAGCGCCCTCAGCAGGCTCGGCGCGAACAGGGTTTGCATAGCCCGAGCTAGCCTTCCTCCTTGGCGATCACGCGGGCGCGATGTGGGTTAGAGGCCCGCGAGGATCTTCTGCCCTTCGGGTCCCTTCACGAAGTCCAAAAAGGCCTTGATCCCCGGCTTGATCTTCGTGACATCGGTCGGATAGACGAAGTACAGCGGCCGGCGCACCTGGTATTGGCCGGTGTTCAGGTTGTCGCGAC
This sequence comes from Candidatus Limnocylindria bacterium, assembly GCA_036570125.1. Taxonomy (GTDB): domain Bacteria; phylum Chloroflexota; class Limnocylindria; order P2-11E; family P2-11E; genus 3-1-20CM-2-70-9. Next base: position 15,572 of record DATCPK010000175.1, read on the forward strand.
TTGCGGCGACTCCGTCGACCGTCACGAAGGCGACCGTGTTATTGCTGAACGTCGTCGCGTTCATCGTGACCATGCCGATCGACTCCTTGAAAGAGTTGATCGCCTTCACGGTCTCGTCGATCGTGGTCACCTCGACCGCGTTCGTTGCATAGGTCGCCTTCGCAGCACCGAAGAAGTAGGCCTCGAATGCGCTCCGGGTCGACGCGCCGGATTCGCGAATCAGGACACGGATCTTGCCTGGTGTGCCTCCCACGTCCTTCCAGTCGGTGATGGCGCCGCTGAAGATCTTCGCCGTCTGGTCCTTGGTCAGCGACTTCACCGGGTTGCTCGCGGCGACCGCCACGGCGGTACCGCTCGCTCCGATCGGGAGCGCCTCGACTTTGCCGGCGAGCTTTTCCGCGTCCGTGAGATCGCGGCTGATGTAGCCAAGGTCGGTCTCACCGGAGATGACGAGATTCACGCCGGCGTTCGAGCCGACGTCGGCGAGACCCTGCCACGTGATCGCCGGGTGCTGCTTCTGGAATGCGTCGGCGAGGGCCTTCACGTTATCGAGCGCGCCACCGCCGCCGTTTACGATGTATTGCCCAGCGAGTGGGTCCGCGGTCGCCGGTGCGGGCAGCCCGGCCGTCCCACAGCTCACCGCAAAGAGTGCGGCGGTGATTATCAAAGACACTGTCCGCAAAGAGCGCATCCGGGCCCTCCTCATTGGGTCGAATCGTGACATTAGTCTCTGACCTTTGTATAGGCGGGTCTATCCCTCCGACGGCCGATTCACGTTACACATTGGGATATTCATGAGGTAATCCATTTGCTGTAGTCGACACCGAAAGTGGACCAAAAGCGTGCGAAAGGAGGTCATACTCTCGCGGGATGAGCGAAGGGAACGCAGTTCTGCGAGCGCAAACCGCACCACGCCGCATCGCCGACGTCGACGTACGAGGGGGTCGCCGGGTCGTGCTGCTCACCCTGCTGGCGGCGGCCGGGATCGCCGTCATCTGGCTTGTCGACATCTCCACCGGGCCTGACTACGGCTTCGCGATCTTCTACCTCATCCCGATCGGGCTCGCGAGCTGGTGGCTCGGCCGCACGTCGTCGGTGCTGATCGCCCTGCTTGCGACGATCGGATGGATCTGGGCGGACCTCATCGCGCGTCCGAGCGTGTTGCTGTCGGCGAGCCTCTGGAATGGGCTCACGCGCGCCGCGATCTTCCTCATGCTCGCCCTTCTCATTGACCAGGTACGGCGCGAGCGCATCGCGCTCCGCAGCGTGGACGGGCATCGAGAGGAGTCGCTTGCGTTGATCGCGCACACCCTTCGTCGCTCCGCTGGCGAGATCGAGTCGGCGATCCCGGATCTCACGAGGGCGCCGGCGCTCTCGGCGGCGGAACGCAGCGCGATCGACGAGCTCCGCAGGCAGAGCCGCAACTTCAAGCGGTTCGCTGACGACGTGCTCGAGGTCGGGCAGCTCGAAGCCGGACGCTTCCGCCTGAATCGCGCGCGCTTCGATCTTTCCGAATTCGTCGCGACGCTCGTGAAGGAGACGGACCGCGACCGTCTTCAGCTCGTCGCCGAGTCGGATCCGGTCTGGATCGATGCCGACCCGGAGCGTCTGCGCACAGCGATCGAGCACATCCTCAATAACGCGCTCCGGTTCTCCCCGCCAGGCTCGACCGTCCACGTCACCGTCGGACAGCGGGATAACCGCGCGCGCGTCGTGGTCAAGGACCAGGGCGTCGGTCTTGCGCGAGCGCACCTCGGTGTGATCTTCCGCAAGTACGGACGGATCGAGACACCGGGCACGAAGGACAAGATCGGCGTCGGCCTTGGTCTCTACGTCGCGCGACTGATCGTCGAGGCGCAGAACGGCACGGTATCCGCGAGCAGCGTCGGGCTGGGGCTCGGGTCCACTTTCACATTGGATCTACCGCTCGCCTCGCACCAAGCCTGACCGGGACGAGTTAGCCGTGGCCAAGATCCTCGTGGTGGAGGACGAACCGAACAATCTCGAGCTGGCGCTGCGTATCGTCCGGCACGCGGGCCACGAAGCGACCGTTGCGACCGACGGGTTCGCCGCTTTGGAGCTCGCCCGCGAGCATCGCCCCCATCTCATCCTGCTGGACCTCCAGCTTCCGAAGCTCGACGGCTGGACCGTCGTGAAGCTGCTCCGCAAGGAGACGTGGGCGAAGGACATCCCGATCGTGGCGGTATCCGCCTCCGCGACCCCGGGCGACGAGCACAAGGCCCTCGAAGCCGGCTGCACCGCGTTCCTCTCGAAGCCCTATTACCCCGCGGCTTTGCGGGAGATGCTCGCGCAATATCTGCCTGCCGCCTGAGGGAAAACAAAGAAGGAGAAGCGATCGCGACCCGGTTGGTAATTGCCCCTCAACCCGACCGGGCCCGCCGCCTCTCCTTCTAGAAGAGCGCTGTGGCGGAGTGTCGGGCGCGACGGACCCGCAGTAAATCGGCCGGCTGGTGGACCGAGCTCTACCGCAAATGGACTAGCACCGCAGGCGCGCGGAGCGCTGGGCAGACTCACTTCCGCGTCCTCTAGATCGCCTCGAGGAAGCGCGGCCGACGTCGCTCACACCCGGCGTCGAACCCCGTGGTGCTGGTCTGCGAGGAAGCCCGATACGTCGGACTGCCGACGACAGGGAGCGGATCCCATCGGGGGTCGCGCGCACCCAGCCAGGGCTCTAGACACTAAGAGAACATCTGTTCACACTTGGGGCGATGCGGATCCCGAGGCTTTTCGTGCGGACGGAGCCTGCTGCCCTTGATGAGAGGACGCGCGAGTCGCTCGCGTGGGCCGCGGGATTCTTCGATGGCGAGGGATCGACGATGGCGACACGGCGACGAGGGCGGAGTCGCACGCCACCGAGGTTGTCGATAACGCAGGTAGATCGGCGAAGCCTCTTCCGGTTTCAGGGTGCTGTTGGCGGGCTCGGGCATATTTCCAAGCCCTTCCGCCGCCGCAATAAGGTCACCGGCAGGGTGAGCGTCCAATCCGTCTGGCGTCTAACGACGCGTGCGCACACAGAAGTAGTCCTGGGCCTGCTTTGGCCATGGCTCGGCGAGGCAAAGAAAGAGCAGGCGAATCGCGAGATTGACCGATACAACGCGGACGTCGCCAAACGACTGGCCGCCCGACTCATCTGCCGAAATGGCCACCCCAAGACTGCGTCCGGCAAGCGGTGCTCCGAATGTAGTAAGGCTCAGGTCTATAAATGGCGCGCTAAGAACCGCGAGCGGTACCTGGCCTACATGAAGGAGTACGGGCTACGGACGAAAGGAGCGCGCCTCAAGATCCTCGAGGAGTCGAGCTGAAACTCGCGAAACGTCCGCTACGGCACGCTCGAAGACCTCTTGATTCCGCTTTGCAGGACTACGGTATCCGCTGATCTTTCGGACGAACTGGAGTGCGGCGGCGGCGATCTCCTCCTCACTAGCGGGACCGTCCGCCCGGCGTAGGGTCTTGATCGATCGGCACATGCTTCTACGTTAGCCGCTCCTACCCAAATCTGGGCATGGCGTTTGACTTCAGCGAGCGCCGGGCAGATGGTCCCGTCGTGAGTCCCAACGTCGTGCTCCCCCTTCTTTCGTCCGTCGTCAGCTTCGTTTTCGCTGCCGCCGTGCTCGCGCAATGGTCGCGCCGCCATCGCGCGTTCCAGCTCGTGTGGGCGATCGGCCTGCTCTGGTACGGCATCAGCGCGGGCACCGAATTCCTGGGCTCGGCATTCGGCTGGAACGAGGCCCTCTACCGGACCTGGTATCTCATCGGCGCGTTCTTCGTGGCCGCGTACCTCGGAGCCGGAACGATCGTGCTCCTCGCTCGAACACGATTCGGGTACTTCGTCGCCGCGAGCTTCGTGTTCGGCGCGCTCTACGCGTTCGCGATCCGCGGACGGTACCCAGAGGACACGACCGCGTTCGCCGTGGTGCTGCTCACCTGCATCGCGGCCGCCGTCGCGATCGCGATCGCCACATGGCGCGCGCGACCCCTCGTCGCTCCGATCGCCCTGACCGTGCTCGGCATCGGATCGGTGATCGCCGCCGCGCTGGTCCTGCGCGCGACGCTCGACGCGCCGTACGCGCTCGACGCGACGACCGGCGTGCCGGTCGGCTCCGCGATCCCCGGGAACATCCGGATCCTCGCCGGGCCGTTCAACATCATCGGCGCCTTCGCATTGATCGTCGGTGCGATCTTCAGCGCATACGTCTTCATGCCGAAGCAGCGCGTCCTCGGACGCCGCGCGCTTCCGCCGGTCGTGGCGCAGGTCTACGGCGCGTTGGCTGTCGCCGTGAACTTCATCGCGTCCCTGCCCCGCGCCACCGTCGCGCTCGCCCGCGGCCAACTGCACTCGCGCGTGCCGGCGACGCTCCTCATCGCGCTCGGCGGCTTCATCCCGGGCGTGACGAGCGGCCTCAACCGCTTCGGCATCACCTGGGCGTTCTTCCTGGGAGAGCTTCTCGGCGTCCTTTTGATCTTCGCCGGATTCGTCGTGAGCACCGAGGTCTTCGGCGAGCGCGTCAGACTCGGGCCCGTCGTCGTGCGCCGCGACGAGGAAAAGGCTCCCGCCGCCTAACATCGCGCGGTGCTCGTCCTGTCGCGCGCAGAAGTCGAAGGTCTCATCGATCTGGACCGTCTGCGCGAGGCCATCGCCGGTGCCATGGCGGACCTCTCCGCGGGTCGCGTCTCGATGCCATCGCGTATCGCTGCGATGGTGCCCGCTCGCGACGCCCTCCTCGCCGCCATGCCGGCGTACCTACCGTCGTCGGGCGCGCTCGCGACGAAGCTCGTCTCGCTCTTTCCTCGGAATACCGATCGTCCGACGCATCAGGCGGTGATCGTGGTCTTCGATTCGGAGAACGGCAGCCCGCTCGCGCTCATGGACGGCGAGGCCATCACCGCCGCCCGGACCGCCGCGGGGTCGGCGCTCGCCACCGATCTTCTCGCGCGAAAGGACGCGCAAGTTCTGGCCGTGATCGGCACCGGCGTGCAAGCGCGAGCGCACCTCCGCGCCGTGCCGCGGGTTCGCGAGTTCCGCGAGGTGCGGGTCGCGGGGCGAGACGGTGAGAGGGCCACGGCCCTCCTGAAGGAAGCGAAGGAGTGGCTCCCGCGCCCGGAGCTGCGAATGACGAAGTCGTACGCGGAGGCCGCGGACGGCGCGGACGTGATCTGCGCCTGCACGCACAGCGCCGAGCCCGTGGTGCGGCGCGAGTGGCTCAAACCCGGCGCGCACGTCACCTCCGTCGGCTACAACACCGCTGGGCGCGAGGTCGACGGGGCGACGTTCCGCGACGCGCTCGTCGTCGTCGAGTCACGGTCCGCGACGCTGGCGGCGCCGCCCGCTGGATCGAACGACATCGCGATGGCGATCGCGGAAGGGGCCATGACCCGCGAGCACGTGCACGCCGAGCTCGGCGAGCTGGTGAGCGGTGCGCGGCCCGGGCGGAGCGATGCATCACAGATCACGCTCTACAAATCGGTCGGCGTGGCGGTGCAGGATGCGGCGGCCGCCGCGATGGTGCTGGAAAGCGCGCGCAAGGCCGGCGTCGGCCGGACGATCGACCTCTAGGAGACGGCGATCCTCGACCGGCGGCGGCCGATGCGGCAGCCGGTGTCGACGAGGACGGTGGAGACCCACTCGTCCCCCACCTTCACCTCAACGCGGTACGGCGACGGCTTGCCGGCGTCGAGCGCGGCGACGACTTCGTCGCTCACACCGAGGACGACCCACGCGACGCCGCTCGGCTCGCCCTCGATGATCTTGGCGTGGCCCTTCTGGCCCGGGGCGATGGGAATGAACTTTCTGGTCTCGACGACCTCGTCGTTGCGGTCGAGCACGCGAACGGATGCTGGGACGAGCTCCGTCGTGCCTCCTTCGAGCTGCATCCAGTGGCGGTCGCCATCGTCGTGGATGCAAAAACGGAAGGGCACCTTCGGCAGGAGCCGAGGCATCGGAAGCGTCGGCGCGGCGATGGCTGTGTCGCCCGGCACGAGCGCGCGAACCGCGTTGACGATCTTCTCCGCGGCCTGGTGGAGCGCGGCGTGACCGCCGAGGACCTTCGAGCCGTAGGCGAGCTCCATCGTCGCGCGACCGACCTCGCCGATCGGGATCATGAATTCGATGAACCGCGCGTACTCGTTCGCGGCTCCGTCGATATCGCCGGCGTTCGCGAGCATCGCCGCGAGGCGACGATGTGCGCCGAGATCGGTCGGCGCGATCGCGACGGCAGACCACATCACAGCGAGTGCGGCGACGCGATTGCCGGCTTGTGTGAGCATCGCCGCGCCGTCCTTGAGCGCGTCGAGATCCGACCGATGCATCTCGTGCATCTCGGCCTCGGCAGGTTCGATCGCCGCAACTGGTTCGGAGTCACCGGTGACGCCGATCGCGCGCAGGCGAATGTCGTCGCTCATTGCTGACAGTGTTGTCCTAACCGGGAGCCGCTGCACTACGCCAAATAGGGGATATCGCCTTAAGAATCGGTATCGTCGGCACGGCCGTGCCCTTTTCGTCCGACCGAGCCCCGACCTGGCGGCCGCCGTCATCCTGGCGGCGCATCTTGACCGTGGAATCGCACGCGGCGGGAGAGCCCTTGCGGGTCGTAACCGGCGGCCTCGACCCCATTCCAGGCGCGACCATCCTCGAGAAGCGCCGCTTTGCCCGCGGGCGCCTCGACGAACTTCGGCGCGGCCTGGTGTTCGAACCGCGGGGGCATGCCGACATGTATGGAGCGATCCCGACGGATCCGGTCACCCCGGATGGCGACGCCGGCGTCCTCTTCATGCACAACGAAGGCTGGAGCACGATGTGTGGCCACGGCGTAATCGCTCTGGTGACCGTCGCGCTCGAGGTCGGTCTGCTCAGCGAGCGTGCGGTCGTTCGCCTCGACACACCGGCGGGACGCGTGACCGCGCGACCGCGCCGCGAAGGGGCGCGCGTGCGAAGCGTCGCGTTCGAGAACGTGCCGTCGTTCGTGGTCTCGCTCGACGACCGTGTAGAGGTGCCGGGCGTCGGCGAGGTGCGCTACGACCTCGCGTTCGGCGGCGCGTACTACGCGTTCGTCGACGCCGCGAGCGTCGGTCTCGAGATGACGCCGGAACGGTTCCGGGATCTCATCGCGATCGGGAGCGCGATCAAGCGCGCGGTGATGGCGTCGCGCGAGATCCGCCATCCGATGGAGCCGGATCTGTCCTTCTTATACGGGACGATCTTCACGGGCCCCGCGCTCGGCTCGGGCGCGGACTCGCGCAACGTGTGCGTCTTCGCGGAAGGCGAGGTCGACCGATCGCCCACGGGCACAGGAGTGTCGGCGCGGGTCGCGCTCGAGCGCGCGCGGGGACGTCTTTCGCCGGGCGGCTCGTTCGTCGTCGAAAGCATCATCGGCACACGCTTCACCGGACGGATCGCACGCGAGCTGCGGTGGGAGGGCTACGACGCGGTCGTACCTGAGATAGAAGGAAGCGCGTGGATCACCGGCCGCAGCGAGATCTTTATCGCGCCCGACGACCCTCTCGCTGAGGGCTTCATCCTCCGCTGAGCCCGGTCAGCCCAGCTTCACCGCGAGCATCGAAACCCCGCCGTTCAGGCCTCCCGTTGGAAAGCTGACCGCGTCGCCTTCGCGACGCGCACCGACCGTATAGAGGAGTGGGTAGTAGTGGTCGGGAGTGGGCACGCAGAGCTCCGCGTCCGGACCGAGCTTCTCATAGCCCGCGAGCTGCTCCGCGTCACCGCTCGTGGCAAGCTCGCGCACCTTCTCGTCGAAGCGCTTGGCCCAGTCGTACTCCGGCGCCTGATCGCCAAAACCCGCGCGCAGGTTGTGCACGACGTTGCCACTGCCGACCAGAAGAACGCCCTTGTCGCGGAGCGACGCGAGGCGCTCGCCGAGCGCGCGGTGCGTGTCAGGCGGCGCGGTCCCGTCGATGCTGAGCTGCACGACCGGAATGTCCGCCTTGGGGAACATTCGGACGAGCACCGACCAGGTGCCGTGATCGAGGCCCCAGTAGCTATCGAGGACCACAGGCGTCGGCGCGAGTATTTCTGTCAGATCCTTGGCGAGATCGGGGTCGCCCGGCGCCGGGTACTGCACCTCGAAAAGCGCACGGGGGAATCCGCCGAAGTCGTGGATCGTCCGCGGCGTGGAGACCGCGGTGACGCCGGTGCCGTCGGTGTACCAGTGCGCCGAGATCGCGACGATCGCGCGCGGGCGAGGAAGTGACTCGCCGAGCGCCTTCCAGTCCTCGGTCCACTTGTTCGTGACGAGCGCGTTCATCGGGCTTCCGTGTCCGATGAAGAGCGCGGGCATGCGTTCAGTCACGACGGCTTTGTATCCGGTGTCGGACCGATGAGCTTGAACCCACTCTGCCAGGGCCAGCCGTGCTGTATCTGGAGCGCGATGTTCAGGATCGCCATGGCTTCGAGCGCGCGAGACATCGCGAGCGGTCCGACGTCGATCGGGCGGAACCCGATCGATCGCGCGAGCTCGAGCGTCGTCTTCTTGGCGTCGGCGTCATCGGACGCGACGTATCCGTCGATGGACTGGCCGTCGGCCTTCGGATCCGCCTGCTTCGATGCGAACGCGTAGTTGAAAGCTTTCGCGACCCTCGCCTTCGGAGCCTTCTTCTGGATGTGCTCCGCCGCCGACGTACCGTCGACGGAGTCGGCCATCGCTTCCATCTTCACGCGGTTCGTGACGTCGATCAAAACTTTTCCGGCGAGCGCACCGCCGAGCTCGTCGAGGACGGAGTCGACCGCCGAGTACGGTACGGCCAGGATCACGACATCCGCGTCCCTGACCGCGTCGGCCGCGCTTTCGACGGCGCGAGCTCCGGTCTCTTTGGCTTTCGCATCGGCGTGCGCGGGGTCCTTCGCGCTGAGCGTGACCGTGTGACCAGCGCGGACGCTCGACGAGGCGAGGGCTCCGCCGACGTTACCTGCGCCGATGATCGCGATCTTCATGACTCTCTCCCCTGATTAACAGCGCCACACAGGCAACGCGCGAAGGCGCGAGAGTATTCCCCGATGAGGGTCTTCGTGACAGGCGCGACCGGCTTTGTGATGGGCGCGGTGGCGCGCGCGCTCCGTGCGCGTGGGGACGAGGTGACCGCTCTCGTGCGAACACCGTCGCATGCCGCGGCGCTGAGTGCGCTCGGCTGCGAGCTCGTCGCCGGAGACGTCGTCGATCCGACGGACGCGATCGCCGCGCTCGGTCGCTGCGACGCGCTCATTCACGGGGCGGCGATCTACGAGATCGGCGTGAGCGACGCGCGGCGCCGTCAGATGGAGGAGACGAACGTAACCGGTACGCGTCGCATGCTTGAGGCGGCGAAAGCGGCTGCCACTCCGCGGATCGTGTACGTCTCCACGATCGCTGCGTTCGGAAATACGCACCGTGAGATCGTGGCGGAAGGCCATCGGCCGACATCTCCTGCGACGTCCGCATACGAAGACACGAAGCGGAGAGCGCACGAGATCGCTCTCGGTGCGGCGCGGGGCGGTGCTCCGATCGTGATCGTCCAGCCGGGTCAGGTGTACGGACCGAACGATCACTCGGCCGTCGGCGCGAATTTCCGTGCGCTCGCCGAGGGCCGCCTCCGGTATCGCGCGTTCGAAGATCTCGGGCTGAATCTCGTGCACGTCGACGATCTCGCGGACGGGATCATCCGAGGGCTCGACCGCGGTCGCGCCGGCGAGTGCTACATCCTGGGCGGCGAGATCGCGACGCTGGGCGATGCGTATCGCGCTGTCGCGAAGGCGACCGGCCGTGCGTTACCGCCGCTCGTGCTGCCATCGGCGGTCGCGCGAATCGCGGGACGTCTCATCCCGAGCATGCGCGAAGTCGTGTCATCAGCGGATGGCGTGACCTTCTGGGCCACCGATGCAAAAGCTCGCTCAGAACTCGGGACGACTCCTCGCGACCTTGCGACCGGAATGCGCGATACGTTCGGGCCGCACCGTAGCTAATCGATGCGCTTTGGAGCGGCACCTCGTCGCGGAAGGCGCTGGAGTGATCCTGCGGGTGGAGTCTCAGTACGCATCGGCACGTGGTGGTACTGGTGCTCCGCGATCTCATGCTCGGTGCGTTTCGCGCTGGCCTCGAGCAGCGATGGATAGGAGTCGCCCCTCTCGACGGAGAAGCGCACATCGCAACCACCGTAGCGACACGGGAAGCCTCCGTAACGCACCGGTACGCACGATAACGGACGACAAGCGGCAGGTCTCTACCTTGCAGCCGAAGAAGTGGTGACCTCTCTGGCGGAGCGCGCCGAACAGATCGCCGCGCTGGCGGACCGCCGCGCCGCGCTCGTGCGCGACGACGA
>DATCPK010000176.1:0-31622 GCA_036570125.1 Candidatus Limnocylindria bacterium
TGCTTCCAGGGCTACGAGGTCCCTCCGTATTACGACTCGCTGCTCGCCAAGGTCATCGCGTGGGGCCGCGATCGCCACGAAGCCGTCGCCCGCATGCAGCGCGCTTTGGACGAGTTCACGATCGTGGGGGTCACGACGAATATCCCGGCGCACAAGAAGATCCTTGCGAGCGATCTCTTCCGCTCAGGCCAGGTCACGACCCACCTCATCGACACCGTCGGGGTGGACGCGCTTGCGGGCTGATTTTCGTTGTATGCCATATCCGGTGGGGGCCCGGTGCGTTAATAGATGAGGATGGTCAGCCGAACACAGGCAACGCAATCGGTCAATCGACCGCTTGTTGTGTTGGCCGTCGCGGTTTTGGCCGCCCTCGCAGTGGTTGCGGCAGTACGCGCCCTGCCGGCAGCGCCTCTTCTGGAGCCCGCGGCGCCTTTGTATGTGCCGGCCGAGAGCCCCGTTCGACTCGCACCCGCTTTCGAAGGGACCTCGCCGCCACTCCCGACCTCGAACATCGTGGGTCCGGGTGCACAGACGGGTGCCTCACCTGTGCCGGCGGAGCAGACGACCGCTCCGGCATCGATCGGCGTTCGGCCCGAGCGACTTCCCAGCCTCGACGGCAATGACCCGACGTCGCCACGCTATGCGCCGCAAGGTCCCGACGGGAAGTTCCCGGGCTTCCAGGCGCCGGCGCGTAACTAGGGGCGGCGTCATCGCGCTCATCCCCTGACTCGTACCTATACTCCCGCGTCGCGACCGCGCATCCAGATATGACGCAGGGGGAAAGGTATGAAACGCGTCTCGCGCAGATTCGTCGCGCTCACCGCGACCATCGCGTTCGTCGTTTCGTGGAACGTCACGCCGATCAGCAGTGCGCAGACCGTCCCGGGTCGAGATGTCCAAAACACCATCATCGCGTCCCCAGACCCAGTTGATCAGGTGATCGACCCGAAGGTCTTCTTGGGGGACGGAGGGAACGACGTCTCAGGGACGACCGACTTCAAGGGTCTTACCTTCGGCAACGCACTCACGGAGTGCCCGCAGGCGGGTCTGCGCGACACGACGCCACGTCCGCTCGACCTGCGTGCGAAGGACGCGGTCGAGAGGAAGAGCGAAGGCGGCGGTGACATTCGGGCGAACCAGGATTACTCCTGCTTCCCGCAGGATGAGACTTCGCTCGACGTCAACCCGAAGCATCCGGAAAACATCGTCGGCGGCGCCAACGATTACCGGCTCGGCTGGGGTACGTCGGGCTTCTACGCGACCACCGACGGCGGCAAGCACTGGTACGACGGGATCATCCCGTTCCCGTCGCTGCCGAGCGGCGACAACCTCGACGGTGGCGGCGACCCCGCGATCGTCTTCGACCGCGCGGGTGTCGTTTACTACGCCGACATCAACTTCAACCGCACCGACGACACAAGCGGTGTGTGGGTGAGCCGTTCGACGAACGGCGGCTTCACTTGGACGCGGCCATGCGTCGGGATCGAGCCGAATCCTCCGGAGACAGAGTCGTCGCGCTGCGGCGGGGCGGGCGATCCGCGCCAGCCCGGCGACGGCACGGTCGACTTCATCCAGGACAACGACAGCGCGCTGAACGGCAGCGTCCCAGCGAACGACAAGGAATTCATCACCGCCGGGCCGCGGCCTGCAGGCGTCAACCCCACATGTTTCGGTCCGACGACCCGCACACCGGTCCCCTGCAACCGGGATGTGATCGGGATTGATCGTCTGTACGTCACGTGGACGATCTTCACAGACACGACTGCGAGCATCTACGTCAGCTACTCCGACGATCAGGCACGCTCGTGGTCTGCTCCTCGCGCGATCAGCGGAAGCGCTCCGTTCTGCGCGTTCGGCGCCACCACGAACGGGTGCGACGTGGACCAGTTCTCCACCCCGACGGTGAACCCGACGACAGGCGGGCTGTTCATCGCATTCGAGAACTTCAACACGCCAGATGAGAACCAGTACCTGCTTGTCCGCTCGATGGACGGCGGTGCGACGTTCCAAGGTCCCTTCTTCGTCACGCCCGTGTACGACGTGAACTATCCAAGGTCGTCTGCCACCAACAACAGGGCGGACTGTGCGACGCGTGGGCAAAGTACCGGACGTGCCGTGTTGACCAACAGCTGCTTCCGCGTGAACTCCGGCGGCAACGTCGTCGTTGATCAGCGCAGCGGCGACTTCGCGGACGACCTCTACCTCGTGATGTCCGACAACCGCAACGGTCAGCGCACGAGCTCTAACGCCGACGTGTTTCTCTTCAAGTCGACCGACGGCGGCACGACCTGGATCGGACCGACGCGTGTGAACAACGACGCCTCGGTCGCGCCGACGATTGCGCAGGGCACGCGCGACTGCAATCGCATCGTTGGCCGGGTCTGCCCGGCATCGGCGGTCGCGTTCGGGAATGATCAGTGGTTCCCGTGGGTCGACATCAGCAACCAGGGCACGATCAACGTGGTCTTCTACGACCGCCGCCTCGACACCAACTCAACGGCTGGCGAATGGCCGGGGAGCCGCGCAGCCCCCAACGGTCGGCCGGGCAACTATCTCGTTTGGAACTGGGGCGCCCAGTGTCAGATCACGAAGACGGCGACCGTGACGCAGACCTCGACATCGATTCCAGCCGACGCGAGCCAATGTCTTGCCAATGAGGCGGCGATCATCCCGACTCCGACGGCACCGATCGACGTCTCGTCGGGAACGACACCAACCGGCGCGAACCAGACCGGATTGCCGTTCAAGAACTTCCAGATTTCAGAGACGCCTTCCAACTGGGACTACTCGTTCCGGGCTGGCATCTTCGCGGGCGATTACAACGCCGTCGCTGTCTTCGAACAGACGGCATACGCGCTATGGACCGACGCCCGTAACGGACGAGGATCGGGCGGGCCGACGAGCCTGCAGCCGGGCCGTAACCCGATCTGCGAGCAGTCTGACGCGTTCTTCGACTCGTACAACGCCCAGAACGGCGGGAACGGAGCGAAGGGGAACGCGGACTTCACCGACTACCTCGTTACCCCGTGCCCGACCGACATAAAGGACAAGGGACACAACTAGTCTTCGCGAGCCCACCGCGAGAGAGGCCGCCGAGAGGCGGCCTCTTTTTTCGGCGTCGCGTATCCGGTCCGGACTTTGTGCGTTAGGCCTGAAGATGCTTCGAACTCCGACAGCGCTGTCGCCCAACCGATCGCTCGTCGTGATGCTCGTGCTGCTCCTCGCTACGGCCGCGGGTGTCGCGGCTGCGCGCGAGCTTGTGGGCGCGTCATTTCAGCCTGCCGCTCCCATGTTTGCCCCGGCGGTGGATCCCGCGCCCGTCGCCCCGGCGGTGGAGGCTTCGTTGGCGCCCCTCCCAGCCTCGGAATCCGCCGTGCCCGTCCTCCAAACCGCGGCGCCCGCTCGAGCAACACCCGGTGCATTCCCGAGCTCCGCGCCCGCCGCCTCCGCTGTGCCACATCCGACGGTCCCCGTCGGGCCGGCGACTAGTGCGGCACCCGGACACGACATTCCAGCGATCGCTCCTGAGGCAGGGTCTCCTGGATTCACGCCTCCACCCGGTCGCGAGTAGGACTCCGCAACAAAGCTCGGTTTGCGTCGGCCCGACGGACAAATGAGAAAGCTCGCCCTTCGCTTGACAACCCAACCGGCATCGCTAGCGTCGTCAACCGTTCGCGGGAGTCGGGGGAAAGCTGGGCGTTCGGCCGCGGATCCCTCCACGTCTGCGGCGCATTAGGTTGGAGGGAAGCGCTCTTGAAGCCAAGATTCGTTGCGTATCTCGCTGCCATCACGTTGCTCGTTTCGCTCATTGCGGCATCGGCCGCGACGCCCGCGATCGCGGGCTCCGGTGTCACACGTCAGATCGCGCTCGCGGGCACTGGATCACTGATAACCGGTGACGCGCCCACAGGGAACGCGAGCACCGGATTGGAGTTCCCCGCGATTGAAGAAGAAGCAAGCCCCGAGGCGTTCGATGGGACCATCGACCGCTCGCTCTCGAAGGGCAGCGGAAGCGGCATCGTGACCGCGACTGCCAAGAAGGCAAAGTCCAACCCGCAGGTCAATGCGAGCTTCGAAGGCCTGAACCTGTTCCAGCAGCGGTACGCGCGCGGCGGAAATCAGTTCACCGTCGAGCCGCCGGACCAGGGGATGTGCGCGGGCAACGGCTACATCGTCGAGGCCGTGAACGACGTCGTGAACGTCTTCAACTACTCAGGCATGTCGGTCCTGCCCAACAACACGAGCACGAATATCGTGAGCGGGTTTCCGACGGACGTGAACCACGCCGTCGACCTCAACTCGTTCTATGGGTACGCGCCAGCTATCGACCGCAGCACTGGCGTGCGCGCCCAGTTCGTCACCGATCCGAGCTGCTATTACGACGCCGCGACACAGCGGTTCTTCATGGTGGTGCTGACGCTCGAGTCGACGCCTGGTGGGGCATTCACGACCGTGAACCACTTGGACCTCGCCGTCAGCACGTCGTCGAATCCCACCGGACTGTGGAAGATCTACAGGACTGACGTCACGAACGACGGAACGAACACGGGCGGGACCAATCCCGGCCCGTACCTCGGCGACTATCCGCACATCGGTGCGGACGCGAATGGCTTCTACATCACGACGAACGCGTACCCATGGTGCTGCAACGGCTTTAGCGGCGCGCAAATCTACGCGTTCTCGAAGGCCCAGCTCGCCGCAGGCGCCGCGAGCGTCACGATGCAGCACATCGACACCTCCGGCATGGTCAACGCCCCGAGCGACGCCGGATCGACGCAGCCCGGCTTCACCGTCTGGCCAGCGCAGTCGCCGGGGACGTCATCGTTCGAGCTCGGCGCCGGTGGGACCGAGTACTTCCTGAGTTCGAACGCCGCCGACGAGGCGACACACCCCAAAGCGGGCACCGGCGGCAACTACATGTCGAGCAAGATCGTTCTTTGGGCTCTCACGAACACGTCGTCGCTCAACTCGACGGCACCGTCGGTCAACCTGTCCAACACGCTTTTGAACGTTGGCGGGTATGCGCTTCCGCCGAAGGCTGATCAGCCCGGGTCGGGAACAGCGCCAGGTCTCGACACACCACAGGGTCACTGCATCAATGACACGACCACATCGACGATCGCGGGAGTTGGCTGCTGGCGGCTTCTCTTCGGAGGCGAGCCGGCGCACACCGAGGTTATTTCAAAGCTCGACTCGAACGACACGCGCATGCAGCAAGTGATGTACGCGAACGGCAAGGTGTGGGGCGCGCTCGACACCGCCGTCAGCTTCGACACGAATTCGTTGCACAACAAGGCCGGCGTCGCGTGGTTCATCGTCAAGCCCGATGTCTCCACAGGCTCGGTCACGGGCAAAGTTGCCCTGACCGGCACGAACGGCGACCCGGACAGGAACCTGATCTATCCCGCGATCGGTGTTACTCCAAGCGGCCGCGGCGTCGTCGCCGTGACGGTCGTCGGTGCCGCGATCTTCCCGAGCGCTGGATATGCCGCCATCGACGCTCAGGCCGGTATGGGTGACGTGAAAATCGTCGCCTCCGGACAGGCCACAGACGACGGCTTCACCAGCTACAAGTCACAGGTCGGGAACCCGCCCCGCACACGTTGGGGTGACTACGGCGCGGCCGCGGTCGATGGAAACTCGATCTGGATCGCGAGCGAGTACATCGCACACGCCTGCGACTACACAATGTGGGGTGGCCGGTTCTTCGGAGCCTCCACCGGTGACAACAAACTCGGTACATGTGCTGCGTCCCCGGGTGCGGCTGGACCACGTACTGCGCTCGGCAACTGGTCGACCCGTATCACCAAGCTCACTCCGTAACTCGAGTTCTTCGCTGAACGTGAAGGGGACCACCGCAAGGTGGTCCCCTTCTTTATCTCTAAACTCGCCGCGATGTCCACCCTCGACAAAGCCGCGATCGAAGCGCTCATCCCGCACCGCGACCCGTTCCTCTTGATCGATCGCGTCGTCGAGCTCGAGCCGGGCGTGAGGGCGATCGCTGAGCACACCTTCACCGGTAAGGAGTGGTACCAGGCCGGCCACTTCCCGGGCAACCCGATCGTCCCCGGAGTGATCCTTGTCGAGAGCATGGCCCAGACAGCAACGGTCGCCGCGATGGCGCATCCGGATTATCGCGACGGCCTGGGACTTTTCGCGGGCATCGAGGAGATGCGCTTCAAGCGCATGGTCAAGCCCGGCGACACCGCGCGGTTCGAGGCGACCGTCGAAAAGATGCGGCGTGGGTTCGCAAAGGTCGCGGTCCGAACGATGATCGGCGAGGAACTCGCCGCGGAAGGCGTCATCCTCGCCGTCTTTCAACCGAAGGCGAAAACGGCGCCATGACCAAGACGGTCGAGATCGTCGGCGTTCCGATGGACCTGGGCGGCAACCGCCGCGGCGTGGACATGGGCCCCTCCGCGATCCGGTATGCGGGTCTTCGCGATCGGCTCGCAGCTCTCGGCTACTCCGTTCGCGATCGGGGGAACATTCGCGTCGCTGACCGCGACGAGGGCGCGACCAAGAACTTTCGTGAAGTAGACAGGAACGAGCTCGCAGAGATGGACGGTAAGGCGCATCACGTCGACGAGATCGTCCGCGTCGCCCTCGATCTGGCGAAAGTCGTTGCCGACATCGAGCGCGCGGGCAACATCGCGATCGTCCTTGGCGGGGACCACTCGATGGCGATGGGAACCCTCGCCGGAATCGCGCATGCCGGGCGCCGCCCCGGCGTCATCTGGATGGACGCCCACGGGGATAGCAACACGCCGAAGACGTCGCCATCCGGGAACGTACACGGGATGCCGTTCGCGGTCGCGTTCGGCCTTGCGGCGGACCCCTTTCCCAAAGAGCTGCGCGGCTCGGTCGATGGACACAACGGAGTGCTTATCGGTCTTCGCAGCGTCGACGCAGGCGAGAAGGAAAACATCAAGGGAGCGGGCGTGACGCCGATCACGATGGCCGACATCGACCGCATGGGCATGAGCGGCGCCATGGAGAAGGCGATCGCGATCGCCTCGAAGGGCGATGGCATCCACCTGTCGCTCGACATGGACGCGATCGATCCGGACGAGGCGCCGGGCGTCGGCACGCCGGTCCGCGGGGGTCTCACGTACCGCGAGGCCCAGCTCGCGATGGAGATGCTCGCCGCATCTGGAAAGCTCCGCTCACTCGAGATCGCCGAGGTGAACCCGATCCTCGACCAGGAGAACCGCACCGCGGCGCTCGCCGTGGAGCTCGCAGCATCCGCGCTGGGGCAAACGATCCTCTAGGCGGTCAGGAGGTCGACGACCTCTTGGTGCCCGCGCTCGCGGGCGATGTCCGCCGCTGTCTTTCCATCGTTGTTCGTGATCGCAGGGTCCGCGCCGTGCTCCATCAAGAGGGCGAGGCTCTCGCGATCTCCCGTGAACCCGACCGTGTGGAGTGGCGTGGACCCCGATTGGCTCTTCGCGTTCGATTCGGCTCCTTTGTCGAGCAACATCCGCACGATTTCGATGTCGACCGGCGCGGCATCCGTCGCAACCGCTGAGTGGAGCGGCGTGAAACCGCCGTGGCGCGAAGCCTGTCGCGGGTCCGCGCCAGCTCCGAGGAGGTACCGCACGATCTCGCGCCGTCTGAAGAACGCGGCGAGCCCCAGAGGCGAGTACTCATCGCTGGCGTTGGCCTGCACAGGATCCCGCTCCACGATCTCGCGAACGCGCGCCGCGTCGCCCGCCGCCGCAGCCTCGAACGCGGTGAGCTTCGGCCCTCGTCGCAGGATCGACGCCGCGATCTCGGTCTTGCCGTGGTACAGCGCCGTCAGGATAGGGGAGAGGCCCTTTTCGTCCCGCGCGTCGACGAGCGCCTTGTCTCGATCCAAGACCCGTTCGACAGCCGTCTTGTCTCCGCCCTTGATCGCAGTGAAAAGCTCCGTGGCCATTGGTCGCCTCACCATTGCAATTCGTTAGCCTTGCTAACTAATATCATGCCGTGTCAAAGGGCGCAAACGGACGAGGACGCGAGGTCGCCAATCGGCTGCACTCGGCGGCGATCCATCTCCTTCGGCGCGCGCGCCGCACCGACCTCCTCACCGGCGTTTCCCCGGCACAGCTTTCGGCGCTCTCGGTGCTCATGAGCGGACCGAAGACCCTCGGTGACCTCGCAGCGGCCGAGCAGGTGCGCCCGCCGACGATGAGTCGGCTCGTGAGCGCCATGGAGGAGGCGGGTGTCGCCCGCAAGGTCACCGACCGCGAGGACGCCCGCGTTATTCGGGTGCATGCGACGCAGAAGGGCCTTCGCGCGCTCTCGCGCGGCCGCGTCATGCGCATCGAGGCCATCGAAGCGCTCATCAGCGAGCTCGAGGCTGATGACCTCGCAAATTTGGAACGCGCCGTCGGTACGATCGAAGACCTACTGGGACAGCGAGCGGCACCGGTCCCGCGCTGAGCCTACCCTCATGGAAGGGGAGGCTGTGCAGCTCAGCATCTACGACACGCTTCAGCGGCGCGTCGTCCCGCTCACCCCCGAACGGGCCGGCGAGGTGCGCATGTACACGTGCGGTCCGACGGTCTACCGCTCGGTGCACCTTGGGAATCTGCGTTCGTATCTTCTCGCGGACTGGCTCCGCCGAACGCTCGAGCATTTCGGCAACAGCGTCGTCGCGGTGAAGAACATCACCGACGTCGGCCATATGCGGCAGGAGGCGGTCGAGCGGGGCGAGGACAAGGTGATCGCGGCGGCCCTCGCCGAGGGCAAGACACCGAAGCAGATCGCCGAGTTCTACGAATCCCGCTTCCATGACGACGAGCGGCGCCTCGGTATCCTGCCGGCGACCCACTTCCCGCGCGCCACCGATCACGTCCCCGAAATGATCGCCATCATTCAGAAGCTGATCGCGCGCGGCCTCGCCTACGAAGCGAACGGCGCGGTCTACTTCGCGGTGAAGCGGTTCCCCGGTTACGGAAAGCTCTCAGGCAACGTCGGCGAAGCGCTCCGGCAGGGCGTCCGCGGCGAGCTCGATCCGAACAAACACGATCCCGCCGACTTCGCGCTCTGGAAAAAAGGGGAGCCCGGCCGCGCGCTCACGTGGGATTCCCCGTGGGGCGCCGGTTTCCCGGGCTGGCATATCGAGTGTTCGGCGATGAGCACGAAATATCTCGGCGAGCGCTTCGATCTTCATACGGGCGGCGTCGACAACATCTTTCCGCACCATGAGGACGAGATCGCGCAGTCCGAAGGCGCGTACGGTCACCCGTCGGTGGCGCACTGGGTGCACGGCCAGCATCTCCTCGCGGATGGCGTGAAGATGGCGAAGTCGGCGCGGAACACCGTCACCGTCGACGAGCTCGGCGAGCTCGGCATCGATCCGCTGGCTTTCCGCTATCAGTGCCTCCTCACGCATTACCGAGCGCGGATGCACTTTTCGCTCGGCGCGTTGCGTCAGGCGGCCGAGGCGCTCGATCACCTTCGGCAGCGCGTGCGCCACTGGTCGCAGGTCCCGCAGGGAGAGGCCAGCGAGACCTCACTCCGCGAGCGCTGGATGGAGCCATTCGGTCGAGCGCTCGCCGACGATCTGAACCTCCCGGCCGCGGTCGCGTGGCTGCAGCGCTGCGCGGTCGACGGCGCGATCTCGGATGCGGAGCGCCTCAAGGTGTTTCTTGAGGCGGACCGCGTCCTCGGGCTCGATCTCGCCTCCGTCGCAACGGAGCACGCGAAGGCGCCGCGCGACGTCATCGCTTCCGTCGAGGAGCACCGCGCGGCGCGCGCGTCGCGGGATTATCAGCGCGCCGACGGCCTGCGCGGGACGTTCGCGGGCTACCGGGTCGACGATCAGGCGGCCGATCGCGCCGTCGTGTCGCGCGGCGATCGCCGCATCCTGGCACGCGAGCGCCGGACGATCTCGTCCGCGAAGGAGCTTCCCGATCGGCGCACCGAACCGTCTTCACGCTCATGGACGGTCGGGATCGTCACGCGCGAGTACCCGGACGACCTGGCGCGCTGTCTTGCGGGTGCGCTCGCGTATCTCCCGTCAGATGGGGAAGTGGTCGTCCTCGATTCAGGCTCGAGCGACGATGCGCAGCACGGAATCGCGGAGATAGCGGCGCGCGACGGTCGGGTCGAGACGTACTTCGCCGACCGCGATCTCGGAGAGGGCGCGGCCCGCAACGCGCTTACGCGCGTCGCGCGGGGCCGCATGCTCCTCATGCTGGATTGCTCGGTCGAGATCACGGGCGATCTCTTCGGTCCGCTGGCGCACGCGCTCGCCGACCCGACGATTGGGCTCGCGGGACCGTGGGGTCTTCGGACGACCGATCTCAAGCACTTCGACGAGGTCACAAGCGGCGAGGCAGAGGCGGTCCAGGGGTACTGCGCCGCCGCGCGACGCGAGGTCCTGATGGAGATCGGCGGCTTCGACGAGCGCTACCGCTTCTATCGCAACCTGGACATCGCGGTATCGCTCGCGGCCCGTGAGCGTGGGTTCCGCGTCATGGCGCTTGGCGCGGAGTGCGCGCAGCGGCACGAGCACCGCATCTGGGAGTCGCTCACCGAGGAGGAGCGTCTGAAGCGAAGTCGCCGCAACTTCGACCGGATGTACAGCCGGTTCCACGGAAAGGCCGTGGTCATCAGGGGCCGCGACTAGTACGCGCCTTCGCGGCATCGGCATCGGCATCGACGCGGACACGCGGTCGTCGAAGGTACTAGTCGATAGACCGTGCGTGGCCGCGGACGCGCCACAACGATGACTCTGAGACCCGCCCGTTATCCGAACCTGCGAGCCCGCTCGGTAGCGTTGGCCTTGGCTTGGTCACCTGGTCGCTTCTCCTCGGGGCGCTTTCACATCGAAGCGCGTTCGTGCGCCTCGCGACCGCTGCCGCTGTCGGCGTGATCGGCTTCGTCGTCGCATGGACCGTCGCGTACGCGGTCTTGCCCGAAGGGGCCACTCGGTTCACGCTCGGGCTTCTCCCGAGCCTCGACGCTCGAGGTGATTCCGCCGGCGTCGCGACCACTCTCTTCGTCTGGAACGCGGCGTTCGGTTTCGGCGTCATCGCGATCGCGAGCCTGTACAGCATCGGGCCGATCTCGCTCGCGTACTTCGCGCCGTGGACGTGGCTGGTGCGGTTCGGGATCGCGCTCGGAACCAACTCATTCGCGCTCTTCGCCCCGGGGGCCCGAATTCCTCCGCTCGACCTGCGATCGATCATCTCGCACGCGGGGATACCCGAGCTCATCGCGTACATCGTCTTGGCGACGGTTCTCGCGAACGCCTCGCTCTGGACCCAGCGCCGTATTACGGACAGGAATCTCGTTCGCATCCGGCATCTCCGCGACATCCGGCTGACGCGTCTCGAGCTGTCGCTCGTCGCTGTGGCGTTCGCTTTTCTCGCCGGCGCGGCACTCATCGAGACATCGCAGATCGCCCGACTGCAGGCCCTCTAGGAGGACCCGCTCGCTAGACTCGACACGTGAAGAACGGCGAACGCCGCCGTGTCGTGGTGACGGGTCTCGGCATGATCACCCCCCTCGGCTCGACGGTGGAAAAGACCTGGGACGGCATCCTTGCCGGAAAGAGCGGGATCGGTCCAATCACCCGTTTTGACGCGACGGGGCTCGAGACGACCATCGCCGGCGAGGTCAAGGACTTCGACCCGCTGGACTACATGGATCGCAAGGAAATACGCCGCTCCGACCGGTTCGTGCATTTCGCCGTCGCGTCCGCTGGACAGGCGCTCAAGTCGGCCCGCCTCGAGATCACTCCGGAGCTCGCGCCGCGCATTGGAGTCGCGTTCGGCTCCGGCATCGGCGGGGTCGAGACCCTCGTCGACCAGGTGCTTGTCCATGACAAGGACCCGCGCAGGGTCTCGCCGTTCCTCATCCCGATGATGATCATCGACATGGCGGCGGGCGAGATCGCGATGAAATACGGCGCCAAAGGGCCGAACATGGGCCACGTCTCGGCATGCGCGTCGAGCGCGAATGCCATCGGCGAGGCCGCCGAGACCATCCGTCGCAGCCAGGCGGATGTGATGCTCGCCGGCGGGTCCGAGGCCGGTCTCATCAAGATCGCGATCGGCGCGTTCAACCAGGCTCGCGCCCTTTCCACACGGAACGACGCGCCCGAGAAGGCGTCGCGGCCTTTCGACAAGGATCGCGACGGCTTCGTGTTCAGCGAGGGCGCGGGCTGTCTCGTGCTCGAGGAGCTCGAGTTCGCGCGCGCGCGCGGTGCGACGATCCTCGCCGAGTTCATCGGCTACGGCATGTCCGCCGACGCGTATCACGTGACCGCGCCGCCGGCCGGCGGGGAAGGCGCGGTGCGCGCCATGCGCATGGCGATCGCCGACGCGGGTGTGACGCCCGAACAGATCGGCTATGTGAACGCGCACGGCACATCGACGCAGGCGAACGACGGGGCCGAGACCGCCGCGCTAAAGACGGTCTTCGGCGATCACGCGCGGAAGCTCGCGATCTCGTCGACGAAGTCGATGACCGGCCACACCCTAGGCGCGGCTGGGGCCATCGAGGCCGCGCTCTGTATCCTCGGGATGCGGAACGACATCCTCCCGCCGACGATCAATCAGGACACGCCCGATCCCGAGTGCGACCTCGACTACATCCCGAATCACGCGCGCAAAGCGAAGGTCGACCTGTCGCTCTCGAACTCGATGGGCTTCGGCGGCCACAATGTCGCTCTCGTGATGCGCAAGGACGCGGCCTGATGCCCGATCCGCGAAAGGTTCGCGCCGACGCGAACGCGATCGTCACCGAGCTCCTCGAGCGTCTCGCGAACGACGAGGTCACAGAGCTCGAGGTGAAGCGCGGCGGGGTGCGCGTGCGCGTGTCGAAGAACGGCGGCCGCGTCGCGACGACCGCACCCGGCGCGGTCGCTTCGCCTCACGCAGCGCCGGCTGCTCCGGCCGCGCCGGTGAAGGAGCTTCCGACCGTGAACGCGCCGCTCACCGGGATCTTCTACCGCGCGTCGTCGCCGCAGACGGAAGCATTCGTGCAGGTGGGTTCGACCGTGGAAACCGGACAGGTCATCGGTCTCATCGAGGCGATGAAGCTCTTCAACGAGATCCGCTCCACCGAGTCGGGGCGCGTACGGCGCATCTTCGCCGAGAACGGACAGCTCGTCCGCTCCCGTCAGCCGTTGCTCGAGGTCGAACCATCATGAGCGCGGTCCGCTGCGTGATCTGCGGTGCGCCGCTTGGCGATGGCGCACTTCGCGTGCGGTATGAGGACCGGATCTACGCGTTCGACGCGCTGAAATGCAAGCGCATCTTCCAGGAGAATCCGGACCGCTATCTGGACGCGACGGGCGGGGTCCTCGAGGAGCCGCGTTAAATGGAGTGGTTTGCGGTTGTCGTAGTGGTGCTCATCCTGTTCGGTCCCATCGCCTGGGCGGTCACGAAAGGACGACGCTCGCACGTCCCTGATCATGAGGACCCGCAAGGGTCGACGGCCTACGGGGAGTTCATCCGAAATGTGGAGGCGCCTCCGGGGCAATCGGGGCCACCATCGGGGCAGGGCAGCTAGCGGCGAGCGTTGCGCTCCACAGCGGCCGTGATCACGGTGCGAATGAGAACCGTCGGCATCCGATCGCTCACATACGCAATGGCCCGCATGAGAGGCGCGGGCTCGTTCGCGCGTACCTGCACCGCGTAGACGACGGTCGGGACGCGGTCGGAGAGCTCCTCGACCGCGGCCGCGTCCGCTTTGCCGTACGAGCTCAGGATGGCGAACGGCGCATCAGCCTCGACCTCCGACGTGTCCTCCACGCGGAACAGCGAGAAGGGCAGCTCCACCGACCGCAGAAGTCGGAAGACACTGCCGTACGGATCGACGACCGGGATCGCGACGTTGAGCGCCGTAGCCATTTGACAAGAGCGTTGCTCATGAACGGATCGCCGCTAACACCCGTGTGGGGGGAAGGCGTCCCCCGTTCTGCCTACGCTCGCGCCACTCCGCCCTGGAACTCCGGGAGGAGCTGCACATACTCGATGTCCTCGGGATGCCGATAGAGCTCCACGACCGTGGCCGCTTCGGTGCCCGGCGTGACCTGCACCCGGAACCAGCGCGTTGCGCCATTGGCGATCATTTCGTCGCTCTCCGCGACATCGATGTAACGCGTCGCCGGACCCGGGAGGCCGTACTTGCTGAGGATCTGCTGGATGTCGCGGCACTGTGGAATACGCACGAGGATGACTCCGCTCAGCGTCGGCGCGCCAATAGTCGGCTGCCCATTGACCGGCGCGTGCGGCGGCTCGGGACCGTAGTTCGGCGTGGGCAGAACGCGGCACGTTGGCGTCGCCGTCCCGGTCGTGAACGTGACCGCGATGCCGCTCGGCGACGGGGCCGCGGTCGGCGTCGCGGATGGCGAAGGTGCCGCGATCTGGGACTCGCGCGCGCCGATCGCGAGAACGACCCCAACACCTGCCGTCGCGACGATCAGAGCAACGATCACGCTCCCGCGCCTCCTCACGCCCACATGGTGCGGGATTGATCGGGGTTGCGGCTAGGGGGTCGCCCCCAGGATCGTGACCGCCACCAGAGCGATCGAAAGCGCTGAGGCTCCGACCGCGGTGCCGACGCCGATGACCTGCGACACGCGGCTGTTGGCCTGATCGCCCATGAGTCCTCGATCTCCCGCGAGCTTGAGGATGAAGACGAGCACGATCGGCAGCAGCAACCCATTCACATTCTGCGAAAGGAGGATGAGCGGGAAGAGCGGCACGCTCGGCGACAGCACGACGAGCGCGCCGATCACGAGCAGGAGCGTGAACAGCCCCATGAACACGGGCGCCTCGCGGAAGTCCTTGCTGATCCCAGCCTCCCAGCCGAAGGCTTCGCAGATCGCGTAGCTCGTCGAGAGTGGCATCACCGTCGCAGCGAGCAGCGACGCACCGAACAGGCCGATGCCAAATAGCAGCTTGGATTGATCGCCGGCGAGCGGACCGAGCGCCTGCGCAGCGTCCGCGGCGGAATTGACGATCACGTGATGGGGGAACAACACCGCTCCCGCAACGACGATGATGAAGAATCCGTTGAGTCCCGTCAGGATCGCCCCGAGGGACACGTCGATTCGCGCGAAGCGATACAGATCGCGACCGATGCCCTTGTCCACGATCGACGCCTGTATGTAAAACATCATGTACGGCGTGATCGTCGTGCCCACGAGTGCAAGCGCAGCGATGAGCGCGGCCTGCTCCGTCGGCAACGTCGGTATGGCGAAGCCCTGCGCGACCGCTCCCCAGTCGGGCTTGACGATCACCGCGCTCACCGGGTATGCGATGAACGCGAGGACCAGAACGAAGAGCGTTCGCTCGACGACGCGGTAGCTGAAGAACACCACAAGCGCCCAGATCACGAGGGCCGCCGCGGGGACCGAGACGATCCGCTCGACACCGAGGAGCTCGAGGCTCGCGGCGACACCGGCGAATTCCGCGACGACGTTCGAACCATTCGCGATGAGGAGCGCGACCATCGCGACGATCGTCCAGCGCACGCCGAAGCGTTCGCGGATGAGGTCGGAGAGTCCCTTTCCGGTCACCGCGCCCATGCGCGCGCACATCTCCTGAATGATCAGCAGTCCGGCGGTGGAAAGAAGAAGGAGCCAGAGCATCGCGAAGCCGTAGTGCGCCCCGACCGCGGTATAGGTCGTGACGCCGCCGGCGTCGTTTCCGGCGAACCCGGTGATGATCCCGGGGCCCATCACCGCGAGGAAGGCGACGATCGAAGCGCGGCGCACGCGAGTGCCGCGACGGACCGCGGCGGCGGTCCTGATCACCTAGCGATCGACCGAAGCGACCTCTTTTTCCAACCGCGGGGGAGCATGAACTCGACCACGTCGTCCACGGTGACCGTCCCAAGGAGCTTCTTGCGAGCGTCGACCACCGGCATCGCAAGCAGGTCGTACTTCGCGATGAGCGCGGCCACCTCTTCTTTCGGCGTCTCCGCGTCAACTTTCAACACGTTCGGATCCATGATCTCGCTTACCTTCGTCTCCGGCGACGCGACGACGAGGTCGCGCAGGGACAGGACGCCTTCGAGCTTCCCGTCGCCGTCGACAACGTAGAGGTAATAGGTGAGCTGGGGATCCGGCTTCTTCGCGCGGAGCTCGTCGATGGCCTGCGCGGCCGTGAGCTCTCTCGGAAGCGCCACAAAATCTGTCGTCATGATCCCGCCGGCCGAATCCTCGGAGTGGGTGAGAAGCTCTTCCACGTCCTGAGCCTCTTCTTTATCCATGAGCTCGACGAGCTCGTCACGCCGGTCCTCCGGTAGATCCTGCAAGAGGTCCGCGGCTTCGTCGGGGTCCATCTCTTCGAGGATGTCCGCCGCGCGCTCCTCGGGGAGATCGCTGACGATCGCAGCCTGCATCTCGGGCTCGACCTCCTGCAGCGCTTCGGCCGCGGTCTCGATGTCGAGCTGCTGGAAGACCGCGATGCGCTCGTCGGCAGTCATCTCCTCGACGATGTCGGCGATGTCCGCCGGGTGAAGGAGCGCGAGCTTCGCGTGCGGGATCGTCAGACGGACCGCGGCGGTCTTCGCAGGCGCGTCTTTCTTCGCCTCGAGCGGCTCGACGAGATGCCACGGGATGATCCCGCGCGGGAGCCGCCGGCCAGCGAGCCCGACGACGCGCTCGGCAAGGGACTCCGCGCCCACCCGGCGAAGCAGCCCGCGGAGCCCCACGTCGGCGCCAACCAGGCGAAGCTGCCCGTCGACGTCGGAGAGCTGGAGGTCGTTCACGCGCACGACCTTGGCGCCGTGGGTGTCGACGATCTGCTTGTCGAGGAGATCGCGGGCGAGCCGGAGGGCCTCCGCCGGAAGCTGCGCATCGGGCGTCGTCTCAAGGCGGTTGCGAAGGCGGAAGTGCCCGATCTCCTGCGCGAGGTCTCCCCAGCGCACGATCTTCTCGCCGGACGGCGTCGAGAGGATGGCCCACTGCGCGGCCGGGAACTGCCCCTGCGGCACGACCGCGATGTCCGCGAGCTTACCCACCTCGTTGCCGTTCGGCTCGATAACCCGGCGGTGCTGTATTTCCGACAGGTACGGCACGACGCCGGAAGCGTAACCGGTACAATTCGTATATCCCAGAGCGCCCGACCGGGCGTACCCTCACGCGTTGGAGGAACACCCCGTGCCACAGATAACCGATGCAGGTCTTCGCGCGCGCGCACTTGGCGACCAGGCCACCGCGGCCGCACTCGAGGCCGACTGGCCGCGCGCCGCGGAGCTCAACCAAAAGCTCATCGAGGTCGCACCCGACGATCTCGAGGCTCGCAACCGGCTCGGCCGGGCGCTTCTCGAGCTCGGTCGCCTCGATGAGGCCAAGGCGTCTTTCGCGGAGGTCCTGAAGATCGAGCCTGCCAACTCGATCGCTCTCCGCGGCAACTCGCGCGTCGCGACGCTGCTGGAGCACAAGACGAAAGCCTTCACGACGACGACCAAGACGCAGCCTCGTCTCTTCATCGAGGACATGGGGAAGACGGGCATCCTCCGTCTGATCAACCCCGCTCCGACGCACATCCTTGCGAAGTACAGCCCCGGAGCTGAGTGCGAGCTGCGCGAGCAGGAAGGCCTGCTGGCCGTGCATGCTCGCGATGGCGAGCTCATCGGGTTCCTCGAGCCGAAGGTCGGCCGCCGGTTGATCGATCTCATCCGCACCGGCAACCGGTACGTCGCCGCGATCGTAAGCAACGATCCCGCGAACGCGCGTGTCGCGATTCGCGAGCTGTTCTCGAGCGCGGAGAACGCGAGCCGCATCTCGTTCCCTGGTCACCACCGTTCCGCGGAGACGAAGGAGCGGGCCTACGTCCGCGGCACGTTCTTCCGCGACGCCGGGGACGAGATCGAAGAAGACGCCGAGGAGGCCGAGGAGGAAACTCCTGCCGCCGAAGAAGTGCTCGAGGAGACCGAGGTCACCGAAGAGCCGCTCGCCGTCGGCACCGAGGACGACGACGATTCGGAGGACGAACCCGAAGAGTGAGCGTGGCGAGCACGCGCCGCGCGCTCGCATCCGTCCTTGCCTTGGCGTTCCTCGCGTCCTGCACCGAGTCCGGGCAGCCCTCGAACAGCGGGCCTTTCAACGATGTAGAGGGCGCGCCGAAGCTTGCGCGCGATGCGGGCGCGGTGCTGCTGCAGGTCTCGGCGTACGACTACGGTCTGGCCGGAGCGCTTTCGGGCGAGCAGACCCGCACGGTCGCGGCCGCGCGATACGGCGCGGTCATGCGCGGGACCACGCAGACGATCAACTCCTTCAACGGCGCGGTCCTGGCGGGCGCGCTCGATCGCACCGGGCCGATCCGCGAGAAGCTCGTCCCGCTCGCCGACGGCCTCTCCGACCTCGCGCGTGACGGCGAGACCTACGCCGACGGCGGCGACCCGGCCGCGTTCGCCCGCGTGCTCTCCGACGTCACCGCCGGCTGGCAGCGGCTGCGCGATCTTTCGACCACGTTGCCGAAGGACGACTCGCTCCAAACGACGATCGCGCGCGGGATGTCGTTCGTCGTGACGAGCACGTCGTCGACGCAGTCGACGATCACGACGGGCCCGTACGTGACCGCCACAGAGGCCAAGCAGGCGCTCCAGCGGATGGGCTCGCCGCTGAACGGCTCGTACACACAGAGCGCTCCATACGTCGTCCACATCGGGCCGTACAACGATCGAGCCAGCGCGGATACGGCGAGCGCGGGCCTCCTGAAGCAGGGCGTCACCAACGTCGTGACCGACCAGCCGTCCTACGCGTTCGCGCGGACCGGACCGCTTCCCGACGCGGAGCTCTGGCGCGAACCGTCGCGCGTGCAGGAGGTGCGCGCGACCTCCCGGAAGATCGCAGTGAGCTCGGACGGCGCGTGGCTTCTGACCGGCAGCGACGACGGCTACGCGGCGCTGTTCGATCCGAAGGGCACGCTCACGGCGCTGCCGCAGGGTTTCGCGGGCATGAGCGTGCTCCAGTTCTCCGACGGGGGAGACGCGCAGACCTTCGCCGTCGGTGGCCAGGTGGTGACCTTCCTCGCCGTGCCATCAGGAGAGAACATCGGCTCGGGGATGCGCTTCACCGGCGCGGCCACGCAGATCCTCTTCACAGGCTCGACGCACGTGTTCGTCGCTGCATCGGGCGGCTCCACCGGACTCGCCGGCGGCGGCACGGGCCTGATCGGCGGTCGCGCCGCGAATGGCGAGGTCATCGGAGATCCGTTCCCGATCGTCACGCCGGCGGCCGGCGCGCGGATCGCCGCGAGCGATGCCGGCGACGTCTACGTGGGCACGACCACCGACGGCGCCTTCGACGTCGAGGTCTTCCGTCCGGGCCGCGACACGGAGCTCAAGGCAGTCGCGCGGATCGCGGGCGTCGGCACCGCGCTCGCGGTCGACCGGGCCGCCAAGTTCGCGGCGGTCGTCACGGACCAGGGCACGTACCGCTTCGCCCTGTCCGACCCGAAGTCGACCCTGACGCGCGTCGGCGACACGGCACGCGACGTCGCATTCGCGCCCGATGGCACCCTCTACGTCCTCCAGCAGACCGCGCTGATCGCGGTCGGCTCCGACGGCGCCGCCATGTGGACCGCCCCGCTCGTGGACGGGCGCCGCCTCGCGGTGGGGCGCCGCGCGGTCGTCCTGGACGGCACCGACAAGGCCCTCGTGTTAGATCCGGTGAGCGGCGCCGCCGACGAGCTTGGCGCCGGCGGAACGATCAACGACCTCGCCATTTCGCGCGACGGCCGAGTCGTCGGAGTGATCGTGGACTCGAGGAGGGCCGTACTCTTCACTCTGCCTTGAGCCAACCTGAGCGCGTCCGCTCCATGGTCCCGCTCGAGATCTTCCCTCTTCCCCGTCCGCTCGACCGTTTCGGCACCGCATTTCCTTTAGCGCTCGCCGATCTCTATGCGAACGCATACGCGCCGCGACGCGGCGTCGTTCTCGATCCGCTCGCGCATCCGTGGTCCGCTGCGGACGCCGCGGAGCGCGCCGATCGACGCGGCGTGGCGAAATCGCGCGAGCCCCTCGGCGAGTGGGCGAGGCGCGCGATCGCCCTCGCGCCCGCCGGCGACGAGATACTCGCGGCGCTCGACCGAGTGGGCGAGAGCGCGCTCGTCGGCACGCCGCACCGCGTCGCGATGCGCGAGCTCTACGGCTCGACGTGCGCGACATGCCGCGGCCCGGTGATCGTCGAAGCATTCCTCTGGGAGCGAGACGCACCCACGCCGACCAAGAAGGCCTTCCGCTGCGGGATCTGCGCTCGCGAAGGACGCGCGCTTCTCATCGAGGCCGCCACCGAGGACGACGAGCAGTCGAGCCAGCGTCTCGAGCAGCGCGGCCTCGCCTACTGGCAATTCGTCGAGCGTTTTGGCCCCGATCCGAACGCGCAGGCGCTGGGCGAGAGCACCGCGGCCCTCTATACGCCGCGCAATCTGACCGCGCTCGTCGCGACATTGCGCGCGGTCGAGACCGCGATCCCGGCATCGCCGGCCCGCGACGTCCTCCTCCTGTGCGTGCTCGAGGTGCTCATATCGGGCAGCCGGTTGAACACGCTGGCCGGCCGCGGCGCGCCACTTCGAGTCGAGAAGGGCCGCGCGCGCCGCTCGCACGCGTCGCAATCGCGCGAGGTGAATGTCTGGCTGGAGTTCGACCGCACCGCGCGAGAGCTCGTTGCATGGCTCGCGCAGCACCCGTCGCCGGCCCGCGCTCGGTCCGCAACGCTCGCTCTGGACACCGGCGACGCGGATCTCGTCCTGTGTCAGGCGCCGGTCGAGGACGCCCTCGGCGGCTGGAGCGCCGTCGCGGCCGTCGCGCTCCTTGGCATCCGCGGGACGAAGCCGACCGACGCCGGCGAGGGCCGCGTCGTCGGGCGCGAGCGACTGCTGCGGACCATGCGCGCCGCGCTCATCGACGGTCATCGCGGGTCGCGCCCCGAGGCGCCGGCCGTCGTGTACGTGCCACACGCCGACCTGACGACGATCGCCGCGGTCGCCCTCGCCGGCGCGGGCGCGGGCTATCGCCTGCGCGGGATCACGTACCAGCGCGATGCGCTCTCGACGGCGGGCGCGAGCGGCTCAGGCGCGACTGCGATCTGCGACTTCGACCGTGACGTGCCGCTCCTTCGCGATCAGGGCGCGGCCGACGCGTCGGCGATCGAGGACGCCATCCGCGCCGGCGTGCGCGAGATCGTCCGCGCGCGCGGCGAGCCTGTGGCGACCGACCGCGCCGCCGCCGCGGCGCTCGAGTCTCTCGCGGCGCGCAAGCTGCTCGCGCCGCTGACCCTCGCGCGAGCCGGCGGCGTGTCCGAGCTCGAGGTCTTCCTGGACCATTTCCGCTCCGCGCTCGCCGACGCGGCGCGCTCGGGCATCGTGAAGATCGAGCTCGACGGCGCCGCGGCCGAGCACGCGCACGACACCACCGTGTACTCGCTCTCCGAACCGGTCGATGCCACCCCGCTCGACGACCGTTTGGAGTGGGGCGTGTGGGGCCTGCTCTCGGCGGCGCGTGACGTCGAGACGCGCGCTCTTCTTCGACATGCGTACGGGCTCTTCCGCGATGTCGAGACGCCCGACCGCGAGCTCGTCGAGCGCTGCATCGCCGCCTACGGGCGCCAAGGAGACGACGGGAGATGGCGTCTCCGGGACGAGGACGGTCTGGTACGGCGCCAGGCCGACCAAACCCTCCTCGCGATCCAGCTCGTCGACGCGGGCCGCCGCCTCGGCTTCAAGGTGCACGTGGGCCGCGACATCGAGCGGCGCGGGCTCCCCGAGGCGCACGCCCACCGCGGCGCGTTCCTCGGCGACCTCATGACGGAGGCGGAGCGCGCGGCCGACATCGCGCGCGTGTCCGGGATCCGTTCCGACGCTCTCGATTACATCGACTGCCTCTGGTACGACAAGGGCCGCATGGTGTTTCTCTGGCAGCTCGAGTGGACCGCACGGCTCCATCGGAGCGTCATCGCCCTCGGCGAGGCGATCCCGGACGAGGACCGCGTCTTCCGGTTCTTCGCCATCGCCGACGAGCGGCGGGCGCTGGCGGAGTTCAAGCTTCGGCGTGCCGCGGGGACCGCCGAGGTGGTTCGCCGACGGGGCTGGCGCTTTGTAAAGTGGGGACCGCTACGATCGTGGGCGACGCAGCCGGATGTGGCGCTGGACTTGCTCGAGCCGGTCCTGGGCCTATCTCCAGAGGTGGAACAAACCGGCCAGCAGTTGGCGTTTAAGTGGTGACAGGAGGCGAGTCCATGGGCAAGCCACAGGTGGTCAGCGACCAGAACTTTGAAGCGGAAGTCATCAAATCCGAGACACCGGTGCTCGTCGATTTCTGGGCTACCTGGTGCGGCCCCTGTCGCATGGTCGCTCCGGTCCTCGAAGAGATCGCGAACGAGCAGGGCGACAACGTGAAGATCGCCAAGCTCGACGTTGACGCCAACCCGATCACGGCGGGACGCTTCGGGGTCCGCTCGATCCCGACGATGATCCTTTTCAAGAACGGCCGCGAGGCCCAGCGCGTCGTGGGCTACATGCCGAAGGAAAAGCTCCTCCAGCAGATCCAGCCGCACATCACCGGGACCGCCGCGGCCTAGCGCCGCCGCGTCTCGCGCGATGACCATCGTCCTTCGTCCCCGCGCGTCGTTGTTCCACGCCGAAGGCGGATGGTTCAGCGCGAACTGGCACTTCAGCTTCGATCAGTACTGGGACGAGGCCAACATGGGCCTCGGCGATCTCCGCGTGTTCAACGACGATCGGCTCGTGCCGGGTGCCGCGTGGCCGATGCATCCGCACCGGGACATCGAGGGCATCACTTACGTCGCCGAGGGCACGTTCGAACATGCCGACTCGCGCGGCAACGGCGGGATCCTTCATCCAGGCGCCGTCCAGCGAGCGACGCTCGGATCGGGGATGCAGCACTCGGAGCGGAACGGCTCGAAGACCGAGCCGATGCGCTTCATCCAGATGTGGATCATGCCTTCGCGCCGGGGGCTCGAGCCGAGCATCGAGCAGCGCGAGTTCGCCGCGGACACGCGGCGCAACGCGTTAAAGCCTGTGCTCGTCCCGGCGGAGGGATTCGGCGGTGAGGGTGCCCCTCGGGCGGACGACGCGGTCACCGTGCACCAGGACGCGGCCGTCTATGCCGGCCTCCTCGAGGCGAAGAACGAGGTGCGCCATCAGTTCCGGACGGGATTCGGCGGCTACCTCTTCGTGGTCCACGGCTCTCTGGTCCGACCGGAACTCGACGAGGGCGGTGCGGCCAAGATCCATGAGGAGCCAGTGCTCGAATTAGAGGCTGGCCCGAACGGAGCCGAGGTCCTTCTGGTGGAGACACGCACCGCTCGCGCCTGAGCGTCTGCACCCATCGTTACGGGTTTGCCCCCTCCAGGCCATTGCGCGCGTGCCCTTGTGGCGTTCATGGTTACGCGACACCGGCGTCCGCCGGCGGCAGGAGGGAAGACCACAAATGCGTGAATACCAAAGCGGGAGCGCTGACGCCTCGGGAAACGCCACATTCGGGCCGGGATTGGTTTTCGAAGGAAAGCTGAGCTTCCAGGGTCAGGTCCGGTTCGACGGCACGTTCACTGGCGAGATCACCACCGACGATCTCCTCATCATCGGCGAGACCGCGAAGGTCTCGGCTGACATCACCTGCGGCTCCGTCGTGATCAACGGCGAGGTCAACGGCAAGATCAAGGCACGCGACTCCGTCGAGCTCCGCGGCCACGCCCGCGTGAAGGCCGACGTGGTAACCCCGTCGCTCGTCATGGACAAGGGTGTGGTCTTCGACGGCTACTGCAACATGATGGACAAGCGCGACATCGTCTCGCTCCCCACGGGCGAGAGTCGCAAGTCGTGGCAGTCGGGTGGTCGCAATAAGCACCAGGACCGCCGTCCCAACCGCGAGGTCGTGGTCGAGCCACAGCCCGCGGACCTCTCAGCGCAATAGTTCAGGGGCCCCGCGGCGACGCGGGGCCCTCGCGTTCCCAGCGAGGATCGCTTCGTAACTCTCCGGATCGGTCGCGCCTTCCGTGTTCACGACGGCGATGCTCGAATCAGATGTGATGCCGATCCGCGAGCGCACCGACTCATCCGCACATGCGACGAGGACTCCGGCAAGACCGGCTGCACCCGAGGCGCCTGCGACAATGCCCGCTCGTGCGAGAGCTCGCACCGCGGTCGCGGCCTCATCGTCGGTGACGAGCATGACCGCGTCGACGCCCGCGACGAGAGCGGGCCACGCGACCGCCGACACGCTCTGACATCGCAGGCACGCCATGACGGTCGGCGCGTCCGGCACGGTGGTCGGTGAACCAGCGGCGAATGAACGGGCGATCGCGGCGGAGCCCTGCGGCTCGACGACCACCACCCTGGTGGAGGCGGACACCTGCCGCACCGCCGAGACGCCGGCCGCCGATAGCCCACCGACTCCCGCCTGCACGAACAGGAAATCCGGCACCCGGCCGAGCTGACGAAGGAACTCTTCGAAGAGCGTGCCGTAGCCGGCCATCACGTTGCTCGCGAACGTGCGCTCCTCTTCTGTGGCGTCTGGCCCGACCGTGTCCGGGCAATACCAGTGACCCCGCGCCTCGGTGGTCGTGCGAGCAGCTTCCACCGCATCGTCGTAGCTGCCGTTGATGAGCTCGACCTCCGCGCCGTGACGAAGGATCGCGTCAACGCGGCTGGCGGCGCTGTCTGCCGGAAGAAACACGACGCATCCGCACCCGAGAGCTTCGGCCAAGGCTGCGACCGCGCGACCGTGGTTGCCATCGCTCGCGGTACACAGCGTCGGCGGGCCAAGACGCAGCACGAGCGCGCGGAGATCGGGGAAGGGAATGAGCGTTCTCACTTGACCTCCGGCTGCCCTCACGCGCTCGTGAAGCGCCCACGAGCTACCGAGACCCTTGAAAGACGGAAGCCCCAGTCGTTCCTGCTCGTTCTTCACCGAGATCCGCGCGACTCCGAGGTTTGAAGCGAGATCCGCGAGATCGACCATTGGAGTGATCGCGTACGCCGGCATGGTCCGATGAAAAGCGCTGGGTTCGATTCCGGCCCTGTGAGGCCCATGCTGCCGACGGTCCCGGTGAGTGTTGAAAACGACGCGCTCGCCCACCAAGCGATGCTAGGCGCGCCGCTTCGAAGCCTCGCGGGTACCTCGTGCGATAGTGAGGCGTGCCTGTCCGCGCCGTCGTCGAACGCGGGCCGAAGAACAAGCGGTCCGTGGCGTTCAGCATTGACTGGCCGGGATGGAGCCGCGGCGCGAAGACCGCTGAGCTCGCCCTGGAGACCCTCGAGGCCTATCGGGACCGTTACCGGCCCATCGCGGCCCTTGCGGGGATGTCGACCGAGTTCGACAGCGCTGGTCGCCTGAAGGTCGTGGAGGACAAGGTCGGTACAGGCTCGACCGACTTCTGGGGCATCTCGTTCTCGCCCTCCGCGCGCGAACGGAGACCGATGCGCGAGGCGGAGCTCGACCGCGCGATCACGCTCTTGCAGGCATGCTGGAAATTCTTCGACCGCGTCGCGGCTCGCGTCTCCCCGGAGATGCGCAAGGGGCCGCGCGGTGGAGGACGGGACCGCGACCGGATCATCCGCCACACCGTCCGCACGGAGAGCGAGGACTTCGCGAAACAGGTCGGGCTGCGGATCGACGAGGGCGCCGCGCTCACGCCGGCCGGGCTACGGAAGCATCGGAAGGCATACGTCGCGGCGATGCGCGCGTACAACGCGGGCGAGGTCCCGAAGCGCATGCGGACCTGGACGCTGCCGTTCCTCATCCGACACTCTGCCTTCCACACGCTCGACCATGCATGGGAGATGGAAGACAAGGACCTCTCCGCTGGATAAACGCGCGGGCGCCAGACCGGCCGCTGGGATGGCGGACCTGAGGCGACCTTCTACGTACACTCGAACCGCGAGTTCGTTCGTGAGCTCACATGAGAGTGCGGGGGCTCCGGTGAGTCCCTCGGTCTTCAAAACCGTTGACGGGGCGTAGAACGTTCCGTGGTGGGTTCGACTCCCATGCACTCTCGCAGGACATGTCGTCAGAGGAGATCGCCTCCGAACTCGAGGCCGAGGGACTAGACGAGGCCGCGGCGGCCGAGCCCGGCCGCACCTCCGCATGGTCGGCGCTTGAGCATCGCGACTTCCGGCTCTTCTGGATCGGTCTGGTCGTCTCGAACATCGGGACGTGGATGCAGCAGTTCGGCCTCGGCTGGCTCGTGGTGCAGCTCGCGATCAAGGACGGCGTTCCGCAGCTCGCTCCGTTCTATCTCGGCATCGTGGGACTTTCTCGCGCGCTCCCCGGCCTCGCGTTCGGTCTCTTCGGCGGCGTCGTGGCCGATCGCGCGGATCGCCGACGCCTTCTCCTCGTCACGCAGTCGAGCGCGGCAGTCTTCGCCGGGATCCTCGCGTTCCTCGCGATCACGAATCAGATCAACATCGTCGAGATCGTCCTCATCAGCGCGCTGAACTCGATCATCTTCTCGTTCGATGCGCCGACGCGGCAGGCGATGGTCCCGCGGCTCGTGTCCGAAAAGCAGCTCATGAGCGCGATCGGCCTCAACTCGGCGGCGTTCAACGGAGCGACTCTCGTCGGTCCGCTCCTCGGCGGCCTCCTGATAATTCCTTTCGGGGTTGGCGGTCTCATGCTGATCAACGCGATCTCGTATCTCGCGATCGTCCTGGCGCTGATCTTCATGCGCCCCCAACCGGTGATCGACTACGGCCCACGTCTCCCGTTGCTCGAATCCATCAGAGAAGGTCTCGCGTTCATACGAAGGGACGCGGTGCTGCGGTGGGTCGTCCTGCTGAGCGTCGCCACGGCGCTGCTTACCCGTCCGTATATCCAGCTGTTGCCGGCAGAGGCGCAGCTCCTCGGTGTCGGCGCGATCGAGCTCTCGTGGCTCCTCGCCGCGTCAGGTGCCGGTGCGCTGGTCGGTGCCCTTCTGACCGCGGCGGCGGGTGGATGGAAGCGCCGAGGCACCCTCCTCGTGGGTGCTGCATTCGCCCACGGCGCCCTGCTCATCTTTTTCGGACTGCAGCACACCGTGGTCGGCGCGATGGTCTTCGTCGGGCTCACGAGCCTCGCCGTGATGATTTTCATGGGAATGGCGAACACACTCATGCAGACCCGGACACCCGACGCCCTGCGCGGACGCGTGTTGAGTGTGCAGACGATGGTCTTCATCGGGTTCATGCCGCTCGGGCAATTGGTCCTCGGATCGGTCGGCACGCTCGTGGGCATCAACAACGCGTTCTTGGTCGGCGGCGTGATCGTGACGCTGCTTGCAGGCTATGCAGCGCTGCGCGTCACGGCGCTACGTGAGGCAGTCGCGATCGCGCGCCCGCGGCCCGCGACGACGTCCTAGACCGCTCGGATCTGCCGCTCGGCGCCTTTGCGTGCGAGGGCCTTCTTGGTGAGCCCAAGGCGATCCTGGTAGCAGTGGGCGCAAAGCATCGCGTCCCCAACAGCGAGCTGGATGTAGGCGTCGGCCCCGCAATTGGCGCACCGTCCTGGTGCGCCACCACTCATCATCGGGAGAAGGCGTGCACGATGACGGCCAGAAATCTCACTCAAAAGCTGAGTTGACAGTTTTTTGAGGAGCAAGTAGTCTCTAGAACATTCGTTCTAACACCTGGATGTGGCCAGCAACAGGCTGAAACGGACGATTCGCGAACGGTCAAGGGGAGCGAAGTGGCAGCGAACGGACTGGCCGGTGCGATCGCGCACATAGAAGGACGCTTTGGCGTACACGCGCTTGCGCGCGGCAGTACAAGCGAGCGCCATCGCAGCGAGCTCGTCATCGCGACGAAATCGTCACTCGATCGTGTGATCGGCGGCGGGCTTGTCGCCGGCGAGCCCATCGCGTTCGTCGGTCCGCCCAGTGTGGGAAAGCTCCAGCTCGCACTCCGCGCGACCGCCGCCGCGCAGTCGCAGGGTGGGATGGCCGCGTGGATCGATCCGACCGCGTCGTTCGATCCGCTTGCCGCCCAGCGCGCGAACGTGGATCTCGAGCGTCTCGTCGTCGTGCGCGCGCGCGGCGCAGGTCTCGCGCTCGCGACGGCCGCGGCGCTCCGCAGCGAGGGTTTCCGCCTTGTCGTCGTGGATGTCGGCGAGCCCGTGTTCGGTGGCGTGAATGTCGATGACCTCGCACCGGCGCTCTCCGCAGTCCGCGGATCGCCTGCCGCGCTCCTTGTCGTTGCGGGCGAGCGCGGGCGACGCATCGCGATCCCGACCTTCGTCTTCGAACGCGTCGCATGGGAGCGTCGGTTCGATCGCACCGTCGGCTGGTCGTTCGCGGTAGGGCGCGCACACACGAGCGATCGCGCGCTCTTCTGCGTCACGTCACTCGACGGCGCGGTCGCGGACCTCGGGACGCGTGCCGATCTCGCGACGGTCGCCGTATGAGAGATCCCGTCACGCTCGCGATCGTCGTGACCGACGCGCCCGAGCTGCATGCGCGGTTGCTCGCGACGCTCCACGCGGCTCTCCCGCGCGTGAGCGTGCTCGCTCCAGGCGCGTTCGCGTGCGATCTCGCCGGCACCGAAGAGCTTCTCGGTGCGCCCGCACGGGTCGCGCGGAACGTGTTGGAGCGCTGCACGCGCGTCGGCGCCCGCGCGTCAGCGGGGATCGCGCCGACGCCGTTCGTCGCGCGCGTCGTCGCCGAGAGAACCCCACCCGGCGAGGTGCGTTCGGTCGACGATGGACGCGCGTTCCTCGCGCCGCTGCCGCTCGACGTGTTGCCGGTCGACCCGAAGGTGCACGACGAGCTGCGTCTGCTCGGTCTGCGTACCGTCGGTGAGTTCGCGGATCTGCCACGCGGGTCGGTCTTCGATCGCTTTGGCAGCGCCGTTGCGCGTGCGCACGCGCTCGCGCGCGGCGAATACGGCGACATGATCCGCGCGTCCGCTCCGCCGCATCGGATCCGCGCGCGCCGCGCGTGGGACGAGGCGATCGGCTCGCGCGAGCAGCTCGTGTTCGCGCTCCGTGTCGTGGTCGATGAGATATCCGCGGTGCTCGCGCGCGAAGGCTTCGCCGCGCTCCGGCTCGATCTGCGCCTCGATCGCGAGGACGCGGGACCGCTGCGCATCGAGCGCACCGTGCTTCCGCCGACCCGCGAGGCGGCCGCGCTCCTGCGATCGCTTCGCTGGGCGCTCGAGGAACGCGTCGAGCTCGGCCTCGTGACCGGATGCGCGCTCGAGGTCCCCGAGGTCGAGGCGGCGCGCGGCCGGCAGATCGGGCTCTTTGCCCCTGATGGCGCGCGCAAGGAAGAAGCCATCGCGACCGCGCGCTACCTGCGCGCGAAGCTCGGCAAAGGCGTGGTGCTCCGGGCGAAAGTCACGGACGAAGCCGCGCGCCTACCCGAACGTGCGAATGAATGGGTCGAGGTGATCGCATGAGGCTCTTTGCCGAACCGCTTCCCGCGAAGCTCGTGTGGGACGAGGGCGAGCTCGTCGCGCTCATCGTGGCGGGGCATCGGCACACCGTCGTCGAGCAACTGCGCCGCTGGCGCGTGGAAGCCGACTGGTGGAAGGACAGCGTTTCCCGCGACTACGTCACGCTTCGGACCGCGGATGGCCTGGTCTGCGATGTCTATGGAGACCGGCGCTCGGGTGCCTGGTGGCTGCAGCGCGTCATGGACTAGGACTCGCTGCGCCCGGCTGGCGACACAAATCGCTCTCTCGGGGGGAGACCGATGACCTCGCGGCCGCTTTCCTTCAGTGCGTGGGACTCTTCAAGATGCTCGCCGTTCTCATCGCCGCCCTCATGATGGCGGCTCTCGAATCCGTCCGACCCGCCCATCAGAAAGACCAGGACGAGGTCGCTCTTTTCGTCGGGTCAGCCGCTCCCAGAAGCGGGCTCAGATAGTCTAGAACAGACGTTCTAATACGCTCTCGGCCAGGGAGCGGTGGGGAGCCCCGCACATGGCCGGTTGGGTCGAGCTTCATACGCACTCGAACTACTCCTTCATAGATGGTGCCTCAGACGTCGACGCCCTCGCCGACGCCGCGGTCGAACAGGGCCTCGACGCGCTTGCCCTCACCGACACGAATGGCCTGTACGGGGCTGTACGGTTCGCCAACGCCGCGAAAGAGCGAGGACTCCGTCCGATCTTCGGCGCGGAGCTCCAGCTTCAGGACATGGGCCACCTCGTCCTGATCGCTCGCGACCGCCAGGGCTGGACGAGCCTCTGCCGGACGATCTCAGCAGCCCAGCTCGCCGGCGAGAAGACGAAGCCCAAGGCGACCTTCGAGCTCCTCGCCCAGAACGCCGCGGGCCTCTTCGCGCTCACCGGGTGCGCCCACGGGGCGGTACCTCGCGCGGTCCGCACAGGCGATCTCGACGCGGCGCGGGAAGCGCTCGCGCGCCTTGCCGCGGTCTTCGGCGAGCGGCTCTACGTCGAGCTCTCTGACCACCTCGACCCGGACGCGCCCGCGCTCTGCGACACCCTCGCCTCGCTCGCGGGGGAGATGGGACTTGGCTGCGTCGTCACGAACAACGTCCATTACGCGCGCGCCGAAGGCCGCCGCCTTCACGACGTCCTTCGCTGCATCGACCTCGGCATGACGCTAGACGAGGCCGGCAATGCGAACCGCCTCAAGCCGAACGGCGAGTACTGGCTCAAAGGCGAGGCGATGCTGCGCGAGCGGCTGGGCCGCTTCGACGAGGCGTTCCGCAACGCGCGCGAGATCGCTGACTCGTGCGTGCTCGACCTTCTCTACGACACGAACACGCCGCGCGCGGAAGCCTCGTTCGTCGGTAAGGACCGCCTTCCAGGCTTCCCCGTGCCCGAGGGCAATACCGCGTTCTCGTTTCTCTACGCGCTCTGCGGCGATGGCGCGAAGATCAAGTACCCGCGCATCACACGCGACGTCGCGAAGCAGCTCGCGCACGAGCTCGATGTCATCGATCGCTGCGGCCTCGCGGAGTTCTTCCTCATCAACTGGGACATCGTCCGTTTCTGCAAAGAGAATCGGATCCCGGCCCAGGGCAGGGGATCGGCCGCCGACTCGATCGTCGCCTACGTGCTCGACATCACCAAGGTCGATCCGATCGAGCACGACCTCCTCTTCGAGCGCTTTCTCACCGAGGATTCGCGCACGATGCCGGACATCGACCTCGACATCGCGACGAACGATCGCGAAGAGGTCATCCAGTACGTCTACAAAAAGTACGGCGAGCGCTACGCCGCGATGGTCTGCAACGTCGTCACGTATCGCGCGCGCTCGGCTTCACGCGAGGTCGCCAAAGCCCTGGGCTTCCGGCTCGAGACGATCGACCGCATGGCGAAGTCGATCGACCAGTACCACGTCGACCCGCGCGGCATACCCACCTCTGCGCAGCATCCGGCGTATCACCACACCGACCGCGCGTCGGAACATGGCTGGGAAGAGCCGCGCGCCATGCCCGACACGGTCGCGGACCTCGTCGAGCTCTTCGACGAGAAGGAGCGCGCGCGCTTCCCGCTCTTCCGTGAGCTGACGCTCGCCATCGCCGACTTCCCGCGGCACCTGTCGATCCACAACGGCGGGATGCTCATCACCGCGCTGCCGCTCGTCGACACGGTGCCGATCGAGCGCGCGACCATGCCCGACCGCAACGTCGTGCAGTTCGACAAACGCGACGTCGAGGACCTCGGCCTCGTCAAGATGGACCTGCTCGGACTGCGGACGCTCTCG
>DATCPK010000177.1:0-2151 GCA_036570125.1 Candidatus Limnocylindria bacterium
GAGCCGCTACGCGGCGCAACGCTTGTAGGCCAGGGCCCGAAGCTGATGAGCGAAATCGATATGGTCGGAACTGATCTCGGATATTCCACAGGGACCTGCGGCAAAGACGGACAGGGCGCGCCCGTTGCAGATGCGCAGCCCACGATCCGAATTCCCAGCGTGGTCGTAGGCGGAAAGCTCAAGTGAGCAGCGCCATCGGCCGGCGGGTGGCACCGGTGAGCGGGGTGTGCGCGAGCCGCGGGTGCCCCGGGCACCCACCACGCGGAGTGAGCGAAGCGAACGACGCGAAAGGTGGGGAGGGTGCGGCGAGCGCGCGCCCCCGAACCGGGGACAGGACCCGCCGGCTCTTGCGGGCGGCCGCATGAGCGAGCGGTTCACCAACGACGCGACGGTCGATGCGGCGCTCGATGCGCTTAAAGGAATCGGCGCGACCGGGGAAGTCTTTTTGCGCGAAGCCCAGTCGGGATCGGTCGAGATCAAAGAGGGTGCCATTGAGTCGGTCATCGCTCGAGGCGAACGCGGCATCGGCATCCGCGTGCTCGATGAGCAGCGGCTCGGCTTTGCGTACACGAGCGATCTCTCCGCGAATGGCATTCAAGCTTGCGTCGACATGGCCCGACGCATGTCGGACCTGACAGAGAGGGACGAAGATCTCGCGCTTGCGACACGTGCGATCGACGATGCCGATCTCGATATCTATCAGGCGGGAATCGTCGATCGTCCATTGACCGAGCGGGCGGCGATCGCGCTCGCGGTCGAAGAGGCCGCGCGATCAGCGGACCCGCGCGTGAAGCAGTTCCGCAAGACGACGTACAGCGACTCCGAGTCGACGACGATCATCGCGACGACCATGGGCGTGCGCGCGTCATTCCGCGAGTCGTATTGCGGCGCAATGACATCGGCGGTCGCATCCGAGAACGGCGACCGGCAGATCGGCTATCACGGCGAGGCAGCGCGTCGCTTCGGCGAGCTCGAGCCATCTCGAATCGGACAGCGAGCTGCGCAACGGGCCGTCGAAAAGCTCGGCGCGAAGCCGCTGGCCACGCAAAAGGTGCCGGTCGTGCTCGATCCGTGGATAGCGATGGAGCTGCTGCGCGCGATCGGACCGCTCTTCTCTGCGGACAACGTGCTGAAGGGCCGGAGCCTCTTCGCGAACAAGATCGGGCAGCGCGTCGCGGACGAGAAGGTGACGATCGTCGACGACCCGCGGCGACCGCGCGGCCTTCGCAGCGCGCCGTTCGACGGCGAGGGTGTCGCCACGACGACGCAGACGCTGATCGAGCGCGGCGTGCTGCGCGGGTACCTCTCGTCGATCAAGACGGCGAAAAAGCTCAAGAGCGATCCGACGGGCAATGCGCGCCGCGGTGGGTACGGCTCGCCCGCGCGGATCGGCCCGTCGAACCTCTTCGTGGCGGCAGGCGCCGACGACGCGAATACGATCGTCGTCGGCCTCGACCGCGCTCTCGCGGTCACGTCGCTCCTCAATCTGCACACGGTCGACCCCGTGTCGGGCGAGTTCTCGCTCGGCGCGACCGGGAACTATCTCGAGCGCGGGAACCGAGTTCACCCCGCGCAGGGGATCACGATCGCTGGAAACCTCACAAATCTGCTGAGCTCGATCATCGGAGTGGGCACAGATCTCGTGTTCGGACCGAGCGGGTTCGGCAGCCCCACCCTCGTCATCTCAGAGCTCTCGGTCGGAGGATCCTGATGTCATGGCGATCCCTTCTGAAGGGCGATCCGATGCCATGGCTTCTCGAACGCAGCGATCCGGCGGTGCGCGCGCAGACCCTTCGCTCGCTCCTCGATAAGGGTCCACGCGACCCGGAGCTGCGCGACGCGCAGCAGCGCGCGATGAACATGCCGCCGATCTCGACGATCCTCCGGGGCCAGAAGACCGAGCCGGGCGCCGACCTGTGGGATCCCAAATACGAGTCGACCCACTGGACGAGCCTCCTCCTCGCGGAGTACGGCGTCGATCCGGGCGACCCTCGCGTGCGCCGAGCCGCGCGCTACGTCCTCGAAGAGCTGGGTCGCCCCGGACGCGGAGGAATGGACTGGGTCTTCAAGAAGGATCACGGAGCGTCGTGCCTCATCGGGAGCGTCGTGCGGTACGTCGCCCTCGCCGGATACGGCAACGACGAGCGGCTC
>DATCPK010000178.1:0-12171 GCA_036570125.1 Candidatus Limnocylindria bacterium
ACGCC
Source organism: Candidatus Limnocylindria bacterium (assembly GCA_036570125.1). Taxonomy (GTDB): domain Bacteria; phylum Chloroflexota; class Limnocylindria; order P2-11E; family P2-11E; genus 3-1-20CM-2-70-9. The sequence continues at coordinate 6 of DATCPK010000178.1, forward strand.
GACCTCGAACTCGGGCGTCCGGAACTCCGCGACGAGGAAGCTGTTGCTGGTGACGGTCCACGGATTCCCGCGCGTGTAGCTGATGTTGACGACGTAGTTGCCGGTCGGCGCGTCGCTCGGAAGAACGAAGCTGCCCGCGAAGGAGCCGAACTCGTTCGGGTGCGCGGACGCTTGCTGCACCTGCTGCCCGCGCGCGTTGAGGATCGTGATCTGGAACGTCGCGTCGGCCGGCGGAAGGCTGTAGGTGGCGTCGTCGTCTGAGCGGACCACACCCTTCCACTGGACCGTTTCGCCTGGTCGATAGATAGGACGATCGGTGTAGAGATGGCCGACCCACTCCCGCGCGTAGTACTCGCCGGGCAGCGCGAACTGGTAGGCGTTCATGCTCGGCCAGCGCGTGCTCGTCACCGCGTTGCGGCCGCCGCCATCGATCCAGAGGACGTACGACCGATCGCCGGAGTAGCCGAGGACCGGCACCGGCACCTTGAACGAGGCAAGTCCGTTCGCGTCAGTGACGATCTCCGTGGGCTCAAGACCCGGGCCATTGCCGCGCACGTTCACGCCTACCAAGGGCGCGCCGGTGTCGTGGTCGAGCGCCCACGCGAGGAGCTCGTCATTCGAGAGCTTCGTCACGAGCACGGTGTCGACGACCGCGAAGGCGAAGCGCGAAGCGAACTGGCCGCCCGTGTTGAGGTAGTAGTAGCCCTTCGGAAGCGCGGCTTTGCTGCCCGAGAGCGACGTCGAGCCGAGCACGACCTCGTCCTTGTCCCCGCCGTTCGTCTCGGTCCAGCTGCGCAGCTTCTGCGTCGGGCTGAATCCCTGCATCGCGCCGGGGTCATGCATGAGGCGCCGACCCTCGTCGGCGGTCACCTGCCAGAGCGTGAAGTCGACGGAGGGCAGGTTCGTCGTTTGGAAGTAGAGGACCGGCTCGGCCGATGCCGAGTACACGGCCGCCGAGCTGTATCCGGGTAGCGCGAGCGAGACCGATGGAGTCGGCGCGCCGGTCGTGAACGAGAACTCGTAACCGCCCATGGCGAGGCCGTAGCGGTCGGCCGCGCCCGGAAGGAGCGTCACGGTATATGTCGTCGACGACTTCAGCCCAAGGCTCACGTTGATCCCGTTCTCGGCCGTGGACACGGCGTCCTCGACCTCCGCCGCCGTGAATCCCGAGACGCGGACCTTGTCCTGGAGCGTCGCGGGATCCATCGGTGTCGCGAAGTTGATCCGGATGCCGTAGCGCGACGCGTTCTTCTCGCCGTTCGATGGCGTCGTCGATGCGACCGACGGCTGCGCGATCGTGATGAACGCCGATGTGCGCGGGTTCGCGCTCACGCCGCCGTGCGCACCCTTCAGGCCCTTGTCGAGCGCGACCTTGTACTGGGTCTTCACACCGAGACGCTCGCTGGGGTTCCATGACAGGACCGTCCGCGCGTCGTTCCACTTGAGTGTTCCCGGAGGGACCGCGCCGGTCTCCGCGTTCTGGATGGTGAAGCCCGCCTGCGCCGCAGTGTCCATGGGCTGGTTGAACGTGACGTCGACCTGCTGCCACGGCCCGCAGTAGATCCAGCTCGTGTCGGGCTGGATCAAATCGACCGCGGGCATGATCGTCGTGAACGTCGCATTGAAGTCCTGCTGGAGGACGCCGTCCGCGGCGGAGGTCAGCCCCCTCGCCACTTTCACGTGGTACGTCGTCGCGGGCGCGAGATCGGTGGGGAGGAATCGGTAGATGGACGTGTTGAGCCACTCGCCGGTCCCGTGGAGCGCGGGATCGAATGTCACGACCGGATCGGTGCGCTGCGCCGACAGCGTCGTGAGCGGCGCGACCGAACGCGTGAACTGCACGAAGAGCTGCGCGGCGAGCGGGACTTCGGTGTCACCGTCGCCCGGGATGATCTGTTGCACCGCGAGCTGGCCGGTCACCGTGAATTTCTTCGTGATCGCGGTTGAGAGACCGGCGTCGGGGCGCGCGGGCACGTTCACCGTGTAGGTCGATCCGCGCACGAATCCCGGGAAGTCGGGTTGGAACAGCGCGGTGCGCGCCCCGAGCCACGCGTAGCTGCCGCTTGTCTCAGGGAACACCTGAAAGAGCGCCTCCGGCGCGTGCTCCTCCGGAGTCTTCGCGAAGGTGACGGTGACGGGGCCGAGGCGGGCGGCGTCGTCGCCCTGCGGAAGGATCGTGAACGCCGGCGGCTCCACGAGCGAGCCGCTTGGTGCACGACCGACGACCTGGAACAGTCCCGCCAGCAGGCTCAACACGATCACCGTCGTGATCGCGGGCCGGAACGTCCGGAGCCAGCTCAGGATCGTTGCAGCGTTCATCTCTTCACCTCGAAGGCCGACGTGACGGTCGCGAAGGAGCCGTCCGCGAAACGCGCGGTCGCCCGGAGCGTGTGTCCGCCCAGCTGGAGCGGCCAGAGGAGCGCAGGGTCGGAACCCGGCGCGTCGCCGATGACGCGGCCGTCTATCGCGAAGGTGCCGGTCTGGATGCCTCGCGCCGCCACGACGCGCAGCAGGAGCTGCGCCGACGCGGTTTCTGGCGCGAAGTGGATCGTCGTGCCGGCGACCGGCGCGAGAATTCGCAGGACGTCGGCCGACTTGCTTGCGCCGTCGGCGCGCAGCGTCATGCCGGCCGCTCGCGCCCAGTCGCGCGCCTCGATGGGCGGGTCGATCGTGATGCGCCCGTCCGGGTCCTTGAAGTAATAGGTCTCGAATGCGGTCGGCACCGTGCCCGCGACGAAGATCTCGCTCGTCGGCGATGCACAGTCCGGACCCGGCAGAAGGCCGGTCGGAGCGCACACGGTCGCGTCGACGATGCCGGCGGGTCGAACGAACGGGCTCATCGGGCGCGCGAGCGACGCGGCCATCATCGCGTCGCGCCAGATGGGGCCTGCCCCTTCGACACCCGCCAGGTCGAGCATCGGCGCGCCGTCGGCGTTCCCGACCCACACGCCGATCGCGATGTTCGGCGTGTAGCCGATGGTCCACGTGTCGCGGAAGCCGGTGCTCGTGCCCGTCTTCACGGCGGCGGGGAAAGGGACCTCGAACGGCGTCACGCCGCCGAAGCCCGGGATGCGCGCGTCGGGATCGCTCAGGATGTCGGTCACCAGATACGCGTTCTCTGCGCTGAGGACGCGCCGCGCCGCACTCGGCGCGTGCTCGAAGATGATGCGGCCCGAACCGTCGCGCACGCGCTGGATCGCGAATGGCTCCGCGAGCAGGCCCTGCGCGCCGAACGCCGCGAACGCATTCGTGAGGTCGACGAGGCGCACCTCGCCGCTGCCGAGCGTGAGCGAAAGTCCGTAGCGCTCGACGCTGTTCAGCGTCGTGAGCCCGAAGCGATGGCTGATCTCGAGCATCGCGTCGAGGCCGATCGCGTCGAGAGTCCGCACCGCGGGCACGTTGAGGGAAGATGCGAGAGCGACGCGCAGAGGGACGACGCCGTGGAAAGTCCGATCGAAGTTCTGCGGGGTGTATGGACCCTCATCGGTCGGGAACGTCGCCGGGACGTCGAGGAGCGGCGTCGCTGCCGTGTAGCCGTGCTCGAAGGCCGCGGCGTAGAGAAGAGGCTTGAGCGCGGAGCCGGGCTGTCGCGGCGTTCGCACCATGTCGATCTCGCCGCCGTGCAGAGGGTCGCCGTCGGTCGCGCTCCCGACCCACGCGACGATCCGACCTGTTCCTGGCTCGATCGCGACGAGCGCCGCGTCGGTCGCGTTGCGATCGCGAAGGGAATCCAAACGAAGACGCACCAGGCGCTCCGACTCCGATTGAAGGCCCGCGTCGAGCGTGGTCTCGATGACGAGGCCGTCGACGGCCGCGAGGTCCGGGCGCAGGCGCGCGAGCTCGGCGCGCGCGAACGCGACGAACTGATGCGCGACCGGCGGGAGCGCCGCCGGAAGGATGTCGATGCGCTCGATCGCCGCGGCCTCGGCCTGCGGTTGCGTGATCCAGCCGTCGTCGACCATGCGCCCGAGCACGTAGGTCTGCCGCGCGCGTGCCGCGGCATCGATGACGGAGTCGTACTCGGACGGACGCTGCGGAAGTCCCGCGAGATAGGCGGCGTGCGCGAGGTCGAGGTTCGCTGCGCCGATCCCGAAGTACACCCGCGCCGCGGCCTCGACGCCGTACGCGCCGCGACCGTAGTAAACATCGTTCAGATACAGCGCGAGGATCTCGGCCTTCGACCGATTGGCTTCGAGCTGCAGAGCGATCAGGGCCTCGTGCGTCTTTCGCACGGCGAGCGGCGACGAGTCGTCGGCTAGATACAGCCGCCGCGCGAGCTGTTGCGTGATCGTTGATGCTCCGGATGGCTGCGATGACGAGCTTGTGAGCGCGCGCGCGACCGCGACGGGGTCGACGCCGAAGTGTTGAATGAAGCGGCGGTCCTCGGCCGAGATCGTCGCCTGCAGCATCCGCGGGGCGACACGATCGATCGTTGTCGGGATCCGCATTCCGGCGCTCGTGTCTCGCTCCAGGACGTTCCCGCGCGCATCGAGGACGACGGTCCCCGGCACGATGCCGCGCGACTCCGGCGCGTCGAGCGGCGCGAACCGCGCGTAGGCCGTCAGCGATAGCGACACGAAGCCGATCGCGACAACGAGAGCACGTGCCCAGGCGCGCATCGGCAGAAGCATCTACGACGGGTGGTAATCCGGCGTCTGACGCTGACGTCGCAAGTACTACGTGTTCGCTAGGAGTTCACTCGTTCGGTTTGTATCGAGGAGGAAACGATCGCTCGACTAACGGCGAACGAGGCGATCCGCCGACAGGAAGCCGATCGGATGGCGAGTCTCGCCATCGAGCACGAGGTCCGCGAGGATCTCGCCGATCACGCTCGAAAACTTGAAGCCGTGGCCAGAGCATGCCGACGCGACGACGACGTTAGGGTGATCCGCGAGGCGGTCGACGATGAAGTTCGCGTCGTGCGTGTTCGTGTACATGCAGACCTTCGCGTCGCGCCTCTCGCCGTTCGCGAGGGGCATTCGCCGCCGCAGCCACGCGCGCACGCGCTCCTCGTCATGCGCCGACACGGTGCGGTCGACGGTGTCGGGATACGCCCTGTCACCGAAGTGAAGGCCCGCGACCTTCACGCCCTGCCCTTCGATGTAGGGAAAGCCGTAGAAGATCCGGTCGGTGTCCTCCACGATGTAGATCGGAAGTCGCGCGAAGGAATCGCGCTCCGCGGTTGGCTCGAACCACAGGAGCACGTTGCGCTCGACGGAAAGCTCCGCCGCGAGCGAGGGCGCGAGCTGTGACGCCCAGGCGCCGGCGGCGATCACGAGCTGCTTTGCCTCGAACGTCCCCGTCGCCGTCGTGACGCGCACGCCGTCGCTCGTCGACTCCCAGCGCTCGACAGGCTCGTCGAAGCGCAGCGTCGCCCCGTTCTGCTCCGCGAGACGCAGGTGTGTCTCGATGCAGAGCTCCGGCGCGAGCCATCCGGCCTGCCGCTCGAACACGCCTTCCCAGCCACCTGGCCATTCGAAGAGCGGGTAACGCGCGCGGAGCGCGGCCGCGTCGAGCACCTCGTGGTCGAGCTGATGCGTGCGCGCGCTTTTCAACGCGCCGCTGACGAGCTCGCCGTTGGGATCGCCCGCGTAGAGCCCGCCGGTTTCGGTGAGGAGCGTCTCGCCGCTGTCGCGTTCGAGGTCGCGCCAGAGCGTCCACGCACGGCGGAGGAGCGGGACGTAATCGGGGTGCTCGTAGTACGACAGCCGGATGATCCGCGACAGTCCGCCGGACGAGCCGAGCGTGTGCCCGCGCGCGAAACGATCGAAGCCGAGCACCGACGCACCGCGCGCCGCGAGGCGGTACGCGGCGGAGCTGCCGTGCGCACCGAGTCCAGCGACGATGACGTCGAGCGGCCGCGTTGGGTCGAGGGGCATGACCCCTAAGTCTTAGCCGATTCCGTCCACGCCGTGGCGACCAGGCGAACCGCTTGACGAACGCGAGCGCCGTCTCGGCAACCTCACGCCAGCCGCGCGGCCCCGGTTGGCGGGATTGCTAAGAACAGGCGACGCCGACTTCAGAGAGGAAAGCGCAGCGGCAGTACGCCACGGAAGGGAGCCGGATCGATCGCCACCGATGCGACCGCGAGTCCCCGCCCGGCGAGCATCTGCGTGATGAGTCCGCCGAAGGAATGTCCGACGACGACAGGCTGTTCCTTGAGCCGGCCGATCACCCTTGCGAAATGGTCGGCGACCTGTCGGACCGTCTTGTGCGCGAAGGCCTCGGGATGAGTCTTGGCCTCCTCGACGGTCGCAGGGTCATCGGGCCATCCCGGCGTCACCGCGGACGCTCCCCTTCGCGCTCGTTGCGCAGATGAAAGGGCGCCACGCGCTCAAAACAGGCTGCGACGCGCGAGCGCGGCGCGCGTTATCTCCTTGGAGACTCGCCCGAAGACGATGACTAGCGGCCGAGCGGTGGGAGAGGAAGAGCCGTCGGGAGCACTACTGGGAGTGTCGGGACCGGGGCGCCCGGGCGAATCACTCCGGGGATCGTCGAGAGAGGACGCGAGGTCGCGATCGGAAGGGGCGCCAGGCTCGGGACCGCAGTCCTCGGGAGCGGGACCGCTGTTGGGAGCGGGATCAGCGTCGGCAGCGGAACGAGAGTCGGGATCCTCGGCTCGAGCGGCATGACGGTGATCACCGGCAACGCAGCGTCGGGTGACTGCGTCGCCGGAAGCGTCGGCACCGGAGCGATAGACGGCGCGGGTGTGGCGGCCGCGCGAGGCATCGGCGCCGCCGTGCAGGCGGCGGACGCGAGCAGAGCGAGCGCGACCAATGGACGCATCGCCAACTCCCCGTCCTCGAACGGGCAAGTCACGGGCCAGCCGACCGCCTCGAGACGTAAACAGGCGCGAGTGGCGGTGCAGAGTGCATCGGGCTGTTTGACCGCTCTGGAGGCCTCTCCCTAGGCTGCGTTTGATGCGTCTCGCCCTTATCCCGCCGATGCCGATGGCCCCGATTCCGGGGCTCGCGTCGCGCTGGGGAGGCTAGTCGCAGCAAGTCACACGTCACCGGCAAGCATCGAGGCCTCCCAAATGGGAGGCCTTTCTGTTTCTTGAGGAGGAAGCCATGGCGACAACGCTGGAGCGGTCGAGCACGAGCCATCTGCGCGGCCTGCGCTGCCGCGCGTGCCACGTGCTGCAACCGGCAGACGAGCGCTACATCTGCGGCGAGTGCTGCGGCCCTATCGAGCCAGAGTACGACCTGGCTTCCTTCGACCCGGCGGCCCTGCGCGACGAGATCGAGCGCGGGCCCCTCTCCCTATGGCGCTACGCCCCGCTCCTCCCAGTGGCAGCGCCCCGCGGACATTTCACCGTCGGCTGGACCCCGCTCGTAAGGGCGGCGCGCCTCGGCGCCGCGATCGGCGTGGCGCGGCTCTTCCTCAAGGACGACTCGCGCAACCCGTCGTTGTCGTTCAAGGACCGGCCGGTGGCGCTCGCGCTCGCGCGCGCCCTCGAGCTCGGCCTCGACACGCTCGCGTGCGCGTCGACCGGCAACCTCGCCGGCGCGGTCGCGGCGGCCGCGGCGCGCAACGGGCTTCGCGCGGTCGTGTTCGTGCCTGCGACCACCGACGAGGGCAAGATCGCCGGAGCTGCCGCATATGGCGCGACGGTCGTCCGCGTGAACGGGACGTACGACCAGGTCAATCGCCTCTGTGCGCGGCTCGCGGACGACGAGGGCTGGGGCTTCGTGAACTTCAACCTCCGTCCGTACTACGCCGAAGGGTCGAAGACTTTGCTCTTCGAGTGCGCCGAACAGCTCGGATGGCGGCTCCCGGACCACGTCGTCATTCCGGTCGGGTCGGGCGCCCTGCTCACGCGCACCGCGACCGCGGCAGCACAGCTCCGCGGTACCGGGCTCGTCGAAGAAGACTCTTTGCGGATCCACGCCGCGCAGCCCTCGGGGTGCGCGCCCGTGTCCGACGCGGTGCTCGACGGCTACCGGCCGGTGCGTCCGGTGCGCGATCCCGTCACCGTCGCGCGCTCGCTCGCGATCGGCGCGCCCGCGGACGGCGACGGCTCGGTCGACATCATCCGCGCGTCCGGCGGTTCCGCTGGATCGGTGAGCGACGCCGAGGTGATCGACGCGTGCGCGCTCCTCGCAACCACCGAGGGTGTCCTCGCGGAGCCCGCCGGCGGTGTCGTCGTCGCGACCGCGAAAGCTCTCGCCGCGCGCGGCGCGTTCGCCGACGACGAGACGGTCGTCCTCTACATCACGGGCAACGCGTACAAGGGAACGATCGAGCCGCGCCCGCTCGGGCCGGTCGTCGCGGCGGACGCCGACGAGTTCCGCGCGGCATACACGGAGGTGTTCGCATGAGCGTCACCGTCCGTCTCGCCGCACCACTGCGCGCCGCCGCCGGCGGCAACACCACGCTCAGCTTCGACGTCACCGATCTTCCCGAGCTCGCTCGCGCGATCGCGGATCGTTATCCCGAGCTCGCGGCGCGAGTTCTCCGCGACGGGGAGTTCGGCCGCTTCGTGAACGTCTTCATCGACGGAGAGGATGCGCGTTTCCTTGCCGCGGGCGATCTGCAGGGCAAGCGCACCGTCGAGATCCTTCCGGCGATGAGCGGCGGCGCGGTGGCGCCGCTCCGTGAACGCGGGCGCCGTGACGAGCACGAGGTGTTCGGCTCGTTCATCGACGAGACGATCGGCATAGTCGCGCGCCAGACGCGCGACACTGTGTCCTTCGCGGTCGGGTCGCCGTCGCGTGAAGCGCTCGATCTGGTCGGCGCCGACGATCTCGCGGCCACGGTGATCAGCCGCGAAGGCGCGAAAGCCCTCGGCTACGGCATCACCGAAGGCGAGCCGGAGCTTCGCGATGTCATCGCCTCGGCCGCACGTGACCGCGGGGTCGCGGCCGACGCGAGCGAGGTGCTGGTCAGCGCCGGCGCGCTCCAGGCCATCGACCTCGCCTGCCGCGTCTACCTTCGGTCCGGCGACGTGGTCGTCGCCGAGTCGCCGGCGTTCGCGAACGCGCTCTCCGCGTTCCGCAACCACGGCGCTCGCGTGCTCGAGGTCCCCGTCGACAGCGAAGGCCTGGACGTGGCCGAAGCCGCGCGCCGTATCCGGAAGCTCGGCGTGCGGCCTCGCATGTTCTTCGTCGTCCCGAACTTTCAGAACCCGACCGGCGAAACACTCTCGCTCGAGCGCCGCGAGGCGCTGCTCGCGCTCGCGGCAAGCCACGACGCCGTGGTGGTCGAGGACGATCCGTATGGGTCGCTGCGTTATCGCGGTCAGGACGTGCCGTCCCTCGCCGCGCTCGGCGGCGCCGAGGTCGTTTCGATCGGCACGTTCTCGAAGACGTTCCTGCCCGGTCTGCGCGTCGGTTGGGTGATCGCGCACTCGGAGGTCATCGCGCGCATGTCCCGCGCGAAGCAGACGATGGACTCGAGCACCGGAACTCTCGCGCAGCGGATCGTCCTCGAGTTCCACCGGCGCGGCGGCGCGGACGCGCACATCGGACGGCTGCGCGAGATCTACAGCGAGAAACAGGACCGTGCGCGCATCGCGCTCGCGCGCGAGCTCGCCGGGACCGGCATCACCTGGAACGATCCCGATGGCGGCTTCTACTTCTGGGTCCGTCTCCCCCAGGGCGCGAGCGCTCGCGCGCTGCTCGACCTCGCGCTCGAGGAAGGCGTCGCATTCGTCCCGGGCGACGCGTTCGCCATCGACGCCGACCACCGAAGTGCGCTCCGGTTTTCGATCAGCGCGCCGACCCCGGATCGCATCGACGAGGGCGTGCGGCGACTTCGCCGCGCCTTCGATCGCCTCGCCTAGCACCCATACTTTTCGCGTGGGGAGCACTCTCAGCGAGAAGGTGTGGGAGCGGCACGTCGTCCGACGTGCCGCGGGCGAGCCCGACCTGCTCTATGTCGATCTGCACCTCGTCCATGAGGTGACGAGCCCGCAGGCCTTCGACGGCCTTCGGCTCGCGAAGCGGCGCGTCCGCCGGCCCGATCTCACCCTCGCGACGATGGACCACAACGTCCCGACGAACGACGAACCTGCCGAGGACATCTCGGCGCGCCAGATCGACGCGATGGCCCGCAACGCTCGCGAGTTCGGCGTCCGCTGCTATCCAACGGGCGACCCGCGACAGGGCATCGTGCACGTGATCTCTCCGCAGCTCGGGCTCACGCAGCCGGGCATGACGATCGTGTGCGGCGACAGCCACACCTCGACGCACGGTGCCGTGGGCGCGCTCGCGTGGGGGATCGGCACGAGCGAGATCGAGCACGTGCTCGCGACGCAGACGATCGCGCAGGCGAAGCCGGGCACGATGGCGGTGATCGTCGACGGCGTGCTTTCCGCGGACTGCGCGGCGAAGGACGTGATCCTCGGCATCATCGCGCGCATCGGTACCGCCGGCGGCACCGGGAACGTGATCGAGTACCGCGGTGCAGCGATCCGCGCGCTCTCGATGGAAGGCCGCCTCACGATCTGCAACATGTCGATCGAGGCCGGCGCACGCGCTGGGATGGTCGCGCCCGACGACGTGACCTTCGCGTGGCTCGAGGGCCGGCCCTTCGCTCCAAAGGGCGCGCAGTGGGAACAGGCGATCGACGATTGGCGCTCGCTCGCCACCGACGCGGACGCGACGTTCGACCGCGAGGTCAGGATCGACGCGACGACGCTGCGTCCGTACGTCACGTGGGGCACGAACCCAGCGCAGTCGGTGACCATCGACGGCGCCGTCCCCGACCCGGACGCGCTCCCCACCGAAACGCGCGAGAGCGCGCGCCGGGCGCTTCGCTATCAGGACCTGACCCCGGGCACGGCGATGCGCGACATCGCGGTCGACGCGGTGTTCATCGGCTCCTGCTCGAACGCGCGCATCGAGGATCTTCGCGCGGCCGCCGAGGTCGTTCGCGGGCGCCGCGTCCGGTCCGGCATTCGCGGGCTGGTCGTGCCCGGCTCGATGGGCGTGAAAGCCGACGCGGAGCGTGAGGGACTCGACCGCGTCTTCACGGACGCCGGCTTCGAGTGGCGCGACGCGGGCTGCTCCATGTGCCTCGGTATGAATCCGGACGTGCTCCGTCCGGGCGAGCGGTGCGCGTCCACGTCGAATCGCAACTTCGAGGGCCGGCAGGGTCCCGGCGGCCGGACGCACCTGGTCTCGCCCGCCGTCGCCGCGGCGACCGCGATCGCCGGTCACTTCGCGTTGCCGTCGGACCTTCGCTGATGGAGCCGGTCCGCCGCATCGTCGGCCGCGCGCTGCCGCTCGCGCGCGCGGACGTCGACACCGACCAGATCATTCCGAGCCACTGGCTCAAACGGCTCGAGCGCACCGGGTACGGCCCCGGTCTCTTCGAAGCATGGCGCCGGGATCCGGGATTCGTTCTGAACGATCCGCGCTTCCAGGGAGCAGCGGTGCTGCTCGCGGGCGCGAACTTCGGCTGCGGCTCGTCGCGCGAGCACGCCGTCTGGGCGCTCCAGGACGCCGGCTTCCGCGCGGTGATCGCGCCGCGGCTCGCGGACATCTTCCGCAACAACGCGCTCCGCAACGGGCTCGTGCCCGTCGAGATCGACGCCGAGTCGGTCGAGAAGCTCGTCGACGCGGTGCGCCGCGATCCAACGACGAGCATCACGATCGATGTCGAGCACTCGACCGTTCAAGCGCCTGGCTTTCGGGCGACATTCCCGCTCGACGAGTTCTCGCGGACGCGGCTCCTCGACGGTCTCGACGACATCGCGGTCACGCTGCGCCACGAGCCGGACATCACGACGTTCGAGGCGAGGCGACCGGACTGGCTGCCGCGCGTCCGATAGCGGTACCCTTTCGGGCCGAAGTGCTCGACCGCTGGTCCGCGCCGTCCGACCCACCTGATCCCGGTAAGCCGTCCGATCCTGCGGCCGCGCACGCACCGATGGGTGCCGTACGCGGCGGGAGTCCCATCCTCGTCGTCGAGGACGACACGTCGATCCTCGAGATGGTCATGCAGATCCTTCGCGCCGAGGGCTATCCGGTCGTCGGCGCGAAGAACGGTGCCGAGGGACTCGCCGAGTGCGACCGCCGACCGCCGTCGCTGATCCTCCTCGACATGCGGATGCCGCGGATGGACGGATGGGAGTTCGCGGCCGCGCTGCGCACTCGAGGGATCGCGTCGCCGGTCGTCGTCATGACCGCCGCAGAAGACGCCAAGCGGTGGGCCGACGAGG
>DATCPK010000179.1:0-2347 GCA_036570125.1 Candidatus Limnocylindria bacterium
CCGATGAGCATCCCGTACCCACCGCTTGCGTTCACTGACTTCACGACGAGCTCGGCGATGTGTTCGAGGATGTACGCGCGCTCCGTCGGATCCGCGGCGATGTACGTCTTCACGTTCGGGATGATCTCGTCCTCGCCGAGGTAGTACTTGATGATCGTCGGGACGTAGGCGTAGATCGCCTTGTCGTCGGCGACGCCGGTGCCCAGCGCGTTCGCGAGACTCACGCGCCCCATCCGATAGGTCGCGAGAAGCCCCGGGACCCCGAGGAACGAGTCGCGCCGGAACGCCAGCGGGTCGATGAAATCGTCGTCGACGCGCCGGTAGATCACGTCGACACGCCGGCGCCCGCTCGTCGTCCGCATGTAGACGGTCGCGTCGTCGACGAAGAGATCCGAGCCCTGCACCATCTCGATGCCCATCGCCTTCGCGAGGAACGCGTGCTCGAAGAACGCGGAGTTGTGGACCCCCGGGGTGAGCAGCACCACGGTCGCCGCGTCCGCGATGGGCGGCGCGATCTCGCGCAGCACCGTGAGGAGATCCTGCGGGTAGCCCTCGACCGGGCGGATCGGATAGTCCGCGAAGATCTGCGGCCACACCCGCTTCAGCACGCGCCGGTTCTCGACGACGTACGAGACGCCGGAGGGGACGCGGAGGTTGTCCTCGAGCACGTAGAAGTCACCCTTGTGGTCGCGGACGAGATCGCTCCCGACCACGTGCGTGTAGACCCCGAGGGGCGGTTCGACCGAACGCACTTCGCGCCGGTAGCCGCGAGCGCCGAGGACGAGCTCGGGCGGGATGAGACCGCTCGTGAGGATCTTCTGGTCGTGGTAAACGTCGTGGAGAAACAGGTTGAGAGCGCGAACGCGCTGCTCGAGGCCACGCTCGATCCGCTCCCACTCCTCCGCCAGGATGATCCGCGGGACGAGATCGAACGGCATGATCTTCTCGAGGCCGCTCGGATCCTGATTCACCGCGAATGTGATTCCGCGGGCCTGGAAGCTGAGGTCGGCGGCCCGCTGGCGCCGCGTGACCTCCTGCGCCGAGAGCGTTTCCAAACGCCGCGCGAGCGCCGCGTAATGCGGTCGCACCACGCCCGGCGCGGAGAACATCTCGTCCCAGAAGGCGGTCGGGTCGTACGCCGCGAGGGGCGAGCGCTGAGAGATCACGCCACGCCAGCGAATTCTTTGAGCTCGACGATCTCCGCCTGCTTCGTATACGCGAGGCGCCCGAGTGCCGGGCCGCCATACGTGCCCGAGGTCGGCGTGACGTCCGCGAAGTCCCGTCCGGTCGCGACCGTGATGTAGTCCATGCGCGCGCGGCGGTGGTGCGTTGGGTCGTACGCGATGACATCAACCTCTGCGGGCGAGTTGGGGTCGGCGATCAACGCCTCGACCCACGCGTGCGGCGCGCCCTCGCCGAGCATGTGGCCCGAGACGTAGCGGCACGGGATGTTCGCGAGTCGAAGCACCGCCAGCAGGATGTGCGCGAAGTCCTGGCACACCCCCTTTTGGAAGTGCAGAGCCATAGCAGCCGGCGTGGTGTAGCCGGTCACGCCGTATTGATAGGTGATGCTGCCCGAGGCCCAGTCGTGCGCGCGTTCGGCGCGCTCGTGCGGGTCGTCCGCGGAGCGCACGATTTGGATCGCGGCATCGACCAGTCTGGAATCCGGTGCCGTGAGGGCAGTCGCCTTTAAGTAACGCATCGGACCCAGCTCGGCCGGCCATGGAGCCGGACGCCGTGCGCCGGGACGCGTCGCGTCGCGTTCGACATGGAAGACGGCCTCGAAATCGACGGCCTCCGGCACTCGCTTCACGAGCACGTTCGCGACGCGGTTGCCGAACTGATCCGGGGCCCACGTGATCTCGGCGCCGTCTTCCATTCCGCGAACCGCGAGATCGTGTTGCAGGACGCGCTGATCGCCGTCCCGATCTCTGGGGATCATGAGGAGCCGCTGCTTCATATCCCACACCGGGCCGGTGTAGGTGTACCGATAGTGTTGGCGGACGCGATAGACGGCGCGAGCCACTCGCGACCAGTCGGTCACTGCTTTGTCCGCGCGGCTGCCTCCTGGCGGTCCGCATCCTCTTCCGTCGGCGGGCCGCCCGGCCGCTCGGCGGTGATCTCATCGGACCAGACCACGAACTTCGCGAGACGCGCGTTGCCGAATGCGGTCGAGAGCGCGCAGTCCACCGCATCGCGGCCGCGTCCGATCACGACACGGCCGACGCGCGGGGTGTTGTGGCGCGCGTCGAACGTGTACCAGCGGCCGCCGACGTAGGCCTCGAACCATGTGTGGAAATCCATCGGCACATCCGGCGGCTCGATCGCGATGTCGGGGAGATATCCG
>DATCPK010000180.1:0-4403 GCA_036570125.1 Candidatus Limnocylindria bacterium
CGATCGGATGACGGACGCCGAGCAGTTGAGTTAGTCGTGTCTTGATCACCGACGGTCCCCCCTGGGGCCGAACGGTAGACGCGATTCGCGCTCTGCGCGAGCAGCCCGTCGCCTGTACGATTTCCGTCTCGCGCACAGGCATCTGGGGAGGGCGTCCTGACCCACACGATCACGCTGATCCCGGGCGACGGCACGGGCCCGGAGATCGTCGAGGCGACCCGCCGTGCCATCGAAGCGACAGGCGTGAAGATCGAGTGGGACCTCCACGAGATCGGCATGCCCGCGATGGCGAAGCACGGCACTCCCTTTCCCAAGGAGGCGCTCGAGTCCGTGCGCCGAAACCGCATCGCCCTCAAAGGCCCGCTTACGACGGAGCTCGGTACGGGCTTTCGCTCGGTGAACGTTGCCCTCCGCAAGGAGTTCGACCTCTACGCGAACCTCCGCCCCGCGAAGACCTACCCCGGCGTGCCCGCGCCACGCGGCGACGTCGACCTCGTCGTGGTCCGCGAGAACATCGAGGATCTCTACGCGGGCATCGAGTTCGACGTCGACTCGCCGGAGGAGCGCGAGGTGCAGGCCGTGATCGAGCGCGTCGGCAAGGCGAAGATCCGCGAGCACTCGGCCCTCGCGATCAAGGCGATCAGCGTCGAAGGGTCGCGCCGCATTGTGAAGTTCGCATTCGAATACGCGCGCACGAACAAACGCAAGAAGGTCACCGCGATCCACAAGGCGAACATCATGAAATTCGCCGACGGCCTCTTCCTCCGCGTCGCCGGCGAGGTCGCGAAGGACTATCCCGAGATCCAGTTCGAGGACCGGATCGTGGACAACATGTGCATGCAACTCGTCGTGAAGCCCGACCTCTACGACGTGCTCGTCGCGCCGAACCTCTACGGCGACATCATCAGCGACCTGGTGGCTGGGTTGGTCGGCGGCTTGGGAGTGGCGCCGGGAGCCAACATCGGCGAAGGCGGGATCGCGATGTTCGAGGCGATCCACGGCAGCGCGCCGAAGTACGCTGGCCAAAACAAAGTGAACCCGATGGCGTTAATGCTCGCGGGGGTTCTCATGCTTAGACATATCGGAGAGCGCGACGCCGGCGACCGCCTGGAGCGCGCCATCGCGTCGGTGGTCGCCGACGGCAAGGACGTCACCTACGACCTCAAGGCCGATCGCGACGATCCATCAGCTGTCGGCACCAAAGAGTTCGCCGATGCGGTGATCAAAAGGATGCGCAACTGATGCCAACAAGCGATCCGAAAAACCCCAACCGCCACATGTATACGACCGGCAGCCGAGGCGAGTTTCAGTTCGGCTTCTCGCGCGCCATTCGCCACGGCACCGTCGTTCGCGTCGCCGGGACCGCTGGGATCGGCGCGGATGGCAGCGTCGTCTCCGACGATGTCGTCGAGCAGATGCGCGCCGCGCTCGACACGTTAAAGGCGTCGCTCGAGGATCTCGGCTGCACGATCGGGGATGTGATCATGACTCGTGTCTACGTGCGCAATGCCGCCGACATCCAGAACGTCGCGGTCGTGCACGGCGAGGTGTTCCGCGATATCCGTCCGGCGATGACGATCGTGAAGGTCGACTTCATCGACGCGCACATCCTCGTCGAGATCGAGGCCGAGGCAGTCTTCGGCGGGGCCGATGAGCTGGCCGACGGAAAGGCAGCCAAGAACCGATGAGCACGGTGAAGGTGGTCGTCACGGGCGCGACCGGCCAGGTCGCGTACGCGCTGCTCCCGCGCATCGCGGCGGGCGAGATGTTCGGACCCGACGTCGAGATCGATCTGCGTCTCGCCGACATCCCGCCGATGATCGACAAAGCCAAGGGCGTGCTCATGGAGCTCGAGGACGGCGCGTATCCGCTGCTCGAGCGCGTCAGCGCCTCGTCCGATCGCGGGGAGACGCATCACCGCGCCGACTGGGTGCTGCTCGTCGGGTCGGTCCCTCGCGGTCCCGGGATGGAGCGTGGCGACCTCATCCGCAAGAACGGTCCGATCTTTGTCGAAGAGGGCAAGGCGATCCAGCGCTACGCCTCCTCATCGGTGCGCGTCGTCGTTGTCGGGAACCCCTGCAATACCAACTGCCTGATCGCACGCGCGAACGCGCACACGATCCCCGACGATCGCTGGAGTGCGATGACGCGCCTCGATCAGAACCGAGCGCGCGCGCTGCTCGCGACGAAGGCTGGCGCGCGGGTTCGTGACGTGAAGAAGCTCGCGATCTGGGGCAACCACTCCGCGACGCTCTACCCGGACTTCACCAACGCCGAGGTGGGCGGCAAGCCGGCGGACCAGGTCGTGGACCGCAAGTGGCTCGAGACCGATTACATCCCGCAGGTTCAACAGCGCGGGGCGGCGGTCATCGCGGCGCGCGGCGCGTCGAGCGCGTTCTCAGCCGCGCAGGCGCTCATCGATCACGTGCGCTCGCTTGTGACGCCGACGCCGAAGGGCGACTGCTTCTCCGCCGCGATCGTCAGCGACGGGAGCTACGGCGTGCCGAAGGGGCTCGTCTCGAGCTTCCCGCTGCACTCAAAGGGCGACGGCGCATTTCAGATCGTCCCGAACGTGCCGCTCGACGAGTTCGCGAAGGGGAAGATCGCCGCGACCATCGCCGAGCTCGAAAAGGAACGCGACCTCGTGAAGGACCTGCTCGCGCCCTAATAGGGGTAGATGCGGAACGCGACGAATCCGACGCGCGTCAGCTCGACCTCTGCAACAACGATCTCCTCGCGAGCCGCCGTCGAACGCATCCGCGCGGCGAGCGCCATGCGCGTGATCGCTCCATACGTCCCGGTCGCGTAGATGCCGTTGTCCTGCTGGAAGCTCGAGACGGCGTCCGAGGTGATCTCGCCGTAGTACCCAGTGACGAGGTCCATGTAGCCGAGCCTCTGCAGGATCGTCTGGAGGCGCGCGACGCCGTCGGACTCTGCACCCACTGCGAAGTCCTCGATCGGCAGGTCGCCTGGAGCGGCGAGGATCGCTTGTACGAGCGCGGCGGCGGTGAGATCACGGTACGCGCCAGTCGAGGGAACGCCCTTTGACTCCTGGAATGCGGTCACGGCCTCTTCAGTAAGCGGGCCGAACCGGCTGCCGCCGTCGGCAACCTCATCGGCGTCGAGGAAACCGAGGTATGCGAGGTCCCACTGAAGAAGGAGGACCTCGTCGCTCACGTTGTCGAACTCAAGACCGGCTGCGGGGACGTAGCCCTGGTTGGGGACCGTTCGAAGAGCGGCACGAGCGATGGGCTGCGCGCGCTGCCACGAGCACGCGTTCACGAGCGACATGTAGTAGGTCCAGTTCCATGTGGGACCTGGGTCACTGTGATCGGTGCCGGGCACTTCGTTGTGGCCGATGATGTGTTTGCGGTCCGTGGGGATGCCGTAGCGCTTGGCGATCGCGCACACCAGGAGCGCCGAGCTCCGGTACTGCGCAGTGGTGTGCGGGATGGCATGCCGCGGGTCGTACTCGTGCTCGATGCCGATCGAATAGGGGTTCGCGGCGCGGGCGTGGTATGCGGTGTCGCCTTCCGCGACGAATTGCATGATCCCGCCGTCCCAGGCGCGAACGAGGTAGTGCGCGCTGACCTTCGAGAACCGGTTCTGGAACCAGTTGGTGGAAGAGAGCCAGGTCCCGTCGGTCTCGTGGATCACGATCGTCGTGATCGCCTGGGTTCGCCCGACGTCGTAGTTGCTCCGCGCCGCCGGCACGTATTCGATGGGCGGGTAGTACGGCGGAGGCGCGGCAAGCGCAGGCGACGGCGCAAGCAGCGCGAACGCGAGGACCATGGCGATAGCTGCAACCCAACGCATCGGCAGGAGACTGCAAGTTAGTTAGCGGCTGTTGGTTGCGGCAAGGTCACAGGTACTCATGTCCTATCCGCGTTACGCCGCGGTCTCGGCACTCGCGTTTCGCATTGGTTTCGGAACGGCCGTCGACTCTTGCAATCCGTGCGATGCGCAATCAGCCCTCGCTTGTAGGCGCCGCACCTACAGTGGATTTAGCGAGGGGTGGGATTTGGGAAAGCGATTTTGTGTAGCTGTCTGTGTGGCCCTATTTGTTCTTGCGGGATGTGGGACTCTCGCGACAAAGGACCAAAGCGTCCTTCCGGCTGGCAAGGCTGAGTCCGCAACCCTGCAACCGGCCGCGGTCAGCCCAGTGCCAGCCAGTGTTACGGTCGCCGCGACCGCGTCACCAGCGCCTCGAACAGCTCCACCAACACAGGCGCCTGCCAGCGCCGCGCCTGCGACGCCGGCTCCGGTCACGCAAGCTCCGGTCGCGCAAGCGCCCGTCACGCAGGCACCCGCGACAGCCGCGCCGACCGCGAAGCCCATCGGCGTGGTCTTTACCTCGGTGCGATCGCCTGTCGGCCGCAACGGAACCGGTCTGGCTGCGGTGT
>DATCPK010000181.1:0-2343 GCA_036570125.1 Candidatus Limnocylindria bacterium
CGCGATCGTGATGCCCGACACGGCGCGTGAAGAGGCCGAAAAAGTGGTCATCCGTTTGATGGAGATCCTCGATGCAACCGACGTAAAGCTCCCCGGCGGCGGCGCGATCAGGATGCCCGCGCGCTCGTGGGGCGTGTCCTCGTACCCGATGGACGGCCGCACCGCCGAAGCGCTCGTCGAGAACGCAGACACACGAGCCTACGCACGCAAACGCGTCGGTCGCTGACCACGGCCTGACACCAAAGGCCGCCGCGCCGCGCGGTAAAGTTTTCAGCGAGGAAGTCCGGCGCAAGCGAGTGCCGTTCAAAGACGCAAGGGGTTCAGAAAAATGGGAAACGCTCTTCTGGACATGCTCACGGTCCAAGGCCAGATCGCCTTCGTGCTCGCGTTCGTCGCTCTGACAGGCGTCGGTCTCGTCATGATGCTGTGGCGCCCCCGCCACGCGACCTACGGACAGCACGATTGCCGCTCGATGGGTTGTCAGTGGCTGGAGGACAAGCCCCTCTAGCCGATCATTTCTCCCGCGGCAGAGTCACGACGAAGCGGCTTCCACCGTCGGCCGGCATTTCGACGGTGAGCGTCCCTCCGTGCAGCTCGACGATCTCCTTCGCGATGTGGAGTCCGAGCCCAACACCCGGCGCGGCGGCCGACGACCGGTGGAACGGTTCGAAGATCCGCGTGCGTTCATCTACATGGATCCCCGGCCCGCGGTCGCGTACGGCGATGACGACGGCGCGCGGGATCGAGGTCATGTCCACGTCGATCGCGGTGTCTTGTGGGCTGTATTTCACCGCGTTGTCGATCAAGTTCACGATCACTTCTTCGATGCGGACACCGTCCACCGAGACCTGATAGCTCTCGCGTGCGCCCGAAGCCCGGACGCTGATCTGCCGGCCGGATGTCTGGGCGAGCATCAACGCCGTCGATTCGATCATCGCCGCGAGATCGGTCGACTCGCGTTCGATCTGCAGCTGCCCCGACCGGATGCGTGAGATGTCGAGCAGTCGATCGATCAGTGTCTTGAGGCGGTCCGCGGCCTGACGCACGAGCGTGATGTCGCGCACGACGTTCGTGGGGTCGGGGTCCTTGCGCCCGAGACGGCGCTCGATGAGCTGCAGCCGCGCGTAGAGCGTGGTGAGCGGCGTCCGAAGCTCGTGCGCTGCGACGGAGATGAATTCGTCGCGGATGCGGATAGCTTCCGTGATGGCGTACTGCTGCGCAGTCACGTCTCGCGCGATCGCGGACGCGCCGACGATCCGCCCGGTTTCGTCCTGAACGGGCGAGATCGTCACGGAGACGTCGATGATCTCGCCGGACTTTCGACGGCGTCTGGTCAGGTAGTGCTCGATGCGTTCCGCTCGGGCGATGCGGGCGAGGATCCCGGGCAGCTCGTCCGGCCGATCGCTTGGGATCAGGATCGAGATCGGCTGTCCGATGACCTCGGCCGCGGTGTACCCGTAGATCCGCTCCGCGCCCTTGTTCCAGCTGATGATCGTGCCGTCGAGCGTCTTCCCAATGACCGCGTCATCGGTCGAGTCGACGATCGCTGCGAGGTATTCAGGGGCCCAGCTGCTGGTTCGAGGCACGCTAGAAACAGTAGGACAGGTGCTAGTTCGCCGAGGTCGCAGGCACTCGCTGTAGCGGCAGAGAAACTCGGAACACGCTGCCCGGAGCACCGCTCGACTCGAGGTCGATGGTCCCGCCCATCTTCGTGACGATCTCGCGGCTGATGTAGAGGCCCAGGCCGACGCCGCCATACGGCTTCGCAACGCTCGTTCGGAAGAATCGCTCGAAGATCTGACCGCGCTCGGCCTCCGGCACGCCCAAGCCCTCGTCGCGAATGCGCACCACGGCCTCGTCTTTCTCGCGTCCGATCTCGACGGTGACCGCGCCGCCCTCCGGGCTGTACTTCACAGCGTTGCTCAGGAGGTTCTCGAGCACTTCAACGATCCGACGCGTATCGCCCCGGACCGGTAGCGCCCCGCCACTGGAGATCACCCGGATCGGGTGGTTCTCGTCGGTCGGGTATTCGTCGATCGTGCGCCGCACGACCGCGGCCATGTCGAGGTCCTCGAGCTCCAGCGCGAATTTGCCGACGTCGAGGCGCGACACGTCGAGCAGATCGTTGATCAGCGCGGTAAGCGCCTTCGTGCGCTGCCGCGCCTTGCGGAGCATCTCTTCGGTGTTCGAGGTGTCGCCGCGCGAGATCTGTCGAAGCGCAAGGTCGAGCTGCAGCAGGATCGCGGTGACGGGTGTGCGGATCTCGTGGCTCGCCATGCTGAAGAACTCGGTTCGCTGGCGTTCGAACGCGCGCAGCTTCGAAATGTCCTGGAAGACCGAGAC
>DATCPK010000182.1:0-31636 GCA_036570125.1 Candidatus Limnocylindria bacterium
CAGATCCTCCGCGCCTTCGGGTACGACACCTATGTGTTCGCGCGCGGGATGGGGGACGAGGGTGAGTCGGTGGGCAGCGAGTTCTGGTGGGTCTCGCCTTCGGGCGACCGCGTGCGGGCGGCGCATCTGGTCGACCATTACTCCAACGCCCTGCCGCTCGTCGGTCCTCCCGACGAGGATCCGGCCGCGTTGCGCCGCCGCGTCAGGGCGAAGACCGCGGGCATCCTCGATCGGCTCACGCCGTACGCGAACGGCGACGCGATCCTCCTGATGGTCGGGGACGATCACGTGGAGGCGTACGCGCGTCTGCCCGAGGCCGTGCGCCAGATGCGGCAGGCGTTCCCCAATGTGGACGCGCGTATCTCGAGCCTCGAGGAATTTGCGGCGGCGATGCCCCCGCTCCAGCACGAGGTCAGCGGCGAGATCGCGAGCGGCCGCTACCGGCCGATCCTCCGCGGAGTGAACTCGACGCGTGTGTGGATCAAACAGGAGAATGTCGCCTGCGAGCGGCTTCTCCTCGAGTGGTGCGAGCCGCTCGACGCGCTCACCGGCGGCACGGCGCGCGACGAGCTCCGCGAGCTCTGGCGCACGCTGCTGCAGAACCACCCGCACGACTCGATCTGCGGTTGCTCGATCGACGCGGTGCACGACGTGGACATGGCGCCGCGCTTCGCCTTGGTGCGCGAGCGCGGCGACGCTCTCGCGGGCCGACTGCTCGAGCGGCTCGCCGGCCGCGGCAGCTCCCCGATGCTCTGGAACCCTCTCCCGTGGGCCCGCGATGTGGTGGTGCCGATCGACGAGCGTCCGACACGCGTGCGCACGAGCGGACTGGGTCTTTCACCCGCGACCGCCGCGGCCGGCGAATCCCAGGTCAGGGCCGATGGCGAGTCGGCGATCGAGAACGGTCTCCTCCGCGTGGAGGTCGAGGCCGACGGGAGCTTCTTCGTCGTCGACACGAGATCCGGCGAGCGCGGCGCGCGCCAGAATCGGCTCATCTCCGAGGGTGACCGCGGCGACGAGTACACGTACTCGTATGCCGGGCCGACCGTCGGGTCAGAGGGCATCCCCGGCACGCGCGCGACATCCGTGAAGGGGGACCGCGCGACCGTGACGGTCGAGCTCGTCCTTCGTTTACCCGCGCGCCTTCGCGACGATCGCCTCGCGCGATCCCCCGAGCTCGTGGACTGTCCGGTCCGCGTGGAGATCTCGCTGGACGCGGGCCAGACGCGTGTCGACGTGACCCTCGAGGTGGACAACCGCGCCAGCGACCATCGCCTGCGCGTCCTATGCGAGACCGGCACCCGGGCGCTCACGCATCAGAGCGGCGCCGCCTTCGCGCTCCTCGAGCGGTCGAATCGCTTCGAGGTGCGCAAACGCTGGATCGAGCCGCCCACGTCGGAGGCATGCGTCCACGACTTCGTCGCGGTGAAGGGCGCGACGAAAGGCCTCGCCGTTGGGGTCGACGGACTGCGCGAGTACTCGGTCCTCCATGACGGCGGCACGATCGCCATCACGCTGCTGCGGGCCGTCGGGTTCCTTTCGCGTGGCGATCTCCCCGAGCGGAAGGGACATGCCGGGCCGGAGCTGGCCACGCCGTCGGCGCAGTGCATCGGTTCGCGCACCTACCGCTACGCGGTGGTCCCGCTTGACGAGCAGACGGATATCACGCGCGCCGCTCGGTCTATCAGCGAGTGGCTGTTGCCGCCGCTCGTGATCCTGGGCGACGGCCGTTCCCGGTGCTTCGTTTCATTCACCGAAGACGCACCACTCGTTCTCAGCGCGCTTCGGGCCGGGCCGGACGGCGGGCTGATCGTGAGGATCGCGAACCCGCAGCGCGAGGAGGTCTCGGGCGGGCTCCGCTTCGACCGGGCGATCCGCGACTCACGTCCGGTCGACATGCGTGAGGGCGATCTCGGCCTCGGCAACACCGGACTCGACGTGATCCGTACCGCCGCTCCACTCGAGGTAGAGGGGGACGTCGCGCGGGTGACGCTTCAGCCCTACGAGATCGGGACGTGGGTCGTGCAGCTGGGGTGACGGCCGTGCGCACGAATATGCGACGGCTCCCGCACGAATATGCGACGTCTTCGCACGAATTGAGGACAGACACGGCGTCGTCCGCCGTCTAAGGTTTCGCGCGTGTCAAAGGTCGTCACGAGTCTTCTCTGCGCGATCGGCATCGCCGCCGCTCTCGCCGTTGCCGCGAGCGCCGACGGCGGACCTCCATATCGCCGGACGACGCCGCGCGGATCGTTCGGCGCCGATGGCCCCGAGCTCGTCGTCGGTGTCCCGGGTGGTCGAGCGTGGGGAATCGAGAGCGCGCTTACCCCCGTGCCCGAGGAGCGCACGGCAGTGCACGCGACGTTCGAGGTCTCCGACCCTCTGATCCGCGAAGCGTTCATCCGGGTCGCCTGGTACGACAAGGCGACCGGAAGGCCGCGCGAGTTCGCGCTCACCGACGCGCGCTACGTGCGCGCCGGCGAGACGACAACATTGGAGGTCGCGCTCGATCCGCCGCCGGGCGCGGTCGCCTATCGCTTGCGCGTCCTGGCCCGCCTCCACACCGCCGACGCGCTCTCCGCCGAGGACGCGATCCGCGTCGATCTGTCCGCGCCATACCGCATCGCGCCGGGCATTCCGGCCACGCGGCTTCTGCCCTGATGGCCGCAAAGCTTCGCGCGATGTCCGACGAACCATCCTTGGCCGCGGCCGGTGCCGATCTGGTCTGCGAGGTCGTGCGGGCGGTGCCGAACGCGGTCGTGACCTTCGCGACCGGTGGATCGGCTAAGCCGATCTACCGCGCGCTCGCGGAGCGGGTCGAGCGACGCGAGATCGATTTCTCTCGAGTGCGAGTCTTCGAGCTCGACGGCTATCTCGGGATCCCGCTCGACGATCGGCGGTCCCTCTACGGGTGGCTCATGCGCGACGTCATCGGTCCGCTCCGGATTCCCGAGCACTCCATCACGCGGCTCCGCGGCGAGGCGAGCGATCCCGTGGCGGCGTGCCGCGAGTACGACCGCGCCCTGGATCTCGCGGGCGGGTACGACCTCGCGATCCTCGGACTCGGTCCGAACGGACATGTCGCGTTCAACGAGCCCCCGGCGGATCCGGACTCCGACGCTCACGTGCTGGAGGTGACTGAGGAGAGCATTGAGAGCGCGGTCCGCTACTGGGGCTCGCGCGAGGAGGTGCCTCGCAGCGCGATCACGACCGGTCTCCGGCGTTTGATCGCGGCCCGCTGCGTTCTCCTCGTGGCGCGAGGCGAAGCCAAACGGGCGGCCCTCGAGCGAGCACTCCGAGGCGATCCCGATCCCATGACCCCGGCCTCCTTCCTGAACCGGTCGGCCGACGCCACGTTCCTCACCGACCTGCCGATGCGCTAGCGGGGGAGGGCCGCAGACTGACCGACAGGCGCGCAGCCGGGCCCCGGAAGGGCTGCGAATGCCCCGCCGCGACGTCTGCGACATACTTGCGGCGAGATGGCGACCGTCACTTATGACCACGTCACCAAGCGGTTCGGCGACTTCGTCGCAGTGAACGACCTGAACCTCGCGGTCCGCGATTCGGAGTTCCTCGTGCTGGTCGGACCGTCCGGTTGCGGCAAGACGACCGCGCTCCGGATGCTCGCTGGCCTCGAAGAGCAGACGACCGGGGACATCCGCATCGGCGAGCGTGTGGTGAACGACGTTCCGCCTAAGGACCGCGACATTGCGATGGTCTTCCAGAACTACGCCCTCTATCCGCACATGAGCGTCTACGACAACATCGCGTTCGGTCTGAAGCTGCGCGGCATGCCCAAGCCGGAGATCGAGCGGCGCGTGAACGACACCGCCAAGATGCTCGGCATCGGCCAGCTGCTCAAGCGCAAGCCGAAAGAGCTCTCCGGTGGGCAGCGGCAGAGGGTCGCCGTCGGCCGCGCGATCGCGCGCGAGCCCTCCGTCTTCCTCATGGACGAACCGCTCTCGAACCTTGACGCGAAGCTGCGCATCCAGACGCGCGCGATGCTCCAGCAGCTGCACCAGCGGATCCGCCGCACCACGATCTACGTGACGCACGACCAGGTCGAAGCAATGACGATGGGCGATCGCATTGCCGTTATGAACGACGGCAAGCTGCAGCAGCTCGACACGCCCGAGACGCTGCACGAGCGCCCGGCGAACCTGTTCGTTGCGGGGTTCATCGGCTCGCCGTCGATGAACTTCTTCCCTGCGAAGGTGACCGGATCGGACGGTCAGGTCGTCGCCGACGCGGGGTTCTTCAAGGCGCCGCTCAGCGGCAAGGCGGCGGAGGCGGTGGGTCGCGACGTGATCCTCGGCATCCGACCCGAGGACATCAAGGACATGGCGACCGAACGGCAGGACGGGCAGCTCCCGATCGACGCGAAAGTCGAGGTCGTTGAATTCCTCGGCAACGAGCTCCAGCTCCTTCTGACGGCCGGCACGACGAACTTCGTCGCGCGGGTCGGGACGCTGACGCAGACCAAGCCCGGCCAGACCCTGCGAGTGGGGCTGAATCTCAAGAAGCTCCACGTCTTCGATAAGCAGACCGAGGCAGCGTTGCGGTGACCCTTCGGGGTTCCACGAGCGACTTTCCGCTCGAATCGGTCATAGGTCTCCTCGCGGGTACATCGAAGACAGGGGAGCTTCAGGTACGCGGCGATTCGAAAGTCGGCGCGCTCGGATTCGCCAGCGGCCGTCTCGTCGCCGCGGTCATGGACGGCGAAGGGGGCGAAAACGCTCTCGGCGCCATCTTCGCGATCTCGCAGGCCGAATTCGAGTTCACGCCCTGGGAATCCGCGCCGGACGCGAACCTCGAAGGCGGGGATCTCGTCTCGCTTCTGAAGCGCGCCGCCGAGGCGCGCGATCGCATCTCGGATATCCGCACCCAGGTCCCCGACGACCGCATGCGCTTCCGCTTGTCGGAGAAGGCCGCCGATCAGGGCGCCGTCACGTTCACACCCGACCGTTGGCGCGCCCTCCTCGCCGTGAACGGCGAGCGGGACGTCGCGGCGATCGCCGAGCAGCTCCGCCTTGGGAAAATGCAGACCCTGAGCCTTCTCTCCGGCCTGGTGAAGGACGGAGTGATCGAGGCGCTGCCGGCCCCCGACAAAAAGGCCGCGGAGGCTCCTCCCGCCTACTCCGCGCCCGAGCCGATCGCGCCGCCCGAGCCCGAGCCCGCGCCGCAGGCCGAGGTCTGGTCGCCACCGCCCGGACGCGAAGAAGCGGCGGCGCCGACTCAGGAATGGTCGGGCGGGGGGTCTGCACAGCCCTCGGGCGAGTCCGAGCCCGCGAAAGAAGAACGTGCGCAGCCCGCACAAGACTGGTCGACCAGCGCCCCGGACTGGACTGCGAAGGAGCCCGAGCCGCCCGCGCCAGAGGTGCCTCAGGAAGACCTCCAGGCTGAGATCGCGCAGCGCATGGACGGATTCGGCCCAGCGCCGGAACCGTCCGCGCCTGCTCCCGGGGTCGAGGTGCCGCCCGCGGTCGACGACCGGCTGTCGTCGCTGTCAGGTCTCTTCGCGCCGGGCCCCGCCGCGAACGCGCCCGCTCGACCGGCGCCTTCATCGCAAGCCCAGGAAGCGAAGCCGAAGGAAAACGATTGGTGGCGTGCCCCCGGTGGTGGCGCGCCCGCGCAGAGTGCGCCGACCTCAGGCGCGCCCGCCGAATCGTGGATGACGGCGCCCCCGGCATCTAAGGAAGCGCCCGCGAACGAGTGGGCGCCGACCGCGAAACCCAAAGAGACCCAACCGAACCCCAATCCGTGGGGAGCGCCGGCGACGCAGCAGGAGTCGCCCGCCAAGAACGCGGCGCCCGCGCGGACCGACGAATGGGCGCCCCCGCCGCAGGAGCCTGCGGCTGCCGACGCCGCGGCCGAGAAGGAAAAGAAGAAGGCGGGCGGGTTCCTGAGTCGCTTCCGCAAAGAGGAGCCGCCACCCACGCCGATCGCGAATATCGCGCCGGCATCGTCGGGTGCGAGCAAGATCGGAAAGCTCGCGTCCCTTTCGAACGCGCTGCTCATGGAATACAACAGCGGCGGCTACGGCAAGGGAAAGATCGAGACGCGTCTCGCGAATCTCCTCATGCGCGTCGACGAGCAGGCCGACCCGATCGATCGACCGCTGCCCGTCGTCGACGACCTCATCGATGCGGCCGCGCTCGAGCGCGAGGGATTCGACGAGGGGCAGGCCGTTCCGTACCTCGCGACGCTCGTGCGACAGATCTACGACGACGCGGAGCGCGCGTTCGGCAAGGACAAAGCGAAGAAGGGGTACAAAGCGGCGCAGCAGCAGGTGTTCGGCGGTGACGCGACCGCGCTGCAGTCGCCGGAGCTCGCCGGCAAGCTCCCGAAGGTCTGAGCCTCTATCTAGGCATCGATCTCGGCGCCTCGAACATCCGCAGCGTCATCGCGCGTGACGAGCAGCCGATCCCGCGGATAATCGCGCGCGACGAGCGCCCGACGCCACGCACGGGCGCCGAGGACGTCATCACCGCGATCGCCGAGAGCGCTCGAGCGGCGCTTGCCACGATGGGCACCTCACCTCGCGAGCTTGCGGGCGCGGCTTGCTCGGCGCCCGGTCCGCTCAACCACATCTCCGGGATCGTCTACGACGCGCCGAACATCAATGGCTTCATGAACGTGCATCTGGCGCAAGGCGTCGCCAAGGCGCTCGGCATCGAATCCGTTTTTCTGGACCGCGACACGGTGATGGCGGCGATCGGGGAGGGTCTTGCCGGCGCCGCGAAGGGCGTGCGTGATTTCGTATACGTCACGATCTCGACCGGGATCGGCGGCGCTCTGATCAGCGGCGGCCGGATGCTCCGCGGCGTCAGCAACATCGCGGGCGAGATCGGCCACTGGCCGGTCGCGCTCGACGGACCGCGCTGCGGCTGCGGCAGCTACGGCTGCGTGGAGTCGCTCGCGGCCGGGCGATTTCTCGCGGAGGCATACGGGGTCGACGATGCGGCGCGCGTCTACGCGGCCGCCGCGTCGGGCGACCCGAAAGCGGTCGCGATCATCGAGCGCGCGGAGGCGGCGCTCGGCAATCTCGCGATCTCGCTCGTGAATGGACTGAATCCGGCGCTCATCGTCGTCGGCGGCTCCGTCGCCGAGCACGAACCCGGGCACACGCTCGAGCCGATGCGTCGCGCGATTGACGCACGCGCCTTCCGCGTCGCGGCGGATGCGGTCCGCGTGGTGCCCGCCGCACTGGGCCGCGACGTCGGCATGCTGGGTGCGGTGATCAGCGTGCGCGAGCGGCTCGCGGGCCGGGGTGAGTGGTTCCTCTAGTCTTGACTCATCGGGCCCCGCCCCGTGAGGGGCCCGTACCCCTGGGGAGGCATCAAATGAAAGCTCGTGTCGCGATCAATGGGTTCGGTCGGATCGGCCGTCAGTTCCTGAAGGCCTCGCTCGAACGCCATCCGGAGATCGAGATCGTCGCGCTCAACGACCTCGCCGACCCCAAGATGAACGCCCATCTCTTCAAACATGATTCCAACTACGGCAAGTTCAAGGGCGATGTCTCGGCTACCACGGACTCGCTCGTCATCGACGGGCGCACCATCAAGGTCCTCCAGGAGCGCGACCCCGCCAAGCTTCCGTGGAAGGACCTCCAGGTCGACATCGTCGTCGAGTCGACCGGGTTCTTCACCGACGCGACGAAGGCGAAGGCGCACATCGACGCGGGTGCGAAGTACGTCATCATTTCCGCGCCCGCCAAGAACGAGGACAAGACGATCGTGCTCGGGGTGAACGAGAAGGAGTTCGATCCCGAGAAGCACCACATCATCTCGAACGCCTCCTGCACGACGAACGGCCTCGCTCCCGTGGCGAAGGTCCTGAACGACGAGTTCGGCATCGAGAAGGGCTTCCTCACCACGATCCACTCGAAAACGCTGAGCCAGCGTCTGCTCGACACCGTCGCGAACGATCCACGCGATGCGCGCGCGGCCTCGGAGAACATCGTGCCTTCTGAGACCGGCGCGGCGCGCGCAGTCACACTCGTCATCCCCGAACTGAAGGGGCGCTTCACCGGCATGGCCTTCCGCGTCCCGACGCCGACCGTCTCGGTGGTCGACTTCACGGCCACGCTGAAGCGCGAGGTCACCAAGGAAGAGGTGAACGCCGCGTTCAAGCGCGCGTCGGAGGGATCGCTCAAGGGCATCATGGATTACACCGAGGAGCCGCTCGTCTCGAGCGATCTCAAGGGCGACGCGCATTCGACGATCGTCAGCGCGATGGACACGATCGTCCTCGGCAACATGGTCAAGATCATTTCCTGGTACGACAACGAGTGGGGTTACGCGTGCCGCCTCGCCGACATCACCGAGTTCGTCGCCTCGAAGATGCGCGTCCCGGTCGCCGCTGGCCGCTAGCACCCGCGTGAGCTTCGACAAGCGGACGGTGCGGGACGTGGACCCGCGCGGCAAGCGCGTGCTCGTGCGCGTCGACTTCAACGTGCCGCTGGTCGGTGGCAAGGTCGCAGACGACACGCGGATCCGCGCGGCGCTGCCCACGCTGAACGCGCTTCTCAAGGCGGGCGCCGCTCTCGGACTTGTTTCGCACCTGGGACGCCCGAAAGGCCGCGACCCCAGGCTCTCGCTCGCGCCGGTCGCGAAACGTCTCGCCGAGCTCATCGAAAAGCCGGTGCGTCTCCTGGACGAATCGATCGGTCCCGAGGTCGAGAAGGCGGTCCGCGCGCTGAAGCCCGGCGACGTCGTGATGCTCGAGAACGTGCGCTTCCATCCCGAGGAAGAGAAGAACGATCCGGCGTTCGCGAAGAAGCTCGCCGCCGGTTTCGACCTTTACGTGAACGACGCGTTCGGCACCGCGCATCGCGCGCACGCGTCGACCGAAGGCGTCGCGCACCTGCTCTCGGCGTACGCGGGGCTGCTCCTCGAGAAGGAGCTCGTCGCGCTTGGCGGAATACTCGATAAGCCAGCACATCCTTTCGTCGCGATCATCGGCGGTGCCAAAGTGAGCACGAAGATGGACGTCCTGCGATCGCTCGTTCCGCGTGTCGACACGCTCGCGATCGGCGGCGGCATGGCCAACACGTTCCTTCTCGCGATGGGCCGGCCCATCGGGCGGTCCCTCGCCGAGCCCGACAAGGTCAGCGAGGCGCGGCTCGTCACCGACGACGTCGAAGGGAACGGCAAGGAGCTCCTTCTCCCGGTCGATGTGATCGCGGCACCATCCGCGGATGCCGACGGGGCGTCCGGCGCCGCGACGTACGACGTCGACGATGTCCCGAGCCATCTCGCGATCGTCGACATCGGTCCGCGCACCATCGAGCGCTACGCGAGCGTCATACGAAGCGCGAAGACGATCTTCTGGAACGGGCCCGTCGGCGTGTTCGAGGTTCCGGCGTTTGCGAACGGGACGCGCCGTATCGCCGAGCTGATGGCCGAGAGCAAAGCGACCACAGTGGTCGGGGGTGGCGAATCCGTCCAGGCGGTCGAGGAAGCGGGCCTCGCCGACAAGATGACACACGTTTCCACCGGAGGCGGCGCATCGCTCGAGCTCATCGAAGGCAAGACCCTGCCCGGTGTGGCGGCGATCCCCGACCGATGAGCGACACGAAGATCGCGTCGCTCACGGCGCGCGAGATTCTCGATTCGCGCGGCGATCCGACGATCGCCGTCGACATCACGCTCGCCGGCGGCGCCCACGCGACCGCGATGGTCCCGTCGGGTGCGTCGACGGGCGCGCACGAAGCGGTCGAGCTGCGCGACGGCGACAAAAAGCGCTATCGCGGCAAAGGCGTGCGAAGGGCGGTCGAGAACGTCGAGCAGACGATCGCGCCGGCGATCAAGGGCAGAGACGCGATGGACCAGCGGGGACTCGACGAGGCGTTGATCGCGCTCGATGGCACGCCGAACAAGGCGAAGCTGGGCGCGAACGCGATCCTCGGTGTTTCGCTGGCGGCGGCGCGCGCGGCGGCCGTCGCGAACGGCGTGCCGCTGTACCGGCATCTCGCGACCGGTCCCGCCACGACCCTGCCGGTCCCGCTCATGAACATCCTGAACGGCGGCAAGCACGCGACGGATTCCGCGGACATGCAGGAGTTCATGGTGGTGCCGATCGGCGCGCGCACGTTCAGCGAGGCGATTCGCATGGGCTCGGAGATCTTCCACGAGCTCAAGGACGTGTTGCACGCGCGCGGGATGTCGACCGGTGTGGGCGACGAAGGCGGTTTCGCGCCGTCGGGGCTGACCACGAACGAGCAGCCTCTCGAGCTCATGCTCATCGCCATCGAGCGCGCGGGCTATCGCGCAGGTGAGGACGCGGCGATCGCGCTCGACCCCGCGGCGACCGAGCTCTATCGCGACGGCGACTACGCGCTCGCCCGCGAGCAGCGCTCGCTCGACTCGAAGGGCATGGTCGCGCTCTACGCGGACTGGGCCAAGCGCTACCCGATCGTCTCGATCGAGGACGGCCTCGCGGAGGACGACTGGGACGGGTGGAAGAAGCTGACCGCGGAGCTCGGCGACCGGATGCAGCTCGTTGGCGACGATCTCTTCGTGACAAGCGTCAGCCGTCTCGAGCGAGGGATCAAGGAGAAGGCGGCAAACGCGATCCTGATCAAGGTCAACCAGATCGGCACGCTGACCGAGACCATCGATGCCGTCGCCCTCGCCAAGCGCGCCGGATTCGCGTCGGTGATCTCGCACCGGTCCGGCGAGACGGAGGACACGACCATTGCCGACCTCGTCGTCGCACTCGACACGGGCCAGATCAAGACCGGCTCGCTCTCACGCACCGATCGCGTCGCCAAGTACAACCGTCTGATGGAGATCGAGCGCGAGCTCGGTGGCGCCGCCCGATATCCCGGACGCGCCGCGTTCCCGCGCTACCGACGCGCCTAGCATCACCGCGTGCTGGTCCGGTCGCTCGATGAGCTGACCGCCGCCGATCTGCCCGAAGCCGGCGGCAAGGGCGCCAACCTCGGCGAGCTGCGGCGCTCCGGCTTCCCCGTGCCGGACGGTTTCGTGATCACGACGGCCGCATACGCCCTCGGGGCCGAAGCCGCCGGCGTGACCGGAGAAAATCCGGCGACGGCGCGCGTGCGTCTCGCCGCGTCGCCCGTTCCGGCAGGGATCGCCGACGCGGTCCGCGAGGCATACCGCGCGCTCGGCTCGCCCACGGTCGCGGTCCGCTCGTCCGCGACGGCCGAAGACCTGCCCGATGCGAGCTTCGCGGGCCAGCAGGACACGATCCTCGGGGTTGCCGGCGACGATGCCGTCCTCGACGCGGTGCGCAAGTGCTGGGCGTCGCTCTGGAACGACCGCGCCGTCGCGTACCGGCGGACGCACGATGTCCCCGCGCGCGGCCTACGCCTCGCGGTGGTCGTGCAGCGGATGGTCGACGCTGAGAGCGCGGGCGTTCTCTTCACCGCGGACCCGATCACCGGGCGTCGCCGACGCGCCGCGATCGAGGCGGTGCGCGGACTCGGTGAGCAGCTCGTATCCGGCGCGGTGAATCCCGACCACTTCGTGGTCGAGACGCGCTCCGGCGAGGTGCTCGAACGCCGCGGCGACATCCTGAACGACGGGCAGCTGCGCGACCTCGCCGCGGTCGGCGCGCGTATCGAGGCGCACTTCGGTCGCCCACAGGACATCGAGTGGGCCATCGACGGGGCGGGGAAGCTCTGGATCGTGCAGTCGCGCGACATCACCACGCTGTATCCGATCCCAGCGACCGCGCCGCAGAACGAGGACGACCTGCGCGTGTATTTCTCCGCGAACGTCGCGCAGGGCGTGTTCGATCCATTCACGCCGATGGGCCTCCAGACGTTCCGCCTTTTGAGCTCGGGCATCGCCGCGGCGATCGGACGTCCGGTGCGCGATCCCGCGGTCGGCGCTTCGCTCTACGCCGAGTCGGCGATGCGGGTGTTCATCGACATGACGCCGGTGCTCCGCAACCCCTTCGGTCGAGAGCTGCCGGGGCGTGTCATGAGTGCGATGGAGTTCCGGAGCCAGGCCATCTTCGTGAAGCTGCTCGGGGATCCGCGGTTGCGCCCGCGTGGATCGAAGTCAGGATCCCGCTTCCGAGTGATCGGCGCGGCGCTCCATACCGGTGCACCGCAGAGCGCGCTCCGCGCGATGCTCCGGCCTGACGCGACGCGAAAGCGACTCCTGGGTGAGCTCGATCGCGCCCTCGCCGACGTGCGCATCCCGGAGAAATCCGCCGAGCGGATCGACGCATACGAGGATCTCATCCTCAACTTCCCGCCGAAACACTTTCCGCGGATGGCCGGCATGGTCATCCCGGGGCTAGCGAGCTATGCCCTCGCGAATCGTCTCCTCGGAAGTCACGCGAAACCAGGCGAATTACAGACCGTGCTGCGCGGTCTTCCCTACAACCCGACGACCGAGATGGATCTGGCGCTCTGGAACATCGCGCGTGCCGCGCGCGACGATCCCGCTTCGCGCGAAGCGCTCAGTGCGCGAAGTCCCGCGGACCTCTCCGCCCAATACCGCGCGGGCACGCTCCCGCCGCTGCTTCAACGCGAGATGGTGAGCTTCCTCGAGCGCTACGGGCACCGCGCGATCGCCGAGATCGATCTCGGCGTCAAACGGTGGTCGGAGGATCCGGCGCACCTCCTCGGTGCGATCGCCAACTACCTACGCCTTGGCGACGAGGCCACCCCGCCCGACGTGCAATTCGCGCGCGGCGCGCGCGAGGCCGAAGCGATGGTGAAGACGCTCGCCTCGCGCCTGCACGGACCGCGTCGCCTGATGCTTCGGTTTCTTCTCGGACGCGTGCGACTTCTCAGCGGACTGCGCGAGCAGCCGAAGTTCCAGATCATGCGGGTCTTCGCGTTGGGCCACGCGCTCATCGCACCGGTTGGCGCGGAGCTCGCGGACAAGGGACTGCTCGACAACGCCGATGACGTCTTCTTTCTCACGCTGCCGGATCTTCGCCGCGCGATCGCCGGCGAGGATCTGCGCACGACGGTCGCGGAGCGACGCGAGGTCTATCGCCGCGAACAGGGCCGTCGTCACATCCCGCGCGTCCTGCTCTCCGATGGAACGGACGTGGAGAGCGAGCTGCCCGCAGCGACCGACGGCGGAATTCGCGGGACGCCGGCGTCTCCAGGCACCGCGAGTGGGATCGCCCGCGTGATCCTTTCGCCGGTCGGCGCCCGGCTCGAACCTGGTGAGGTGCTCGTCGCTCCATCGACGGATCCGGGATGGACGCCGCTCTTTCTGACCGCAGGCGCGCTCGTCATGGAGATGGGCGGGATGATGTCGCACGGCGCCGTCGTCGCCCGCGAGTACGGGATCCCCGCCGTCGTCGGTGTGCCCGACGCCACCGGTCGCATCGCGACGGGCGAGCGCGTCACGGTCGACGGGTCGGCGGGAACGGTCTCAAAGGAAGGCGCTGCGGCCTAGGCTGCTTTGGTGCCCCAGCCGGCGTGGCGGTGCTCGCCGCGAGAGCATTCGAGGCAGTAGTACGCGCCGTCCATGTAACGCCCGAACGGAACAGTTTTGTCGCAGCACGCGCACTGGTAGTAGAAGAGCCGATCGAGGATTCCGAGCATTGCGAGACCTCCGCCGTGAATCACGCGGAGCCTGCGGGGTTAGCTGACGGGCTCGGGCGGCGCGCTTAGCGCCCTTCCTGCGTGCGCAGGTTTCGCCCCGGTGGTGGTTTCCCCGCTCCTGGTGGATTAGGCCTTGTGGGGCCAATGATAGTGGGCCGTCTCGTGGTCACCGCATCACCGGTTACTGATTGAAACGATTTCCCCCATAGAGGGGACACTCGCCGCCCCTAAACTCCGGCGAAGCCTAAACAGACGAGCGGGAGTGTTGAAAAGATGGCATTACTGGAGCGCGTGCCCCAAATGGCACAGCCGGCCGCGACATCATCCGCGGAAGCTCCCGCCCCGATCGCCCCGGTCGCGATCGAGGAGACCGGTCTCACCCAGGCGTTCATCTCCGATCTCGTCCTCAAGATCCTGTACCAGAAGGGCCAGGCCACCGCGGCGGACCTCGCCGACGTGATCTGCCTTCCGCTTCCCAAGATCCTCCTCGGCATTTTGGAGTTCCTGAAGACCGAGCATCTCGTTGAGGTCAAGGGAAGCTCGGGCACGGCTGCCGCCACCTACATCTACGTCATCTCGGCAAAAGGACAGGAGCGCGCGCGCGAGGCGTTCGCCAAGAACGGCTACGTCGGTGCGGCTCCGGTCCCGCTCCCCGCGTACGTGAATCGCGTGCGTGCGCAGTCCATCGGGAGCATGCAGGTCACGTTCGACGAGATCCGCAAGTCGCTCCAGCACCTCGTCCTTCCTGAAAAGACGCTTCGGCAGCTTGGCCCCGCGATCAACAGCGGGCGCTCGATCTTTCTCTTTGGGCCCCCCGGCACCGGGAAGTCTTCGATCGCGGAGACGCTCGCCACCATGCTCCGCGGCAGCATCGTCCTTCCGTACGCGATCCTCGTCGGCCAGCAGATCATCCGCGTCTTCGACCCGTCGCGGCACCGTCCGCTCGTCGCACTCGACGCGCGGTTCGATCGCCGCTGGGTCCCGGTCGCGCGGCCATTCGTAGAGGTCGGCGGCGAGCTGACGCTCGAGGACCTCGACCTGACGTTCGACCCGAACTCGAAGGTGCACGAGGCGCCGTTCCAGATGAAGGCGAGCGGCGGCGTGCTCCTCATCGACGACTTCGGCCGCCAGCGCGCCTCGCCAGAGATGCTCCTCAACCGGTGGATCGTGCCGCTCGATCGCGACGTCGACTTCCTCACGCTGTCCGATGGTCGCAAGATCGAGGTGCCATTCGACGTGCTCCTGGTCTTCGCGACGAACCGCACGCCCTCTTCGCTGGTGGATGAAGCGTTCCTGCGGCGGATCCAATACAAGATCGAGGTCAAGCCGCCGACGGAGCAGGAGTTCTCGGAGATCCTGCGGCGCGTCTGCGAGACGCAGAAGATCACGTTCTACCCAAAGGCTGCGGAGTGGATCGCCGCCTACGCGCGCGAGCGCAACATCCCGCTCCGCTCGTGCCACCCTCGGGATCTCATGCAGCACCTCGGTGCTGCTTCGCGGTTCCTTCTCAAGCCGGCGGAGCTCACGCCCGAGCTCGTCGAGCTCGCCTGCGAGACCTATTTCGTTCCGATCTAGCGGCTAACTCCGACCGGCCGCGCGGGTCCTGTCCCGGCTACGGGGATCGCTCGCTCCGCGCACCCTCCCCGGTAGCCCGCGACCGCTTCGCGGTCGCGTTACCGGGTCCCCGGGGCACCCGCGCTCCGCGAGCAATCCCCTACGCCGTGCCACCCGCGCGGCCTCTCGACTAGCCAATCCCGGGCTCGAACTCCTCGTCCTCGATGGATTCTCGTTGCTCGGTCGTGAGTCGACTCACGGGTGGCGAGAAGAAGCGCTGCGCCAGGAAAGTGGGCACGATCGCGGAGAGGATCACGGTCGTGATCAGGACCGAAAATTGCGTGCGGTCGATGATCCCGGCGTTCAGGCCGTAGAGCGACGAGATCGTTCCGAACGTCAGGCCCGTGCTCATGAGCAGGGTCGTGTAGGTCGCGTGTGGGCGTAGCCAGCGCAACGACGCCGGGTACACGCCGATGAACTTCGCGGCGATCTTCACAACGAATAACGCTCCCAGCAGTGGCAACGACCCCGCGAGGGCGCCGAGGCTCACGTTCATGCCTCCTTTGAGGAAGAAGAACGGCGTGAGCAAGGAGAAGGCGACGACGCGGAAGCGCTTCTGCTGCTCGCGGTGCCTTTGAAAAACGCGGGCGACCGCAAGGCCGAGCAGGAACGCGGGCAGCACGGCCTGGCTCTTCGCGAGGTCCGCGGTCCACATCAGCAGGAAGAGCACGACGAAGGCTCCTTTGATCTCTGGCTCGATGACCCGGTCGCCGTAGCGGCGGAAGAACCAGGGTTGCAGGACCAGCATCCCGACGATCACGACGACCGAGACCGCGACGAACAACGCGAGGAACGGCGTCGGCTGGATGAACAAGACCGACAGCGCCGTGGCGGTCCCGAGATCGGTGACGAAGGTCGCGGCCATGATGACCTTACCGATCTCGGTGTTCGTGAGGCCCGTCTCGACGAGGACGGCGTACACGACCGCGAGCGACGTGGTCGACAGGGCGATCCCCGCGATCTCGGACTGCCGCAGGTCCCAGCCGGCGACGAAGTAGGCGAAAAGTCCCGCGGCGACGAATGGGATAACGAAGGAGAGCCCGCCGATGACCACGGACTCGCGAAAGCGCTGACGGAACAGGCCGGGATCGACCTCCGCGCCCGCGAGGAAGGTGAGGAGGATCCCGGCGAAGGCGGCGAGGAAGTCGATCCAGGGCGTGCTGGTGATCCCGAGGACGTTGCCGGCAAAGACTCCGAGCGCGATCTCGATGATCGCCACCGAGATCCCCAGCTCGACGCTGGCCATAGACGCCAGGAGAACGAGGGCCGCGAGGATGGTCGCCACTGCGAGGGTGTCCATGCCTACCTCCACCAATGTCGTCTTGGTAGAGGCCATCAGCCGCTCGCGCGGCGGTTCTGGGGAGCCTCATCCCCTCCGCGAAGCTAGGTCTTCTTTTTCGCCTTCGTTGCGGCTTTGGCGATCCGGCTCCGGCGTCGACGGGCGCTGTTTTTGTGAATAGAACCGCGCTTGGCGGCCTTATCCAACGCGCTCGCGGCGGCCGAGATCATCTCGCCGGCCTTCTCGCCACCCTTGCTGATGGCGTCGCGCGCAGTGCGCACGGCGGTCCGGGCCGCGGACCGGCCGATCGTCCGCATCGACGTCCGACGCTGGGTCTGGCGGATCCGCTTGAGGGCGGAGCGCTTGCGTTTCTTGGCTGGCATAGGTGCGAACGATACCCGATGCCTCAAAATCATTTCGTTGCCGATGTCGATCGCGCGCGCCTCGGCGATCATGATCGTCACCCTCGTCGCAAGCCGGGTCCTCGGCTGGCTGCGCCTGTCGGTCATCGGGGCGCATTTCGGCGAGACGCCCGAGCTCGACGCGTTCTGGGCGGCGTTCAAGATCCCCGACGCCATCTTCGGGCTGGTGGTCGCGGGCGCGCTCGCGTCCGCGTTCATCCCTGTCTTCACGAGCTATCTCGCGCGCGAGCGCGAGGACGAGGCCTGGCACGTCGCCTCGAGCGTGATGAACGCTGTCCTAATCCTGCTCATCGGGTTCTCGATCGTCATGTGGATCGCGGCGCCCTACGTGGTGCCGACCTTCGTCGCGCCGTTTCACGATCCGCAGCAGATCGCGCTCACCGTGGACCTCACTCGGATCATGCTGCTGTCGCCCATCTTCATGGGGCTCTCGTCGCTCACGACCGGCATCCTGAACTCGTATCGCCAGTTCCTTTCGAGTGCGACCGCGCCGCTCGTCTACAACCTGGTGATCATCCTGTTCACGCAGTTCGGGTATCCGTTCCTCGGCATTCACGCGGTCGCGATCGGCGTGGTCGTCGGAGCGCTGATCATGTGGCTCGTCCAGCTACCCGAGCTCACCTTCCGCCGCACCCGCTATTCGTTCTCGCTGGACCTCTCGCATCAGGGCGTGCGCGACGTCCTGCGCCTGGCCGGCCCGCGCACCCTCGCGCTGGGCGCCGTGCAGATCGTGTTCTTCGTGGATACCTATCTCGCCGTCGGCATGCCCGAGGGGTCGCTCACCGCGCTCGTGTACGCGAACCAGCTCCTGCTGCTGCCGCTCGGCGTGTTCTCGATCGCGATCAGCGCCGCGGTCTTCCCGACGCTGTCGCACTACGCGTCGTTGGGCCAGGTTGGCCGCATGCGCGACACCGTCCAACAGGCGATCCGCTGGATCCTGTTCCTCACGCTACCGACGGCGATCGTGATGATCGTGCTGCGTCGTCCGATCGTGAACCTCTTGTTTCAGTACGGGAGCTTCGGTCCCGAGGCACGCGAGCTCACGCAGGCCGCCTTCCTCTTCTACTCGCTCGGCCTCGCCGGCCACGCGCTCGTACAGATCCTCGCGCGCGTCTACTTCGCCTCGCGTGACACGCAGACGCCGCTCGCGCTCACGCTCATTTCGATCGGTTTGAACGTCGTGCTCAGCGTCTCCCTCGCGCCATTCATGGGGATCAACGGCCTCGCGCTCGCGAACTCGATCGCGACGCTCATCGAAGCCGCGCTGCTGTTCATCCTGCTCGCGTCGCGCGCCCGCCTGCGTCTGGTCGGCCTCGGCGTCGAAACCCTCAAGCAGCTCTCCGCGAGTCTTCTCATGGGTGTCGCGATGTTCGGGTTCATCCGCGTCACAAACCTGCCGTTCGATCTCTTCGTCGACCCGCCCAAGCTCGTGCTGGCGCTGCAAACGATCCTCGCGGCCGCCGTTGGCGGAGCCGTATACCTAGCGGCGGCGTATGTCCTGCGGATCGGCGAGCTGCAGGAGATCCTTGCGGTCGTCCGCGCTCGGCTTGCGCGCCGATCGCGGCCATAGCCACCTGCCTAGGTGGTTCCGCGCCGCGACCGAACGTGGAATTGTTATCGCTAGCGAATGGCGGATAGGGTTAGCGGTGTGACCACGACGAACGTCGAGAACGTCATCGAGACGACCGACCTCACAAAGCAGTACGGCGAGGTGACCGCCGTGGACCATCTGACACTTCGGGTGCCGCGGGGCGGCGTCTTTGGATTCCTGGGTCCCAACGGCTCCGGCAAGACGACGACGATGGGCATGCTCCTCGGTCTCGTGCACCCGACCTCAGGAGTCGCGCGGATCTTCGGCGATCCTGCCCGTCACCCGGCGACCCTTCGTCGAGTCGGCGCGATGGTCGAGACGCCAACGTTCTATCCGTACCTTTCGGGGCGGGCGAATCTCCTGTACTTCCAGGGCATCGGGCGGCGCGGCACGGCAGCCGACGTCGATCGTCTTCTCGATCTCGTCGATCTTGGAAAGCGCTCGGCCAGCAAGTACGCCACCTATTCGCTCGGAATGAAGCAGCGCCTCGGGATCGCGTGCGCGCTTCTGGGCGACCCCGAGCTTATGTTCTTGGACGAACCCACCAACGGCCTCGACCCGGCGGGTGTCGTCGAGGTGCGCGAGCTCATTCGCGATCTCGGTAAAGGGGGACGGACCGTCGTCCTCTCGAGCCACCTGCTCGCCGAGACGGAGCTCGTATGCGACAACGTCGCGGTGCTTTCGCGCGGCAAGCTCATCGTGCAGGGCTC
Source organism: Candidatus Limnocylindria bacterium (assembly GCA_036570125.1). Taxonomy (GTDB): domain Bacteria; phylum Chloroflexota; class Limnocylindria; order P2-11E; family P2-11E; genus 3-1-20CM-2-70-9. The sequence continues at coordinate 19,160 of DATCPK010000182.1, forward strand.
GATCCAGGAGCTCCTCCGGCAGCACGACGGATTCCGCCTCCGCACGACCGACGATGCGAAGTCCCGCGCAGCGCTCGCCGAAATGAATTGGGTGCAACACGTCGAGCATGAGGACGGCGGGCTCATGGTCACGGCGCCACCGGCCCGCGCGTGGGAAATCTCGAAGGCGCTCGCGCAGCGCGAGGTCTACATCAACGAGCTCATGCCGGTGCACCGCTCGCTCGAGGAATTCTTCATGGAGATCACCGGGACCGATCCCGCGACCGGCAAGGAGAAGCTGTGATCGGGAACGTCGCGAACCTGTCGCTGTGGGAGTGGTTCAAGCTGCGCCGGCGCTGGATGCTCTGGATCCTGCTCGTCTTCGCGATCCTGTTCGCGCAGCTCGCGGTGTGGGGTCAGTTCTTCTCGTACCGGAATCTTCAGACGACCGGCGGCGAGCTCACCGTGCCCGCGTCGCTGCAGCAACAGCAGGGTAGGGCGCCACGCACCGTCGCCTGCAACGACCTGCTCTCCGGTGACGCGGCACGCGTGCCGGCTGACCTCGACGCGCAGGTCGTCGCAGGGCTCGCAGCGCAGTGTCGCCAGCAGCAGGCGACCCTGCCGGCCCGCCTGGTGCGCGCGTACCAGGGCTTCACGCTGCCGGGCAGCGTGCCGACGGCGCTTGGCATCGTGCAGACGCTTGCCCTGATCCTGATCGCGATCCTCACGGCGTCGGCCATCGGGATCGACTACGGCGCCGGGACGCTGCGATCGGTGCTCACCCAGGGTGTCGGGCGGTGGCCCTACCTGACTGCCAAGATCATCACGCTCGCGGTCATCGCCTTCTTGGGACTCGTCGCGACGCTCGCGACCGTTGCGATCAGCAGCCTCATCGCGGTCGCGCTCGCCGGCGCGTCGCCGGATGGCGCGGTGACGGCGACCTGGTCCGACGCCGGCATCGCGCTCTGGAAGGCGTGGAGCTCGACGCTTCCGTATCTCGCCCTCACGACCTTCGTGACCGTGTTCGCGCGCTCGTCGGCCGCCGGTATGGCGATCGGACTCGGCTACTACTTCGCGGAGCAGCTCATCGTCGCGCTCTTCTCGAACCTGTTCAGCTGGTTCCAGAACGTCGCCGATTTCTTCCTTGTCCGGAACATCTCGGGATGGGTCGGCGGCGCGGGTGGCCTCGCGGGTGGCGCATTGCCAGACCAGACCCACGCCGCCATCGTCCTCGCGGTCTACACGCTGATCCTCGGCGGCATCGCCTTTTGGCTGTTCGAGCGGCGCGACGTCCAGGGAGCCACCGGCGGAGGGTGATCGCGCGCGTCTGACCCCTAGTCTCTAGCGCGATGGCAGAGCTCGCCCGCATCCGAAACTTCTGCGTCATCGCGCACGTGGACCACGGCAAGACGACGTTGTCCGATCGCCTCTTGGAGACGACCGGGACCGTGCCGCTCCGCGAGATGCGCGATCAGATGCTCGACTCGATGGAGCTCGAGCGCGAGCACGGGATCACTATCAAGGCGCGCGCCGTCCGCATGACGTGGGGCGGGCACGAGCTGAACCTCATCGACACGCCCGGCCACGTCGACTTCACCTACGAGGTAAGCCGCTCGCTCGCGGCCTGCGAGGGCGCGGTGCTGCTCGTCGACGCATCACAGGGCATCGAAGCGCAGACCCTCGCCAACGCCTATCTCGCGGTCGAGCAGGGCCTCGAGGTGATCCCGGTCATCAACAAGATCGACCTCCCCAACATCGACCTCGAGCTGATCCGCGAGGAGCTGCGCACGACGCTCGGCTTCCGCGAAGACGAGATCCTTCTTGTCTCGGGCAAGACCGGGGCTGGCGTGACGGAGCTCCTCGACGCGATCGTCGAGCGCGTGCCGCCGCCCGTGGGCGACGTCGGCGCGCCCCTCCGCGCGCTGATCTTCGATTCGCACTACGACGCGTACAAGGGCGTGGTCGCGCACGTTCGGGTCGTCGACGGCTCGCTCAGCAATCACGACCGCATCCGGCTCTTCGCGACGGAGAAGGAGAGCGAGCTGCTCGAGCTCGGCGTGTTCGGACCCGACCCACAGCCGATCGCACGGTTGGAGACGGGGGAGACCGGCTACGTTGCGACGGGCCTGAAGGCGGTCGCGGATTGCCGCGTCGGAGACACGCTCACGCTCGCGTCGCGTCCGGCGACAGAGCCGCTACCGGGGTACCGGCCCGCGAAGCCGATGGTCTTCGCCGGCTTCTACCCCTCGAACGCGCAGGACTACCCGCTCCTCAAGGACGCGATGGAGAAGCTCCGCCTGAACGACGCTTCGCTGATCTACGAGCCGGAGACCTCGCAGGCGCTGGGTTTCGGATTCCGCGGCGGTTTCCTCGGCCTCCTGCACCTCGAGATCATCCAGGAGCGTCTCGAGCGCGAGTACGACATCGACCTCATCGCGACGTCACCGTCCGTCGAGTACAGCGTCATCACGCAGAAGGGCACGGAGGTCGCGATCGACAACCCGGCGCTGCTGCCCGACCCCGGGACCATCCTCGAGATCCGCGAGCCGTGGATGAAAGTGACGGTGATCGTCCCGACCGCTTACGTCGGTCCGGTGATGGAGCTCGCGCAGACCAAACGCGCGTCGCTCGTCGACATGAGCTACGTCGATCCGACCCGCGCGATGCTGAAGTACGACATGCCGCTGTCCGAGGTCATCGTCGATTTCTACGATCAGCTGAAGTCGAGCTCGCGCGGATATGCGTCGCTCGACTACGAGTTCGCGGAGTACCGTCCCGCGGATCTCGTGCGTCTCGACATCCTCGTCGCGGGCACGATCGTCGACGCGCTCTCGATCATCACGCACCGCGGGCGCGCGCAGCAGACGGGCCGCGTGCTCGTGAACAAGCTGCGCGGCCTCATCCCGAAGCAGATGTTCGACGTGCGGATCCAGGCGGCGATCGGCGGAAAGATCGTCGCGAGCGAGACCGTGAAAGCAAAGCGCAAAGACGTGCTCGCCAAGTGCTACGGCGGGGATATCACCCGCAAGCGGAAGCTGCTCGAGAAACAGAAGGAAGGCAAGAAGCGCATGAAGATGGTGGGATCGGTCGAGATCCCGCAGGAGGCCTTCCTCGCGGTGCTCCGCATCGGGGACGAGACGTGAAGGGTCCGAAGATCCAGTTCGAGCACCCGACCCAGCTCGCCGCGTCGACGTTCCTGCGCGCGGCGTCGGACAACGACGCGGCCGCGATGTGGGAGAAGCTGTCGCGCGAAACGCGTGGTCTGCTCGAGGGGCTCTATGCGGCGCGCTCGGCGGTGGCGCTCCAGCACGCGGCGGGTGTCGAGTCGACGGGCGAGGACGCGCGGCTGGCCGAGGTCGTCGCGCCGCTTCGCGTTTCGGTCATCGCGGCACTGGGCGGCGCTGAACGGATGGGCGGGTTCGGCGTCTCGGGCGCGCGCCTCGTGGACCGCGCAACCGCCTACGTCCTGCTCCTTCCGGACTTCGGCGACGAGCGCATCGTCGCCGAGACCGACTGGAAGCCGAGCCACCTGCTCGCCTTCGTGCACGAGTCGCGCGAGTGGCTCATCGACCTCGGCCGAACGGCGGAGCTCTCGGCCGAGGCCGAGCTGCCGAACCCGCTCGGGGTGACGCGATGACGCGCGGGATCGGGCTGTACGTCCACATCCCGTTCTGCGCATCGCGCTGCCCGTACTGCGACTTCGCGACGGCTCCGGCGACGACCGCGCTGCGCGGCCGCTACCTCGACGCACTCGGGCGCGAGATCGCGCGCGAGGGGGAAATCCTCGACCGCCCGCGCGTGCGCACCCTCTTCTTCGGCGGCGGGACCCCGAGCCTGCTCGAACCCGACGAGATCGAGACCCTCGGCTCGGCGCTGCGAGGCGCGTTCGTGCTCCGTCCGCGCGAGGTGACGCTGGAGGCGAACCCGGCGACGCTCGACCGGGCGCGGCTCGACGCGTGGCTGGCGCTCGGCCTCACCCGGCTCTCGCTTGGCGCGCAGAGCTTCGACGCCAGCGGGCTCCGTGCCCTGGGGCGGACCCACCAGCCCGAGGACAGCGCCTCCGCCGTCACCGTGGCGCGCGACGCGGGTCTCGATGTGAACCTCGATCTCATCTTTGGCTGGCCGGGGCAGACGATCGCCGCCTGGGAGCACGACCTCGAGGTCGCCGCGGCCCTCAGGCCTGACCACGTCTCCTGTTACCCGCTCGAGCTCCGGCTCGACCCGGAGGGATCCATTCCGAACTGGCCCGGCGGCGGTTGGCCGGTGCTCGAGCGCTGGCGCCTGGCCGCGGCCGCGGCCCAGCCCGACGACGCCGGTATCGCCCGCATGTACCGGGTCGCGGAGCGCTCGCTCGGTCGCGCCGGGTATCGCCATTACGAGATCGCGAACTGGGCGCGGCCCGGAAAGCGTTCGCTCCACAACCTCGGGTACTGGCGCGACCGCGACTGGCTCGGTGTGGGCGCCGGGGCGCATACGCACCTGGCGGGCGCGCGTTCCGCGAACCCGGTCGACCTCCGCGGGTACATCGAGCGCGTCGAATCCGGGACCGCCCGGGCGATCGACGCGGACGCCGATCCATCGAGCGAGAACGCGATGCTCGCGCTGCGTCTCGATTCGGGCCTCGACCTCGCCCGCTACGCGGCGCGCTTCGGAGACACCGCGGCGACCCGTGTGAGAACCGCTTTACGCGAGGTCGAGCCGGCGCACCTCGTTCGGGTGACGGGTCGTCACGCACGGCTCACGGCACGAGGTCGCCTGTTGGCGAGCGAAGTCTTCGTCCGTCTTCTTCCGTAACGCTCCCGCGTGAAGTTCCGCGCTTGCCATGATCACCGGAATTCGATATGCATCACCCGACAGCTCCACCGATTTTTGGGGAGGAACCATGCAGGAAGACCAAGGCACCGATTGGTCCGCACAGAAAGAGCCCGGCTCGGTCTGGCCCACACCGCTGCCATCGAGCCCCACGCCGCCCCCGCCGTCGCCGATGAGCGGCTCATCGTCCAGCGCCAGCGGGCGCAAGACCACCACCCGTCGCAAGGCGACAGCGAGCTCCAGCGGACGCAAGACCGCCGCCAAGCGCGCGACCCCGCGACGCAAGGCGACCGCGAAACGTACTACCGCGAAGCGCAGCACAGCGAAGCGAAGCACCGCGAAGAAGGCCACCGCGAAGCGCGGCGGCCGCAAGACCACGGCACGCCGCAAGACCGCGGGGCGCTCGACGGCGAAGCGCACGACGCGCCGCAGCTCCGCGACACGCAAGAAGCGCCACTAGCAGAGGCCAGAGGCTGAAAGAGAGAGGGCACGCCCTGTGGCGTGCCCTCTCCTCTAGTTGCGCTTTCCCCGGCCCATCCCGGGTTTTCTCCCGTGATTTGCCTTCTTGCTCCGCCAGCCCAGCTTTCCGCTGGTCTTCTGTTTCTTTTGTCCTTTGCCCATTACCTACCTATCTGATGCCGAAGAGATGGAGCTGCAGCGCGCGTGTCGGCGGCGCGATGAGCTCGGTCACAAGCCATTGTGCGACCGAATCCGGCTCCGCGTCCTCGGGAAGTCCCACGCACGCGCGCGCGGCCGCGACGTGACGGCGAACAGTCCGGGCGTCGACTCCGAGCGTCGCAGCCGTCTGGGACGGCGAGCGCTCGAGTACGTCGCACAGGACGAAGGCACCAAGATCCGCGCCGCGAAGCGCATACCGGCCGACCAGGTCGCGGAGACCCGCCGCGAAGAGTCGTCCGCTTTGCACCGCGTCTCTGATGGTGCTGGCGGCCTCGCCGTCGACCTCGCCGACCCGAAGCAGCGCCGTGACCTCTCCCGGCGGAAGCCGACGGGCGTGCTCGAGGCTCGCGATGAATCGCTGAACGACGACGTCGTCGGCGACGATGGGGCGCGCGCCCTCGCGCCTCACCGACGCGACCGCGGCGAGCGCAGCCGCGAGCGCGCGCCTCAGACCGTCGAGGTCGGCGAACTTCACGACTTCGACGACAGCCGGATTTCCGAGCAGGTGCCGCGAGATCGGCCGATCGCGCTCGGCGACGACGATGACGGGCACGGCGTGCTCGCGGGCGAGCTCGACCTCGATGCCGACCCCGAACGAAGGGATGCCGGCGTACGCGATCAGGACCGCGGCGCTCGTGACATGCGCGCGGTCGATCTCGTATACCGCGCGTGGGTCGAGGTTCGCCGCGGCGACCGGATCGCTCACTCGATGCGGCAGGTACGCGCGGAGACCGGTGGCTTCCGCGATCTCCGCGAGGACTTCGTAGAAGAGCTTCGTTCGCGGGGCATCGTCCAGCGCGGTCAGCGCACCCGAGATGTACGCCTCGCCGAGAGCGACCGGTGTGTTGTCCCTACCTTGGTCCATGGGCCGCTCATGATGCTCGGGGCGTCAAGTTGCGCACGTAGAATCCGGCGGATGCCCGAGCAGCGCGTGTCGGAGTACCTGCGCCGGCTTCCGCTCTTCTCGCGGCTCCCCGACACCGAGCTCGCCGAGCTCGCCGACCGCGTCCGGACCAAGAGCTTCAAGCGCGGCGAGATGATCTTCCGGAAGGACGATCCCGGGACCCACCTCTACATGGTCCTCGAGGGCGGGGTGAAGATCGCCCTTCCCGGCGAGTTCGGCCAGGAGGCCCTGGTCGCGATCATGCGGCCGGGCGAGTTCTTTGGGGAGCTCGCGCTGTTCGATCGGAGTCCCCGGTCGGCGAGCGCGACCGCGCTCGAAGACACACGCGCCGCGCTGCTGGCCGGCGACGACTTCCTCGCGTACCTGGAATCCCATCCGGCCTCGTTTCGAGTGGTCCTGGAGACCCTCGCCCGGACCATTCGCCGGCTCTCGGACCGCGTCGAGGACCTGATCTTCCTGGATGTTCCGAGCCGGGTCGCGAAGTACCTGCTCGACCTCGTTCGCTCGAGCGGCGGAGACGGGAACGAGCTGACCCTAACGCAGGACGAGCTCGCTGCGTTCATTGGGGCGTCAAGGGTGTCGGTAAACCGCGTGCTTGGCGACCTCGAGCGCCGCGAGATCATCTCGATCCGCCGGAGACGTATCGCGATCAAAGACGCCGACCGCCTCGCGAAGGAGGTCCGGTTCTAGGTGGCAACGTCGCGCAAGCGCCCACTCGTGCTCGTCGTGGAGGACGATCCCGCCCTCGGCGACGTGATGCTGACCGCGCTCAAGGACGACGGTCTTGACGCGAAGCTTGCTCACGACGGCGACGAAGCCATGCGCGACGTCGACGACCTGTCCCCCGCGGTCATGGTGCTCGACCTGATGATGCCCAAGCGCGATGGTTTTTCCGTCCTCCGTGAGCTCCGTGCCGATGGAAGGATCTCGCACCTTCCGGTGATCGTCGTCACCGCCATCTTCGGCATGTCCGAGCGCCTCTACGCGACCGAGCTCGGAGCCGCCGACTACGTCACCAAGCCCTTCGAGCTCGACGACCTCATCTCGCGCGTCCGCGCTCTCCTGTCGCCGACGGCGGCGTAGTCGAGCTCTGACGAGCGCAGCGGGTCCTGTCCCGGGGTCGGGGGTTACCCGCTCGCTACCGGCCGGCTCCGCCTGGCCATCAAGCCAGTCGCAGCGACGCCGCCGGATGCACGCTCGCGGATAACCCCGCTCCCCCGTGCCACCCGCTGCGCAGACAGCGGCTCGTGTTGTCGCTAGGCGCGCGCGGGGGCGATGTCGGAAGTGCAGTGGGGACAGCGCGTCGCGCCCAGAGGCAGGTCGTCAGCGAGGCAGCGCGGACATGCCTTCGTCGGAACGTTCGGGACGAAGGAGCGTGCGATCAGGAACACGACGAACGCGACGATGATGAACGTGATGATGGTGTTGATGAACACGCCGTAGTTGATCGTCGCGAGGCCCGCGTCCTGCGCGGCCTTGAGGCTCGCCGGGTGCTTTCCCGATAGGTCGATGAAGAGGTTGTTGAAATCGACCCCCCCGAAGAGCAGCCCGACCGGCGGCAAGAGGATGTCTTTCACCAATGAGTTGACGACAGCCGCTAACGCCACGCCGAGGATGAACGCGAGAGCCAACGCCAGGACGTTCGCCTTCAGTAGGAAACTCTTGAATTCAGACAGCATCGAAGAAGCCCTCCTGCGCCGGATGAACGAACGTAACGGCAGGGCCCGTGCCAGTCCTGTAAGCGGGCAAGGGCGCCCGCACCGTCTTGACTGCCCCTGAGTGGCCCTGCTAGGCTATTAGCACTCTCGACGGGAGAGTGCTAATTGACCAAGAAACCCAATCCAGACCAATTTCCGGAGCTCGACCCGCGCGCCCGACAGGTGCTCGGCGCCGTCATACGCGAGTACATCGCGACGGCCGAGCCCGTGGCATCGACTCAGCTCGTTCGCGGGTACAAGCTCGACGTCTCTCCGGCCACGGTGCGCAACGAGCTCGCCGCGCTCGAGGACGCCGGGCTCCTGACGCACCCGCATACGTCGGCGGGGCGGGTCCCGACAGACCTCGGCTACCGGTACTTCATCGAGACGCTCATGCCGAGCCCGTCGGTTCGCCCCGAAGAGCAGGTCACCGTCTCACACCAGTTCCAGCAGGCGCTCCAGGACACCGCCGCGTGGCTCCGCGTCGCCGCGTCGAGCCTCGCGCGCCTGACAGCGGAGGCCTCGATCGTGACGCCTCCGGCGAGCTCGCGAACCACGCTCCGTCACGTCGAAATCGTGCCGATCCAGGAGCGGCGCGTGCTGCTCGTCGCGGTGGCCGACGGCGGCGCCGTTCGCCAACAGGTCCTCGAGCTCGGCAACCCAACGACGGCCGACCAGCTTCGAGCGCTTTCGTCACGTCTCACGGAATCGCTGGGCGGGGCGACCGCGACGAGAGTGCACGAGGCCGTCGCGAACGAAAGGGGAGCCGACGCGGACATCACGAAGGCGCTTGCACGGATCCTCGACGAGTACGACACGGTTCGTGCGCGTGAGGTGTACGTGGACGGTTTTCAGAACATCCTCGCCAAACCTGAGTTCGCCGAAAGCGATCGGAGCCGGGCGATGCTGAGCCTCTTCGAAGACCACACGCGCCTCTCCGAGATCCTGCCTCTCGATCTTGGGGACGGCGAGGTACACATCACGATCGGCCGAGAGCACCACGACGAGTCGCTGCGGGACTGCAGCCTCGTGATCGGCCGGTACGGCGCGAGCGGCGACGTCGTTGGTTTCGTCGGCGTCGTCGGCCCAACGCGCATGGACTACGCCCGATCGATCGGCGCGGTCCGCTACGTGGGGTCGCTCATGAGCGACCTCGTTCGAGTCATGGAGGGACGTTGATGGACGACAAGATTCGCCGAGCGGAGGAGCTGCTCGAGCAGCGCGCCCGCGAGCGCGGCGGGAACGGACACGCGAACGTGGACACCGAGGGCGGTGGCGCGGAGCAGCCGGTCCAAACCCCCGAGGACCAGAGGGCCGAAGAGCTCACGAACGATCTGAAGCGCATGGCTGCGGACTTCGCCAACTACCGCAAGCGCAACGAGGCGGAGCGAACGGAGTTCGCGAAGTTCGCGAAATCGGATCTGATCTCGAAGATCCTCGACGTGCTCGATGGATTCGATCGCGCCCTCGCGACCATCCCCGAGGAGCTCAAGGGGACGCCGTGGGTCGAGGGCATGTGGCTCCTCGAGCGAAAGCTGCGCGGGATCCTCGAGACGGAGGGTCTGAAACCGGTCGATTCGATCGGCGCGCAGTTCGACCCGTACCAGCACGAGGCCGTCGCGCATGTCCCATCGGATCAGCCAGAGGGAACGGTCATCGCAGAACACCAAAAGGCGTATCGACTACACGACAAGCTAATTCGTCCGGCGCTCGTCACCGTCTCAAGTGGGAGCGAAGGCAAGGAGAAGAACTGAAATGGCAAAAGTCATTGGCATCGATCTAGGAACCACGAACTCAGCCGTCGCCTACATGGAAGGCGGCGAGCCAACGATCATTCCGAACGCGGAGGGCGGGCGGATCACGCCGTCGGTCGTCGCGTTCACCAAGAGCGGGGAGCGTCTGGTCGGCCAGGTCGCGAAGCGGCAGGCGATCACGAACCCCGACAACACCATCTACTCGGTCAAGCGGCTCATGGGTCGGCGATTCACCGACCCTGAGGTCCAGCGGACCATGAAGATGGTCTCGTACAAGATCGAACCCGCCCCCAACGGCGGCGTTCTCATCGTCCTCGGAAACGGGCAGAAGCTCACGCCGCCCGAGGTCTCGGCGATGATCCTTCAGAAGCTCAAGACCGACTCCGAGGCGTACCTCGGTGAGAAAGTCACGCAGGCGGTCATCACGGTCCCGGCGTACTTCGACGACCAGCAGCGGCAGGCGACCAAAGACGCGGGACAGATCGCCGGTCTCGAGGTCCTCCGGATCATCAACGAGCCGACCGCCGCGGCGCTCGCGTACGGTCTGGACAAGAAGAAGGACGAGCTCGTCGCCGTCTATGACCTCGGTGGCGGCACGTTCGACATCTCGGTGCTGCAGCTCGGTGAAGGCGTCTTCGAGGTGAAAGCCACGAACGGCGACACGCACCTTGGCGGAGACGACTTCGACCAGCGGATCATGGAGTGGCTCGTCGAGGAGTTCAAAAAGGACCAGGGCATCGATCTGAAGAACGACCGCATGGCGCTCCAGCGTCTCAAGGAGGCGGCGGAGAAGGCCAAGATCGAGCTCAGCTCGACGCAGCAGACGGAGATCAACCTCCCGTTCATCACCGCAGACCAGTCCGGCCCGAAGCACCTCGTCATCACGCTCACGCGGTCGAAGCTCGAGCAGCTCGTCGGAGATCTGGTCGACAAGACCACCGCGCCGGTGCGGCAGGCTCTGAAGGACGCCGGCGTCACGCCGGATCAGGTCAACGAGGTCGTCCTCGTCGGTGGACAGACGCGGATGCCGCTCGTTGTCGAGACGGTCAAGAAGCTCTTCAACGGCAAGCAGCCCAACCAGAGCGTGAACCCGGACGAGGTCGTGGCAGTCGGCGCCGCGATCCAGGCTGGAGTGCTCAAGGGCGAGGTGAAGGACGTCCTTCTCCTCGACGTGACGCCGCTTTCGCTGGGCATCGAGACGCTGGGTGGCGTCGCCACCAAGCTGATCGAGCGCAACACGACGATCCCGACATCAAAGTCCCAGGTCTTCACGACCGCATCTGACGCGCAGACGCAGGTGGAGATCCACGTCACCCAGGGCGAGCGCGAGCTCGCCGGAGACAACAAGAGCCTCGCGCGGTTCATCCTCGACGGGATCGCTCCCGCACCGCGGGGGATCCCGCAGGTCGAGGTGACGTTCGACATCGATGCGAACGGCATCGTGAACGTCAAGGCCCGCGACAAGGCCACCGGTCGCGAGCAGCACGTCACGATCACCGCCTCGAGCGGCCTCTCCAAGGACGAGGTCTCGCGTCTGGTGAAAGATGCCGAGATGCACGCCGAGGAAGACCGCCGCAACCGCGAGAAGATCGAGGTCCGGAACCAGGGCGACACGATGGCCTATTCCGTGGAAAAGACGCTCCAGGATCTCGGCGACAAGGTCCCCGCGGACACGAAGAAGGACGTCGAAGAGAAGATCGCGGCGCTACGCGACGCGCTCAAGACGGACGACGTCGAGCGGACCAAGTCCGCCACCGAAGCGCTGCGGGTTTCCTCGATGAAGATCGGCGAGATCATGTACCAGCAGGAGCAGGCTAAGCAGCAGGCGGATCAGCCGGGTCAGCCCGGTCAGCCCGGCGCCGAGCAGCCTGAGGGCGAGCCTGCCGGAGCTGGCGCAAAGCGAGACGGCGACACGATCGAAGGCGAGTTCAAAGAGCAGAGCTAACGGAGCGACGCTCTCTGCGTTGAAGACGGTGTGGTGAGAGCCACGCCGTCTTTTCTTTTCACCGTGCTTTCACCTCGACGCAATTGCCTTAGGAGCGCCTGGACGTATGCTCAACAAGCAAGCGGGATCGAACGCGTTTTGGGGGCGTGGGGCTTGAACAGCAATCTCGTGCGTTTCGTCTGTCGTGCGAAGGCTCATGTCGACGCCAGTCGGAACGCGACTGTGGCAGTCGGCAGCCCCGTCACGATCCACGACGGCGCTTGGGCCTACTGCGCTGCCGGAGCGCGGACCGACCACGAGTGGGAAGCGATCGAGCCGGTCACTCTGAGCGATCTCAAGCTCATCGGAATGGGTCGCCCGCGCGAGGTCGCGCCAGAGGACTCGCGAAGCTAGGGCTTCACCATCACCACGCCGACCATCCCGTAGGCCTCGTGCTGAGGGAAGTGGCAAATGAACGTGAGCGGCCCGGGCTTGTCGAACGTGAGCGTCGTGGTCCTCACGCTGAACGGTGGGAGCGAGATCTCGTTCGGACGGTCGCCGTGGACGGCCTCGGTGCCTGCGCGGTGGCGGGCGTGGAAGGCCTCGTCGCCGATGAGCCACTCGTGGTCTATCGGATCGTCGTTGACCAGGGTGAACGTGATCGGCACGCCCATCGGGACGTCGATCTTGGTCTGATCGAAGTGCGAGTAGTGGATCCGGATGCCGATG
>DATCPK010000183.1:0-27489 GCA_036570125.1 Candidatus Limnocylindria bacterium
CGACCGCCTTGACCGTAGCGTCGGCGTTCGCCTCGCGGCAGATCGCCGCGATCCGGTCGTACATCGCGAACGTCAGCGCGTTCCGCGCGGCGGGTCGATCGACGCTGATCCAGAGCGCGCTCCCGCGGCGTTCGGTGCGGATCTCCTCGGTCATGTTCGGGCGATGATGCCTTCGTTCGCCAGGCGTTCGACATCCGCGTCGCTGCAGCCGATCTCGCGCAGCACCTCGGCGCTGTGCTCGCCCAAGCGAGGACCGGCCCGTCGGTGCCGCACCGGCGTGCGCTCCATCCGGAGTGGCGAGCCCAGCCCACGGAGCGTTCCGAGGACCGGATGCTCGAGATCGACGAAGAACTTCCGCGCGACAAGGTGCTCGTCGCCGAAGACGCCGCGGTAGTCCGCGATCTCGCCACACGGCACGCCCGCGTCGCGCAGGAGCCCGAGCCAGTGCGCGGCGGGCTTCGTCCGCGTGACCTGCTCGATCAGCTCGATGAGTGCCGGCCGGTTGCGGCGCCGCGCGTTCGCATCCGCGAACCGGGGATCGGATTCGAGGGCGCCGAGCCCGAGCGCGCGACAGAACGCCGTCCAGTTCGGCGGTGTGGTCGCGCCCACGATGAAGTGGCCGTCCGACGCGGCGACGGCCTGGTACGGCGCGACGAGCTTGTGGGCGGATCCGGCCGCGCGTGGGACCTCGCCACTTCCGAAATACGTACCGGCCTCCCAGACGGCCAGGGACACCGCGGATTCGAACATCGAGATATCGACGAGCTGGCCAGCGCCGTCACGGTCGCGCGCCCGCAGCGCGGCGAGCGTCGCGATGGTCGCGTAGAGCGCCGCGCTGAGATCGGCTATCGACACGCCCACCTTCACCGGCGCGCCGTTCTCTTCGCCGGTGATGCTCATGAGGCCGCTCTGCCCCTGGACGATGATGTCGAGCGCCGGCCGGTCCGCGTACGGGCCATCGAGGCCCCAGCCGGTCACGGCGACGTAGATCAGGCGGGGGTTCGCGTCGAGAAGCGAGCGCGGCGAGAGACCGAGGTCATCCATCGTCCCGGGCCGGAGGTTCTCGACGATCACGTCGGCTTCGTTCGCGAGGCGCCGGAACACCGCCTTGCTCTCCTCGCGCTTCAGGTCGATGGCGAGGCTGCGTTTGTCGCGGTTGAGCCGCGCGAAGTTGCCGCTCTCGCCCGATGCGATCGGCTCGAGCAGGCGCGCGAGGTCGCCCGCTCGCGGATGCTCGACCTTCACGACGTCCGCGCCCAGATCGGCGAGCTGCATCCCGCAGTACGGACCCGCCATGTAGTTGCCGATCTCGATGACGCGGATGCCCGCAAGGGGCGGCGCGCCTAGCACGTGCCCCAGCGGTCGGTCCGCCCTCCGGTCTGTCGCCACACGCCGGCGTGCGTTCCCTCGGAGCCGACGAACCAGACCTCGGTGCCGTGCGCGAAGACCGAGCGGAGAGCGCACGTCGTGGCGATGGCCGCGATCGGACGGACGGTGTTGCCCTCGACGGCGAGCGCGGTCCCGGCATCGCCGACCACATACGTGATGGGACCGACACGCGCCGACGCGCGGAGCTCGTGGGTCACGCCGCTGTCGAGCGGACGCCAGCTGCCGTCGAATCGAAGAAGGACTCCGTCATCGCCGGCCGCGATCGCCTCGGCAGGTGACGCGGCCGCGATGGTCCGGAGCGCCGAAGTCGTCCCGGTCTCGAACTGCTTCCATCCGGCGCTCTCGAGCCTGTAGGTCACACCGGCCGATCCGACCGTCCACGCGGAGCTTCCCGCGAATCCGACGACGCCGTACAGATCGTCGGTGATCCCGTCGGCGTACCGGTCCCAGCCTGCGGCACTTTGTCGCTGGACGCTGCCGCCGGAACCGACGACGAGCGCGCCGTCCGGCAGGAGCGAGATTGCGTACGCCTCGAACAAACCGATGTCGTCGGCGCGGATCGACTTCGCGAGGTCGTCGATGGTCACCACGCGCCCGAACGCTCCGACGGCGAAGACCATGTCGGGGGTGCACGCCACCGCTACGAGCGAGCGGAGGGTCGAATCGATGAGCTCCCACTTCTGCAGCAGCAGATCGAAGCGTCCGATCCCGCCGCCGTCCGAGACGACCCAGACCGCGTCGTCGGTCGCGCACCCCGCCGTCAACGGTTGTTTGAAGACGAGCGGTCCCGTGTCGGGCACCGGTGTGACGGTCGGAACGGGCGTCGCCGAGGGCTCGACCGATGGGGTCGGCCGCGTCACGACACCGACGGCGGCGCCGGCTCCTACGGCGACGACGACCATGACGGCGGCAACGAGGACAGCTGTGCTCGGACGAAGCGCACCGGTCGGGATCAGTTCATGGCCTCGAGTCTCTTTATGCGCTCCTCGATGGGCGGATGGGTGTCGAAGAGGTGGTCAAAGAAGACCGGGGCATCCTTCAACGGGTTGGCGATATAGAGAGACGCGGTCGCCTTGTTCGCGACCTCGAGCGGCTCCTTGTCTGCCGCGATCTTGCGGAGCGCGGACGCGAGGCCGGGCGGGTAACGCGTGAGGAGCGCCCCCGATGCGTCCGCGAGGTATTCGCGCTGACGAGACACCGCGAGCTGGATCAGCACCGCGATGATCGGCGTGAGGACGGCGAGCGCGATCGCGATGATCGCGATGATCGCGCCGCCGCCTCCACGATCGCGATCGCGGCGGCCACCCTGTGTCCAGAAGAACGAGCGCCACATCACATCGGCGAGGAGCGCGACCGTACCGACGAGAACGGTGACGAGGACCATCACGCGAATGTCGCGATTGCCGACGTGCGAGAGCTCGTGCGCGATCACGCCCTCGAGCTCGGTGCGATCGAGCTTGTCGAGAAGGCCACGCGTCACCGCGATGGACGCGTGCTGCGGATCGCGCCCGGTGGCGAACGCGTTCGGCGCCGAGTCCTCGATGACGTAGATCTTCGGCGTCGGGATCCCGAGGCCAAGCGCGAGCGACTCGACCACGTCGCGCAGCTTCTGCTCCTCGTCGGGCCCAAGCTCGCGCGCCTGGCTCTGCGCGAGGATCAGCTTGTCGCCGGCGAAGTACGACACGAGTGCGCTTCCACTGGAGATCGCGAACGCGATCGGAAGTGCGGCGACTCCTCCACCCGGTGCGAAGTACTCGCCGATGAAGTACGCGACCACCGCGACGAGCGCGGTGAACACCGCGATCAGGAGGAGCGTCCGCCAGCGGTTCGCGGCGGCCGCCTCGTAGATCGAAAGCCGCGCGGGCGACGGATCTGCTGTCACGCTACGAAGGCTAGAGCCTGGCTAGAACTTCACCTGCGGTACTTCGCGCTCGGTCGCGTCGGTGAGCTCGAAGTACTGCTCCGCTTTGAAGCCGAACATCCCGGCGAAGACGTTCGTCGGAAACGTCTGCAGCGATGTGTTGTAGTCGCGCACGTTTCCGTTGTAGAAGCGCCGGGCGAAGGAGATCTTGTCTTCGGTCGCGGTCAGATTCTCCTGCAGATCGCGGAAGTTCTGCGACGCTTGCAGCTGCGGATATGCCTCGGCGACCGCGAAGACGGAACGCAGCGCGCCCGTCAGCACGTTCTCCGCCTGGGCCCGCTGCTCCGGTGTCGCCGAGGCGCCGGCCGCGACGGCCGCGGCGCGCGCTTCGGTCACCTTCTGAAAGACGGTCGCCTCGTGCGTGGCGTAGCCCTTGACCGTTTCGACGAGGTTCGGGATGAGGTCGTGGCGACGCTTGAGCTGGACGTCGATGTCCGCCCAGGCCTCCTTCACGCGCTGACGCAGCGTGACGAGGCGGTTGTAGGTCGCGATAAAGAAGAGGGCGAGCGCCCCGATGATGACGAGGACGACGATGATCTCCACGAACCCCTCCCAGAGAGGTCGAGGCTAGCAGAAGGCCGCGAACGCCCGGCTAGCCGAGAAGCGCTTTGACGGCGCGAACGATGTGCACAGTGCTGATGCCGGCGTCGTCGAGCATCTCCGCGGGCTTGCCGGAACCAGGCATCTTCCGTACCGCGAGGTGCCGGTAATGCAGGTCCCGGATGCCCTTGTCGGCGAGCGCGGCAAGGACGGCGTCGCCGATCCCGCCCTCGACCCAGTGATCCTCGACCACGACGATGCGGCCGCCGGTAGCGCGGGCCGCGTCGACGAGGGTCTGCGCGTCGATCGGCTTCACCGTGTAGAGGTCGATCACCCGCACGGGGATGTCCTCGTGCGCGAGAACGTCGACGGCCTTCAGCGCTTCGTGCAGCGTGATGCCGGCCGCGATGATCGCCGCGCGATCCTTGTTCGAGCCGCCGCGCACGACCTTGCTGCCGCCGATCGGAAAGCTCTCGCCTTTGTCGTAGATGAGCGCGGTCTTCTCTCGCGTCGTCCGCATGTACGTGATCCCTTCGCGGTCGGCCATCTGCGCGACAAGCTTCGCGGTCTGGTTCCCGTCGGACGGGTACAGCACGGTGCTCCCGTGGACCGCGCGCATCATCGCGAGATCCTCGAGGCCCATCTGCGACGGACCGTCCTCGCCGATCGAAACGCCCGCATGCGAACCCACGAGGCGGATCTGCGCCCGCGAGATCGCCGCCATGCGAATGAAGTCGTACGCACGCGTGAAGAACGCCGCGAAGGTCGACGCGAACGGCACGAGGTGGACGACCTGCATCCCGACAGCGGCTGCGACCATCTGCTGCTCAGCGATGTACATCTCGAAGAACCGCTCCGGCGCGGTCTTCTTGAAGTCTTCGGCATGCGTCGAGTTGGAGACCTCGGCGTCGAGGACGACGACGTCCTTGCGCGCGGCGCCGAGCGCAGCGAGCGCCTCGCCGTACGCCTTCCGTGTCGCGACCGCCTCGGTGTACGTCTTCAGAGCGAGCGATCCGGTGCGCTGCATCGACGGATGGTCCCAGGGCTCCGGCTTTTGGACCGAGAACGTGCGCGAGCGCGCCTCGCCGAGCTCAGCGATGGCCTGCTTCGCCTGCTCTGGGTCCAGGGCCTTGCCGTGCCAGCCCTCTTTGTTCTCGAGAAACGACACGCCCTTGCCCTTCACGGTGCGGGCAAGCACTGCCGTCGGCCGCGTCGCGCTGCGAGCGCGGGTAAGGGCGTCGTCGATCTCAGCGAGGTCGTGGCCGTCTATCACGATCGGGTCGATACCGAAGGCGCGTACGCGTGCCGCGTAGGCGCCCATGTCCCACTCGAGCTCCGTCGGTCCGCGCTGGCCAAGTCGATTCACGTCGACGATCGTCGTCAGGTTGGCGAGCTCTTCGTGACCTGCGCGATCGAACGCTTCCCAGATCGAACCTTCTGCCGTCTCGCTGTCCCCCACCAGGACCCACACGTGATAGGGCGCCTCGAGCACCCGCTTGCCCGCGAGCGCTACGCCGACGCCGATCGGCAGGCCCTGACCGAGCGAACCCGTTGCCACGTCGACCCACGGGAGGACCGGCGTGGGGTGTCCCTGAAGGCGGCTGCCGAACTTGCGAAAGGTCAGGAGCTCGTCGTCGTTGATCGCGCCGGCCGCCTTGAACATCGCGTAGACGAGCGGCGACGCGTGTCCTTTGGAAAAGATGAGGTGATCGTTCGCGGGGTTCTTTGGCTGACCGAAGTCGTAGCGCAGATGTCCAGCGAGCAAGACGGCGATGAGGTCAGCAGCGGAGAGCGACGACGTGGGGTGTCCGGATCCTGCCGCGGTGGAACAGCGGATGCTGTCAACCCGAAGCTGTCGAGCGAGGTCGCGGTACAGGTCGAGTTTTGTGCCAGTCTCGGCCAGGGTGGCCATGGATTAACCCTAACGCACAATGCTCACGCGACGCGTGACGTGAACACGGAACAAAAGTCGCCCGAAGGGCGGAAAAATGGAAATCGGTCTGTACGGCCTCGGACGGATGGGCGGGAACATGGTCACGCGCCTCGCCCGCGGCGGGCATCGCGTGATCGCGGGGAACCGCAGCCCCGAGCCTGTACAGGAGGCGGCGCAGCACGGCGCGGTGCCGTCGAGCTCGGTCGAGGACATGGTCAAGAAGATGAAGTCGCCTCGCGTGCTCTGGACGATGGTCCCGGCCGGCGATCCCACGGAGCACGCCCTCGACGAGTTCGCACGCTACGCCTCACCCGGTGACGTCCTCGTCGATGGCGGCAACAGCTACTTCCGCGATTCGATGCGGCGCGCGGACAAGTACGGCGGAATGGGGTTCCGCTTTCTCGACGTCGGCGTCTCGGGCGGGATCTGGGGACTCGAGAACGGCTACTGCATGATGGTCGGCGGTCCCGCCGACGGTGTCGCGATCGCGAAGCCCGCTCTCGACACGCTCGCGCCTCCGAATGGATGGGCTCATTTCGGAAAGAACGGCGCGGGCCACTTCGTGAAGATGGTCCACAACGGGATCGAGTACGGAATGATGCAGGCCTACGGCGAAGGGTTCGAACTCCTGCACGCGAGCGACTTCGCGCTCGATCTGCGCAAGGTCTCCACGGTGTGGCTTCAGGGAAGCGTGGTGCGCTCGTGGCTGCTCGAGCTTGCCGAGCGCGCCTTCGAGCAGGAAGGAAGCGACCTCGGGAACATAAAAGGCTGGGTCGAGGATTCGGGCGAGGGCCGCTGGACCGTGCTCGAGGCCGTCACGCACGGCGTGCCGATGACCGCGATCGCGCATTCGCTCTTCGCGCGTTTCGTGTCGCGGCAGGACGACAGCTACGCGATGAAGGTGGCGGCCGCGCTCCGCAATCAGTTCGGCGGCCACGCCGTCAAGAAGGAATAGGCGAGCTGGCCACCTCGACGCTGAACCCGCTGCGCGAGGGCCTCCGGCTCTCGCGCATCCCCGAGCCCTCGACCATCGTCATCTTCGGAGGGTCGGGCGACCTCGCGCAGCGCAAGCTCATTCCCGCGCTCTACAACCTCGCGCTGCAGCGTCTGCTGCCGGCGACCTTTTCCATCGTCGGTACCGCGCGGAAGCCCCTGAGCCATGAGGAGTACCGCGAGGAGCTCCGCGTGGCCGTCGCGGAGTACAGCCGAACGAAGCCGCTCAACGAGGAGGTCTGGCGCAGCTTCGCGGAGCACCTTCATTTTGTCGCGACGGCGGACGAAGCCGGGTACGAGGAGCTGCGGCGCATGCTCGACCAGCTCGACTTCGCGCTCGGCACGCACGCAAACCGGCTCTTCTATCTGGCGACGCCTCCGCCCGCCTACGCGCCGATCGTCAAAGCCATCGGCGACCATCGACTGCGGGGCGAGACCGGTTGGGCGCGGATCGTGGTCGAGAAACCGTTCGGCAATAACCGAGAGTCGGCACTCGCGCTCAACGAGGTCGTGCACACCGTCTTCCGCGAGGACGAGGTGTTCCGCATCGACCATTACCTGGGCAAAGAGACCGTCCAGAACATCCTCGTCATGCGATTCTCGAACGGGATCTTCGAGCCGATCTGGAACCGCCAGTACGTCGACCACGTCCAGATCACCGTCGCCGAGACGATCGGCGTCGAGGAGCGCGCTGGGTACTACGAGCAGGCGGGGGCGATGCGCGACATCGTCCAGAACCATCTGCTTCAGCTGCTCGCGCTCGTGTCGATGGAGCCACCGGCCGCGTTCGACGACAAGGCGGTGCGCGACGAGAAGGTGAAGGTGTTCCGCGCGCTCCGGCGGATCGCGGGGGACGACCTATCCACCAACGCCGTCCGCGGTCAGTACACGCACGGCTTCATCGAGGGGGTGCCCGCGCCCGGTTATCGCGAGGAGCCCGGGGTCGCGGCGGACTCGCGCACCGAGACGTACGTGGCGCTGAAGCTCTGGGTCGACAACTGGCGCTGGGAGGGCATCCCGTTTTACGTCCGCACCGGGAAGCGGCTCCCGAAACAGTCGACCGAGATCGCCATCCAGTTCCGCGTCGCGCCGCATCAGCTCTTCTCGCGCGAGGCGCTCGCGGGTCTCGAACCGAACGCCCTCGTGCTGCGCATCCAGCCCGACGAAGGCATCTCGCTCAGGTTCGGCGCGAAGGTGCCCGTCCAAGGGATTCGCATCCGCGCCGTGAACATGGACTTCGACTACGGAGCGTCGTTCATGGTCGACGCGCCCGATGCCTACGAGACGCTCATTCTCGACGCGCTCCGCGGTGACGCGACGCTCTTCACGCGACACGACGAGGTCGATCAGCAGTGGGCCTTCGTCGACCCGATCATCAAAGGCTGGGGCGAGGCGGCCGGCGGCCCAGCGCCGTACGAGGCCGGGACCTGGGGACCTAGCGAAGCCGACGAGCTCATCGAGAGGGACGGACGGAAGTGGCGGAAGACGTAACCATCGACTCGAGCTTCTGGGGCGCCCGCGCGAACAACGTCGCGGCCCTCGAGCGCGAGCTTGCGCGACTTCGCCGCGTTCAGAGCGCGCACGCGCGCGAGCTTGCGCGCCCGATCGCTCGCGCATCGGTCCTCAACCTCATCGTGTATGCCGAGCGCGAGGAGCACGCCCGCCGCGCCGCTCGAAGCATCGCCAACCTCGCCCTTCGTCACCCCTCACGCGCGATCGTCGTGCTCGCCGACCGGGGCTCGCGCGAAGGCATCGAACAACGCATCGAAATGCACTGCCAGCTACCGATCCCCGACGGCGCGCGACAGGTCTGCTACGAGCAGATCCTCGTGCGCGCGAGCGGCGATGTCGACGATCGGCTCGCGTCGGCGGTCATCCCGCTCCTCGTGCCGGATCTCCCTGTCTTTCTCTGGTGGACGGGAACGCCGCCACTCGAATCGCGGTCGTTCGTCGACCTGTTGCGTCTGACAGACCGGCTCATCGTCGACTCCGCGGACTTCGCGCGGCCCGAGGTCACGTTGCCGACCATTGCGCGCATCTCCGAGGACGCCCGTGGACGATTCGGCCTCACCGACCTGAATTGGACGCGGCTCACGCCGTGGCGCGAGATCGCGACGGCGTTCTTCGACGTCCCGTCGTGGCGACTCTTTCTGGACGGTATCACCGGAATTCGTGTCGGTTTCGCCGTGGATATGGACGGACGTGACATCCACCCCTCGCAGGCGTTGCTCCTCGTGGGATGGCTGGCGTCGCGCCTCGGCTGGCGACCGCTCGAGACGCTGGCTCCGTCAGAGGCCGGTGGAATGCTCTTCGCGATCGCACGCCAGGACGGCGCCCGGATCATGGTCCGCGTGCGACCACGGTTCGAGCGGGGGTTGTCAGAGGGCGATATCCGGGGACTCAGGATCCAAGCCACGGACGGCCAACACCAGGCCGAGTTCGTGGTGATACGCGAGCCCACTCCACGCCATCAGACCGCGACCGTCTTCCTGGACGGCGAGCGGCGATGGGAACGAACGATGCCGCTCCCGTCGCCCGCGATCGTCGAGCTCATCGGGGAGGAGCTTTCGATCCTCGGAAGCGACCGCATGTATGAGGCGGCTCTCGGCGCCCTCGTCGGGCTCGCGTAGCGGGTTAGCACACAAGTTGCGGACGAACGACGGCATGGCCAGCGAGAAGTCCGGTCAGATCCGCGCGCCCGCGTCGGCGCGCCTCCTTGCGGGGCGATATCGCCTCAGCGAGCGCATCGATGAGGGTGGCGCGGGCGAGGTGTGGCGCGCGCGCGATGAGAAGCTCGGCCGCGACGTAGCGATCAAGCTGCTCGGTCAAGACGCGGACGACGCGTTCCGCGCGCGTTTCGCGGACGAGGCGCGGCGTGCGGCGGCGGTCGTCCATCCCAACGTCGTGACCGTGTTCGACGAGGGCAGCGACGGCGCGGACGCGTTCATGGTCATGGAGCTCGTGCCCGGAAAGACGCTCCGCGAGATCGTCGCCGAGCGCGGCCCGTTGCCGCCGCACGAGGTGAGCCGCCTGATCCGGCAGGTCGCGGGCGCGCTCGACGCGGCTCACGCTGCCGGCGTCATCCACTGCGACGTGAAGCCCGCGAACGTCATCGTCGATCCGGAGGGCGTCGCGAAGCTCACCGATTTCGGTATCGCGCGCGCCGCGCGCGATCGTGACGAGCAGGAGCTTCTCGGGACGGCGCGGTACATCGCCCCGGAGCGCGTCGAAGGCGGACCGGTCACGGCGCGCACCGACGTGTACGGGCTGGGCCTCGTCGCGTACGAGCTGCTCACCGGAAGGCCCGCGTTCGATGGAGCGACGAGCGAGGAGCTGGTTCGCGCGCGGCTCGTGGGACCGCCGCCGTCGCTTCGGCTCGCGCGCGTGGGCATCGACGACCGTCTCGACGCGATCGTCGGGCGCGCGCTCGCGACCGAGCCGGATCACCGCTACGCGAGCGCCGGTGCGTTCGCTCGAGCGTTCTCCGAAGTGGCCGATCGCGACAGCGACCCGACCTCGGCACTTGGACGCATCGGGGGGACGCGCACCTCCCGCGGCTGGACGTTGCCGCGCTTCGACAGCAGCGTCGCGATCCTCGCGGTGATCGCGATCCTGTTCGCGCTGTTTCTCTTCTTCTCGTCGTTCCCGAAGAGCGCGGGCCCTGGCGCGCCTGCGACTCCCGCGCCCAGCGCGGCCGCGGCAGGGACGCCGAACGTCGTCGGGAAAAAGCTCGCCGACGCCATCAGTACGCTCCAGGGCGCGGGCTTCGCCAATGTCGCGTGGACTCCCGGGCAAGGGCAGGGCGGCGCGTGCGCCGTCGTGCAGCAGGACCCGCCGGCGGGGACGGCGCTCGGGCGCGGCGCGACGACCACCTTGTCTTACATCGCGGGGAAGGACTGCACGAAGAAGGGGGACTAGAGACTGGCAGCGAAAACCGCCGCACGCACCGACACCGGTCGCGTGCGCGAGAACAACGAAGATCGCTACCTCGTCCGCGAAGGACGAAATGCCACGCTGCTCGCCGTCGCCGACGGTGTCGGGGGCGAGGCGGGTGGGGAGATGGCCAGCGCGGCGGCGATCGACGCCCTCGCTGCGGGGTTCTTCAACGCGACTCCCGGACAGGCCCCCGCCGATGCGCTCGCCGCGGCCATCCGCGGCGCGAACGACGCCGTGCTCGGCGCGGCTGGCGAGAGCGGCCAGAAAGGCGCGGCTTCAACGCTCGTCGCGGCCGCGATCGACGGCACGTCCGCGGTCATCGGAAACCTCGGCGACAGCCGCGCCTATCTCCTGCGGGACGGTGAGATCCGCATGGTCACCGCGGACCACGCCGGCGACTACCAGAGCTCGATCACGCGTTTCGTCGGCGATCCGCGCGGCGTTCAGCCCGACGTCTTCGTGGAGGAGCTCCGTCCCGGCGACCGTCTCCTCCTCTGCTCGGACGGCCTGACGCGCCACGTGCCCGACGCCGACATCGCGACGACGATGCGGCGCAAGGATCTCGGCAGCGCGGCGAGCGCGCTCGTCGACCTCGCGAAATCGCGGGGCGGCGAGGACAACATCACCGTCGTCCTGTACGCGGTACGCCGCACCTTCGGTCTGGCCGACGTGCGCCGCAATTTCGTGAACCTCGTCCTCGCCCTGCTCGTCGCGTTCGTCGTCGCCGGGGCGATCGCCGCCCTGATCTTCGCTAGCGGCGCGTACCCGATCGCACGGTAGCGACCAGACGCGCGAAGCTCGGCGAGCTGCTCCAGACGATGAGCGCCGCGACCGTCGCGGCAACGGCGAGGGCGAGCGCGAGACGTCCGACCAGCGCCGCGACGGAGAAGGACGAGCCGATCGTCGGATTGCATACGAAGGTGGGATAGAAGGTGCACTCGTAGGCCCAGGTCGGAAGGATGAAGAACATCCCGGCCTGCGCCCCGGGGAACGGCTGGGCTGAGATGAAGGGGTAGAAGTACGCGAACGCCGCGGCCGCGGCCGCGAGATACCCGATCACCAGGCGCGCGCGCCCGGTCTCCCATAAGAACGCAAGCCCTGCGGCCAGGGCGAGCAGGTAGAACGGCAGCACCGTGAAGAAGTGATAGAAGAAGAGGACGCGTCCGATCGGGATCCACGCGACGTATTGGACGAGTCCGGCGAACACGACGAACGCGAGAGGCACCGAGCGCGCGCGAAGCGCAGCGACGGCGCACCAGAAGAACGCGACGAGACCGGCCCAGAACAGCACGATGTTCCCCGCGTCGTAGATGTAGGCGTTGTCCCCGCCGGTCGACGCGCCGAAGTACCAGTAGACCGGCTTCAGCACCAGGGGCCAGCTCCACCAGGGCGAGCCCGCCGGATGCGGCGCGGTCAGGCTCGAGTGGTACCAGTACATCTGCTGCGTGAGCTCGACGAGGCTCCAGCCGTACGGGATCGTCGGGCCGCCGAACCAGCGCAGGTAGCTCCCGAGATAAATAGCGAGCGGGATCACGGCGAACGAGACGAAGAGCACGAGCGCGTTCAACCCGCGGCGGGCCAGGAGGTCGAGGGGACCGCCCGTCCCCGGCCGACCGCGCTCGTACGCGCGCGCGGTGACCGCGATCGAGGCGACGAGGAGACCGGCGAGGGTGTACGCGCCGGCCCACTTCGACGCGAGCGCGAGCCCGAAGAGCACGCCCGCGATGAGGATGTCGATGACCGCGGAGCGCCGCGGCCGGTGCGCGGCGACGACGAAGTACCAGCCCGCGACGATGAGCGTCGCCACGTAAATGTCGTTCATGCCGATCCGCGCCTGCGCGAACATCGAGCCGTCGAGCACGACCGCTAGACCGACGAGCGCCGGCAGTACCGCCGATGCGAAGAGGCGTCGCGCGAGCAGGACGAGAAAGAACGCGAGCAGCGCGGCGAAGAGGATCCCCGGGATGCGCCACGCGAGCGCGTGCCGGCCGGTCTCGATGAGGTCGGAGCCGTTCGCGCCGGCGACGACGAGCTTGTCGGCTTCGCCGTCCACGCCGATCAGCGAACCGCTCACGGGGATCGACGCGTACGGCGAGGTGCCGTGCGTCTCGACCACGACGACGCGTCCCTCATCGAGCGCGTAGAGGAAGTCCGTGCGCGGCACGACCGCGAGCGCGGTCGCGCCCGACGAGAACGTGCCGGTCCGCGGGTTCGCGAGGGAGATCGCGTCATGCGATCCCGTCTCGAGCTCGTACACGTCGAGCATCGCGGACTCCGCGCGCGCGACGAAGAGGCGGTTGGGCCCGAGCGCGTACGCGATCGCGGTCCCCGGTCGTCCCCCGGTGAGAGCGCGCGTCTCCTGCCCCGTGTCGGCCGAGATCACGTGCACGACCCCCTGCGGATCGAGCGCGTAGATCTCGCTCCCGTCCGTCTTCGCGGTCACGGCCACCGTCGGGGTGGCGACAACGACCGGGGGCGCGTCGAGCGACGCGTAGATCGAGAGCGACCGCGCTGTGCCAACAAGGACCCGATCCCCGCTCACCGCGAATGAGGTGACCGTCGGCTCGCCTGCGCGGGTTCGCACCTTGGTGAAGGACAGGTGGCCCGGCGGGGCGGCCCGAATGTCCTTGGTCAAATCGATTTCGTCGATCTCCTGATCGATCACGGCGAAGATCCGATCGCCGTTGATGGCTATCCCCCGCGGCGTCCCGAGGAGCTGCGTGAGGATCTGGGGATTCGTCCCTCGCTCCGCGATTTCGATCGTGCCGTTCGCGAGCGCGTAGACCCGGAGGCCGTCGTTCCCGACCGCCGCCATGACGGTGGTCGGGGGCACGCCCTCGTGCCCGACCACGCGATCGTCGCCGAACGCGAGGATGCCGAGCGCCATGATCTCCTTCGCCAGATGCGGGTGCGTCCACTCGTACGGTTCTCGCTGCGCGAGGAGCTCGAACGCGGTGCGCGCGTGATAGACCTCGTCGAAGTACATATCGCGCGGCCAATCGAGGCGATACCCGCGCGTCGCGAGCACCGCGAGCGCGACGAGGACCGCGACGGTTACGTCGCGACGGGTCGGAAGTCGACCAGGGCCGAGCCCGGCGGGTAGGGTCCACGGCGCAGCGGTCGAGCCGATGCGGGGAAGGCGCCATACGTGATCGCTCTCGAGTCGCGCGTCGCCGCGGACGAGACGCCAGCAGATGTAGGCCGCGGCGCCGATCATCACGAGGGCAATCGCGATCTGGCCGGTGCGGCCAAAGAGCGTCGCTTCGACCATCTCCGGAACGCGCAGATCGACGTACTGCTGGTAACGCGTGAACGCGTAGTAGAGCGACACCGCGAAGGCGCCCGAGAGCACCATGTACGGGATCAGCACGCGCCAGCGCGCGACCGCAATAGGCAGGGCGAGCGCGAAGACCGGGAAGAGGTAGCGCTCGTGCGCGCGAGTCGGCAGAAAGTAGAACGCGAGGCCGGCGATGACGGCCGAGGCGAGGAGCATCGCCGTGTCCCGGCGCCACCACAGCGGGACGATCGAGAGCACGAGTCCGGCGACGAGGAGAACGCCGCCCCAGAAAACGAGACCGGTGTCCGGCTTCCAGAAGTCGAAGAAGATGGACCATCCGTTGAACGCGTAGAGGGACGTGTAGGGATACGTCTCGGATGCGCTGCGCACGAGCCGCACGTATTCGCCGACGATGTGGGTCGGGTCGAAGCCCCAGAACGGGACGCAGATCGCGTAGGCGCTCAGAGCGGCTGCGCCGACCGTCTCCGCCACGGGACGCCAGCGCGCTTCGCGGATGAATTCGAAGGCCGCCGCGGCGGCGATCACCAGCAGCCCGATGCCGAATTGGGGCTTCACGAGGGCGGCGACCGCGGCGAGGGCGCCCGCGAGCCACCACCGCCGAGATCCCGCGGCGACCAGCGACCCGAGGAGCGGCAGCGTCCCGACCGAGTCGACCTGCCCCCAGTACGGCCCGGCGAAGACGACTCCGGGCTGGAGTGACCAGATGGCGGCGGCCGCGATCCCGGCACCTCGCCCGGCGCTGCGCCACACCACTCGCGCGGCGAGGATCGCGATGCCGATGTCTGCCGGGATGCTGATCGCTTTGACCGCGAGCCGAAGGAACTCGCCGTCGAAGAGACCGCCGAGCAGCCACAGCACGTACAGGAACGCGGGCGGGTAGTCGCTGAAATAACCGGGTTCGTAGAAGCGGCCCGGCCCGATCTGGGCGAGCCGCTCGGCCCACGCCTGGAACGTGCCGACGTCGGTGGGGAATCCCTGTGCGCGCACCGCGAGAAGGCGGACGATCACGCCGATCGCGATGACGCCTGCGACCACGAGGCGCGCGCGGCGGTCGCCGCGACGGGGATCGTCGCTCATTGCCAGTACCCGAAGCGCGTGATGGCGATCGTCGCGTAGATGTTCACGGCGAGCGAGAGGACGACCGCGAAGATGAAGATGATCGTCGGCCATCGGCGCCAGACCCCACGGAACAGGCCGTCGCCCGCGAGGGCGAGGGCGACGAGGAACGGTTGCGCGTCGATGCTGAAGCGATACCCGAACTGCTGGAAGCCCACGGTGCCGTGGAAGAGGTCGGGCAGGAGCGCGAGCAGGGCCGCGGCCGCCGTCGCGGCGACCACGATGTTGCGGCGGGCCTCACGGAGCGCGATGAAGATCCAGAGGAACGCCGGTGTGGTGAGGAAGAGGCTCATGCCGATGAAGCGGGGTCGCAAAAAGAAGGGCGTGTTCGGGATGATGTCGGGCGGCTCCAGGAAGATCGCCTGGAGCTGTCGTGGCAGATACAGCGGCGAGAAGAGGCCGTGGTTGAAGAACACGTCGCCCTGGGTGAGCCGCGCGTAGCCGTCGTCCAGCGGCGAGCCCCAGCGCAGGAGGTTGTAGCCGACGTACACGAGCGCGAACGGGATGCCGCCCGCGACCACGCCGGCCAGCGACCGTCCAAAGGGAGCGTTCGCCCGCCGCGCGCAGAGGAGCGCGAGCGCCGGCGCCGCGAGCGCGACCGGCAAGCGCGCGAGGGCCGAGATCCCGATGAGCGCACCGATCGCGAGCGTGTTGCCGCCGCGTGCCGCCACGGCGAATGCGCCCGCGAGAAAGAGCATCGACGCCGAATGCGCCGCGTACCAGGCGCGGCCGTCGACGCTCGAGAAGAACAGGGTCGTCCCGAACGCCGAGAGGATCGCTCCCGCGAGCGCGTAGGTCCGCGGCGCCCCGTACGCGCGCAGCCCGTAGTAGAGGACGCCGGCCGACGCGCCGCCGGCGATCCGCGACGCGACGACCTGCGCCACCGCGGTCGGGAAGAAGGGCACGAACGGGAGCGAGAGGATCGCGGGCAGCGGCGGGTACACGACGCAATAGCGACCGTCGCCGCAGGGCAGGAGCTCGTTGAGCCAGGGCGGCGCCTCGGTCAGCCACCAGCGCGCGTGGAGGAACGCGTCCGCCAGGCGGCCGTAGTAGTCGTAATCGGTGGCGAGGCCGATGCCGGCCGCCACGTAGATCGCGGCCGCGATCACACCGATCCATATCGCGGCTGCTCGGTCCGACACGGTCATGCGACATCAACACGCTAACCTTGCGGGCCTGTGCCCGCACGGCTAGATGGCCTCTCGTTCTTCTTTCCCGCTTTGAACGAAGAGGACAACGTCGCGCCCATCGTCGAAGAGGCGCTCTCCGTGCTGCCGCGGTTCGCCGACGACCTCGAGATCACGGTCGTGGACGACGGCAGCAGCGACCGCACCGGCGCGATCGCCGACGAGCTGGCGAAGAAGGATCCGCGCGTCCGGGTGATCCATCACGGGACCCGCCGCGGCTACGGCGGCGCGGTCCGCTCCGGCCTCGTCGCCGCGACAAAGTCATGGGTCTTCTTCACCGACGGCGACCGCCAGTTCGCACTGGAGGACCTTGGCCGTTTGATCGAGGCTTCGGACGGGGCTGACGCGATCGTCGGGTACCGAATCAAGCGCGCCGATCCGGCCCGACGACTGTTCGTGGCGTGGGTCTACAACCGCCTGATCCGCCTTCTCTTCGGTGGCGGCTGGAGGGACGTCGACTGTGCGTTCAAGCTTTTCCGCCGCGATGTGTTCGTGCGCGTGCCGCTGAAGCGCGTGCGGTCGAACGGCGCGTTCTTCTCACCCGAGCTGCTCATCACTCTGCGCCGCGCTGGTGTACGCGTACGCCAGGTCGGCGTGCGTCACTTCCCCCGGACAGCTCACGAGCCGAAGGGAGCGTCTCCGCGCGTGATCCTGCGAGCGATCCGCGATCTCGTGCGGCTACGCGCCCGCCTCTGGCTCCACCCGCAGAGCTAGCGGCGCTCGAGCCGCCAGATATCCGCGATGCTCTCGCGCTGGCGGATGACGCGCGCCCGGGCGCCGTCGAGCAGGATCACCGCGGGTCGCGGCGTCTCGTTGTAGTTCGATGACATCGCGACGCTGTACGCGCCGGTCGCCGGAATGGCGAGCACGTCACCCGCTTGCGCCGTGGGCAAACGCACCGAGCGGATCAGCACGTCGCCGGACTCGCAGTATCTCCCGGCGACGCTGACCTCCTCGGTCGCGCGTTCGCTCGCGCGGGCCGCGAGCACGGCGGTGTACTCGGCGGCGTAGAGCGCGGGGCGGATGTTGTCGCCCATGCCCCCGTCGACTGCGACGAACGTGCGCACCTTCGGGACGTGCTTCGTCCCGACGACTCGATACAGAGCGACGGCGGCGCGCCCCACGAGGCCCCGGCCCGGTTCGACATACACCGTCGCGCCGCGCAGCGCGCGATCTTTTCGCACCGGCTGTGTGACCGCGCGCGCGTAGTCGTCGAGCTCTGGCGCCTCCTCGGTGGCGCGGAGCCGGACCGCGACGCCACCACCCATCCCGAGCTCGGTGATCGGCGCCCCGGTCGCGGCGCGCACCTCGTTCGCGAACGCGACGAGCGCTCGCGCGAGCTCGCCGTAGGGACGCGCGTCGCGCACCTGCGCGCCGATGTGCGCGTGAATGCCGACGAGCACCAGGCCCTTCGCGCGGACGATCTCGCGCGCCTGCGTCAGGGCTTCGCCGGTGCTGATCGGCGCACCGAATTTGCTGTCGACCGTCCCGGTGACGAGGTGCGGGTGCGTATCCACCTTGATGCCGGGCGCGACGCGGAGCCAGACGGCCTGCGGCCGGCGCCGGCCGTGCGTCAGCCGTGCGAGTCGCTCGACATCGTGCGCGCCGTCGATGACGAAGCGTCCGATGCGCGCCTCAAGCGCCCCGGCGACCTCGTCGTCCGGCTTGGCGTTTCCGTGCAATTCCATACGCGACGCGGGGAACCCCGCCTTCCGTGCAGCCTCGAGCTCGCCGAGAGAGGCGACGCTCGCATCGATACCCTCGCTTGCGATGACCGCCCCCACCCCGATGAGGGCGCAGGCCTTCACCGAATAGGCGACCCGCACGGGCCGGTAGCGAAAGAACGCGTCGACGTACTCGCGCAGGCTCGTCCGGATGGTCTCGGCGTCGTAGACATAGAGAGGCGTTCCGTATGTGTCGGCCAGCGCCGCGAGATCGTGCGTGCCGATCTTGACGTGCCCGTCGCGGCCAACGGCCGTGCCCAGCGGCCAGATCGCGGGTTCGATCACGAAGTCAGGAGTTCTGTTGCGGGTCGTCGGGCAGCGATTCGATGAACTCCTTGAACACCGAGAGCTGGTCGTCGTCGTTCGACTCGGCGGTGATGGCGGACCGATCGAGGACGGTCTCGCTCACCAGGATTCGCGCGGAGCAGCGGACCGCGAGCGCGATCGCGTCCGAGGGGCGGCAATCCACTTCGATCTCGCGGTCGGCGATCTGCACGAAGACGCTGCCGTGGAACACGCCGCCGCCGGAGTCATCGGCGACGAGATCTTTCACCACCACGCGGGTGATCTCAGCGCCGATCTTGGTCAGCAGGTCAACGATGAGGTCGTGCGTGAGGGGACGCTCGCTCGTGATGCCGGCGATCCGCGTCGCGATGCTGTAGGCCTGATCCGGTCCGATCCAGATCGGCAGAAGGCGGCGCACGCCCTCGGCCTGCAGCAGGACGACGTGTTGATTCGTGAGGACATGGACGCGCACCGATTCGACCGAACACGGCACGAGCATCGTCACAAGCCTACCCGGTCGAGCCGCCGCGCAAGCCTCGAAACGGGCGTGCGTGCGCTAGCCGAAACGGATTCGACCCTGCTCGCGTCGCTGCCGTAACAGGAGGAGCAGCAATATCCCCGCGACGAACCCGAAGATGTGCGCGAAGTACGCGATGTTCTCGCTCGCTTGATGCGCGGTGAGGCGAAGCTCGGCGAGAGCATCGATCGCCTGAAGCACGATGAAGAAGCCGATGACGACCAGCGCGGGCAGCTGGACGATGGTGATGAAGATCCCGAGGAACACGAGGGTCGAGATCCGCGCTGTCGGGGACATGACCACATACGCGCCGAGGACTCCGGCGATCGCGCCGGACGCGCCGACCATCGGCTCCGGTTGGACGAGACCCTGTCCGATCGCGGCCACGATCCCGCACAGGATGTAGAAGATGAAATACGGCCCGCTGCCCAGTCGATCCTCGACGTTATCGCCGAAGATCCAGAGATAGACCATGTTCCCGATGATGTGCAGCCAACCGCCGTGCACGAACATGTGCGAGATGAGCGGCACGAATGTCGCGACGGCGATGTGCCCCTCTGAGATCTGGGCGACGAACTCCTTCCAGTCGAACGAGTACCGGTCGTAGAAGGCCGCGGCGGCGTCTGGCTGGCGGACGAGAGTGAGGACGTAGATCCAGACGAGGATGTTCGCGACGATCAGCAGGCGGTTGACGATGGGCGTCTTCTTCGTCGGGTTCTGGTCGCGAAGCGGGATCACGCGCGGAGCTCCGTCGCCACCACCTTCGATCCATGGATCGTGTAGATCGTTCGCAGGCCTTCGGACACGTAGAACGCGCTCGGCTCTGGAAGATTCGGCGGCAGCGCGAAGCGCGCCAGCTCGCCGCCGTCGCGACTCATCTGCACGACGACCCTGTTCGGCCCGTCGAGGAGATAGATGGCGCGCTGGACGTCGATGGCCTGCACGGCGGTCGGCTTTATCGCGGCGCCGGTCCAGCGCGGGACGAAGTCGACGCGCGAGGCCGTGAACGA
The DNA here is from genome assembly GCA_036570125.1 of Candidatus Limnocylindria bacterium. GTDB lineage: Bacteria > Chloroflexota > Limnocylindria > P2-11E > P2-11E > 3-1-20CM-2-70-9. The sequence goes on from DATCPK010000183.1 coordinate 19,850, forward strand.
AGTCGTGAGCCGGCGGAAGCGGAGGATGTCTCCATTCGTCGTGACGATCCAGATGTCCTGGTCGACGGCGAGCGATCGACCCGTCCCGGTGGGGATCGGCTCGGTCAGGTAGCCCACGGCCCTCTGGAACGGAGTGCCCGGGAAGGACTCGTGCTTCCACACCTGGCCGCTCGTTCCGTCGAGGACGTACAGGTTGGCCACGAAGACCGCGAGCGCTTCGACCGACTTCCATGTGGCGGCGTCGTCGGGCGTGACGTCGGCGACTCCCGTGCCCTCCGCTCGCCAGAGATGCTTCTGGTCGTCCAGCGAGTAAACGACGTCACCCAGGTTCGAGACCAGGCGCGGCCCGGCCACACCGACCGTGCCCTTCGTCAGCACGGAGGCAACCTGTACCGGGTCGCCGAAGATGCGCCAGAGGCGGCCCGCGCCCGGGTCGGCCGCGTACAGCCCGTTCGCCGTGCCGACGAGCGCGGTCGGTTTCGCACCCGGTGCGATCGGACGGCCGTCGGTCCCGGTGACGCGCGCGAGGTCCACGACGACCCCCGTGATGCGGTCGTCGAGCGTGTCGATCTGATCGCGGAGCGTGGCGACCCGCGTTTGATCCGCGGCCGGCGAGCGCGCGGCCTCGTCGAGAGCGACGCGAGCGTGATCGACCTTCTGCCGCGCGAGCTCGAGGTCGGGAGGTTTGCGGTCCGCGGCGCGCTGCGCCGCCGAGATATCGCTTTCGACGCCGATCACCGCGAGCGCGTAATCCCCGGAGACGCGGTTCTGCTGGTAGTCGCGATACGCCAGCGTGCCGATCCCACCGGCGACGAGCAGCAGAAGCACCGCGAGCAGTGACGCCGCACGGCGCTGGCGGCGCGAACGCTGGCGCGCCGTATCCGGACGGCGCGGGAGCGGAGGCGCTCGCCGCGGCATCAGCTCGAATCCGACCGCCACCGTCTTCCCCATCGCCTTCGCGGCAGGCACGGCCGCGGCGCCGATCGCCTGCGTGACCTTCGGACGCCGCCGCCAGATGGATTCGAAACGCGATCGGATCCCCTCCGCGATGAGCACCTCGGTGGCTTCGGGAGACGCCGGCTCGGGCGCGACACGGCCGGCCGCTCCGGTCGCGGCGCTCACCTCGATGAAGATCGCGGCCGCGCTGCCGACGACTCCATCCGCGACCGCTTGATTGTTGATGTGCTCGGCCGCCGCGCGCGGGTGGAGCGTGATCGCGGCGTTCTTCAGCGCTTCGGCGCCGAGGCCCTCGACGAGCGCACCTGACGCGAGGATGAGTGTGTCGCCGGGCTCGATGCTCTGGCGCCACACGTCGGGCAGCACGTCGGCGATCCCGCCGAGCGAGTCGGCCTCGCGCGTCGTGGTGCGGTGCACGAAGTCCGCGAGCTCGCCCGGCTCGTCGCCGGGAAGGAACAGTCGAGCACGCCGAACGAGGAAGACCTGCGCCGCGCCGATCCGCGCCGCGTAAAGCTCGTTGTTCACCACGACGGCGCACGCGCAATGCAGGGCGATGCGTCCGCGTTGATCTTTGAGGCGCTGCGCGGCGCGGCGATTCGCCTGCCGGAGCGCCTTGCGCAACGAGACCTCGATCCCGGCGGAGAGGTCGTAGTAGTACTCCTGCCGCGCGAGGTCGGCGACCTCCTTCGCGATCTCGCCGCCGGCGTTCCCTTGTTGACGCGCGACCTCGACCAGGAAATAGAAGCGGCCCTTGGTCCGCAGAGTCGCGCCCAGGGTGGGTTCGCTCGCGATGATGACGTCGGCCGTGCCGGGTCGGACCTCGGCCGTCGTGCCGATCTTCGTCGCAAGGCTCACCTGTCGCATCGCTGGCGAGTCTAGGGACCGGTGCGTGACGCGGGCACCGAACGGATCTTCGCGATTCCGCTCCGCGGTGCGCGCGACGCGAGTTCGGCTACGAGCTGCTCTTCGCGCAGGCGGATCTCGGCCGCCCATTGCGCGGTCGGGACCGCCACAACGAGCGTGCCCTCGTCCATCCGAAGCGCGGTCGTCCGAGTCGCGTCGGGACCGATGACCGAGCACGCGACACCGGTCCACGCGCGCATCGCATCCGCCTTCGCGACGTCGCTGTCGAGGCGAAGCGTGCGCAGCGCCCGGGCGATCGCGGCGGCGAGCGGCCTCACCGGGCTCGGACGACCTCGCTGACCGTGGCTCCGCGCCGCAGGGCCTCGGGGATGCTCGTGAGCACGGCCGCCGTGAGGAGCGCTTGCGCGCCTTCAGGTAGAGCGCGGCAGAGCGCCTCGCGGTGTGCGGTGTCGAGCTCCGAGAGGACATCGTCGAGCAGAAAGATCGGCGGCTCGCCGACGTGCGCACGGATCCAATCCGCCTCGGCGAGCTTGAGAGCGAGCACTGCGGAACGCTGCTCCCCGCGCGACGCGAACGTCGGGAGCGGACGTTCGCCGCTCGCGACGGCGAGATCCTCGCGGTGCGGCCCGACAAGGGTCGTCGCCTGCCAACGCTCCTTCTCGCGTTTCTCCACGATGAGACGGCGATAGCCCTCCGCGCGCTCCTCCGCGGTCGAGCCCTGGACCTGTCCCGCATAGGCGACGTCGGGCGTCGGATCGGCGCCGAGCGCGGCGGCCGCGGCGCGGAACGCGGGACGGAATTCGCGCACGGCCGCTTCGCGCCGCAGCGAGATCGACGTCGCGAGGCGAACGAGCTCTGTGTCCCAGAAGGCGATCTCGCTCTCCGAGACGGGTTCGTCGTCCCGTCCCGCGCGCAGGAGCGCGTTTCGCTGAGTGAGCACGTTCGCATACGCGCGTGTGTCGGCGCGATGCGAGCGATCGACCTGCGCGACCATCGCGTCGAGATACCGCCGCCGCGCCGACGGCGCGGATGCCAGCAGGTCGGTGTCCTCGGGAAAGAAAGCGACGACCGCGACCTTGCCGACCACGTCGTCGGCGCGTCGCGGTGCGCCATCCGCGGTGTAGCGCCGTGGACGCCGGCGCACCTCGACCGCCGGTGCGAACAGCGTCACCTCCAGACGCGCCCGTTCGTCCGCGCGGCACGCGTCAACGGCCACCCGCGCGAGAGGCGCGCCCCAGCGGACCATCTCCGCATCGTCGCCGGCACGCGAAGATTCACCGCGCGCGACCAGATGCACCGCTTCGAGGATGTTCGTTTTTCCAGCGCCGTTCGGACCGACGAATGCGGTGATCCCCGGTGCGAGTTCTATCCGTCGCTCCTCATAGCTGCGGAAGTCCTCGAGCGCGATGGCGGCCACGCGCATAGACGGCGCCCTTGATCAGGCCGGGATACGAAGCGGCATCACCACATGAAGATAGCTGTCGTCGCCGACGATCTTGACGACCCCAGGTGCGAGGGGGCCGCCGAGCTCAAGGGAGATCTCCGGCGCCGTCAGGCTCGACAGCGCGTCGGCCACGAAGCGCGAGTTGAACGCGATCGTCGTCGCCTGACCTTCGACGGTGGCGTCGATGCGGCCGGTGTTGTCGCCGACCTCCGCCGCGTTGGCCGTGATCACGAGGGGCGGATCGTTGGAGGGGTCGACCTGAAACCGCAACATGTTCGCGGCGTCGCGGGCGAAATAGGACGCGAGGCGCGTGGCCTTGAGCAGCTCCTCGCGTTGCGCCAGCACTCGGGTCGAGTGGCTCGTCGGGATGACCTGGCGGTAGTTTGGGAACTGGCCCTCAATGATCCGGGAGACCAGATCTGCCTCGTCGGTGTGAAAGATCACCTGGCTCTTGTTCGGCGTCACGAGGATGTCGACCGTGGCGTCCTCGCTGTCTTCGAGGATCCGCGCCACCTCGAAGAGGCTTTTTGCGGGGATGATCACCTCGATCTGCGGATCGACCCGATCGAGGAGTCGTGCGTGGCGCACCGAGAGCCGGTATGGATCGGCGGCCGCCATCGTGATCATGTCGCCGGCGAGAGTCGTCAGCACGCCGGTGAGCACCGGGCGGCTGTCATCGGTGGCCGCGACGAACGCGACCTCGCCGATCATCCGCCGGAGGATCCCCTGCGACATGCGGGTGGTCGGCTTCTCAGGGATTTGCGGGATGATCGGGAACTCCTCCGCATCCATGCCTTTGATGTTCGCCTCGTACGGCCCCGACTTGAGATGCACGGTCTTCGTCCGCACGTTCAGCGAGAGCTCGACGTTTCCCGGTGGGAGCGAGTTCACGAAATCGATGAAGAGCTTGGCCGGGACCGTGATCGCGCCTTCGTCCTCGACCTTCGCAGGCACCCAGCAGTTGATGCCCACCTCGAGATTCGTCGCGGTCAGGCGAAGGCGCCCCGAGTCCGTGCGGAGCAGAACGTTGCCGAGGATCGGCAGGCTGCCCCGGGTCGAGACCCCACGCCCTGCGATCCCGAGCCCATGCGCCAGGTTCTCTTGTAAACAAACGACCTTCACGCGGCCCTCCCCGCTCGTACCCAGTAAAGATTCATACAACCAGTAGTGGCAGTAGTAGTGGTGTGGACTATGGGGCTTCCCTCGTCGTTCGTGCTCAGCCGGTCCCGGGACGGGCTGTGGAGCGGTCGGGGAGGCGTGTGGACGGCTAAACCGACGGCGTCACCGAACAGAACATAGGTACCACAAACGGACATGATGGGCCTCGACATGTCCACAAATGGGCGATCTTATCCACACGCCAGGAGGTCTTATCCACACTTCCGAAGCCACTCCGGCCGGCCCGCTGGCACCGAGTAACGACCGCGCGCGCGGTCAGTCGGCGTACAGGAGCTCGCGAAGCGTTCCCACGTCCCGCCGGAAGTCGTCGTTCTCGGCCATCTCGCGCTCGATCTTCTCGCAGCCGTGCAGCACCGTGGAATGGTCGCGGCCGCCGAGCGCCTCCCCGATCCGCATCAGCGGCGCCTCGGTCTCTTCGCGCATCAGGTACATCGCGATCTGGCGCGGGAGCACGACCTGTCGATCGCGCGCCTTCCCCTTGATCTGATCGAGAGGCACACCGTAGTAGCGCGCGACCGTCTCGACGATGCGATCCGGCGAGAGGCTCTTGCGCTGCGGGTTGTACAGAAGGTTTTGAAGCATCTCCTGCGCGAGCTGTGTCGTGACGGGCACGGCCTGGAGAGCGGCGAACGCGACGATCCGCGTCAGCGCGCCCTCGAGCTCGCGGATGTTCGAGACGATCCGCTGCGCCAGGAAGTCGATCACCGGCGGCGGTACGGCGACGTTCTGCGCCTCCGCCTTGGCGCGAAGGATCGCGATGCGCGTTTCGAGATCGGGAGCCGAGATGTCCGCGGTGAGACCCCATTCGAAACGAGACCGGAGTCGATCCTCGAGCTGCGTGATCGCCTTCGGCGGCCGGTCGCTCGACATCACGATCTGCTTGCCCTCTTCGTGGATCGCGTTGAAGGTGTGGAAGAACTCTTCCTGCGTGCCCTCTTTTCCGGCGATGAACTGAATGTCGTCGATGAGGAGCACGTCGATCCGCCGGTAGCGTTCGCGGAACTCCTCACCCTTCTGCGCGCGGATCGAGTTGATGAACTCGTTCGTGAATTTTTCGCTCGTCGCATATGCGACGCGCTTCTTCGGGTGGCGCGCGATCACCGCGTGACCGATCGCGTGCATCAGGTGCGTCTTACCAAGGCCCGATCCGCCGTAGACGAAGAGCGGGTTGTAGCTGTGCCCTGGCCGCTCGGCGACCGAGAGGGCCGCGGCGTGCGCGAGGCGGTTGTTCGAGCCCACCACGAAGTTCGAGAACGTGTAGCGCGAGTTGAGAAGGGCCCCGGCCTCGCGGCGGTCCTGCCCGCCAGCTTGCTGGCCGGCCCCGCTCGACGCTGAGGAGCTCATCCCGGGGGCCGCGCTGGTCCGCGTGGCGGACGGCGTGCCGGACGAGGTCACGAACCGCACGTCGACGGTACGGCCGAGAAGGTGCTGGAGCGACGCACGTACCTGTGGGCGGAATTTGCTCTCGAGCCATTCGCGCGCGAACGCGTTCGGCACACCGATGAGGAAAACATCGTCCTCTTCGGAGAGGACCTGTGTGTCCTTGAACCAGGTGTCGTACTGCGCGCGCGAGAGTCCGACCTGGAGCTCGCCAAGGACAGCCGTCCAAAGCTGTTTGAGATTCAACGGCTCCCCTTCTCTTCGCTCGTGCAACAAACGCTCCCCACAACCATCACGCGATCACCGCCAGCGCCACACCGAAGGGAAAGACCGAGGGTTCCGACCGCCCGCTCTCGGAAGCCCGCGAACTATACCCCCAAGGAGAAGAAGCCGCGTCTACTGCTATGCTCACGTGCACACACAGCCGTTTTTTGATCGTTTTGTTTCAGCGGGAGAAGGGACTCGACCTTGAAGCGCACCTATCAGCCGAAGACCCGCCGACGTGCGCGTGTGCATGGGTTTCGCGCGCGCATGAGGACCACTGGCGGTCGTCGAGTGCTCGCCGCGCGTCGCGCGCGTGGCCGCAAGCGCCTCACCGTCGTCTAGCGCCGCGTCATTCGTGGACGCCGCGCGCCTGCGGCGGGATGCGGACATCGCCGCGGTGTGGAGCGAAGGAATGAAGATTCAGCATTCGATGTTCGCCCTTCGCGCTCGCCCGAACGGACTCGATGTGATTCGCATCGCGGTCGCGGCGCCGCGCTCGCTCGGACGCGCGGTCGCGCGCAACCGCTCGCGCCGCCGCCTTCGCGAAGCCTTCCGCGCGGAGATTGGCGACCTCTCCGGTGGACCCGGCTGCGACCTCGTGATCGTGGCGCGAGCGCAGACCGCCTCCGCGGCATTCGCAGACCTTCGCAGGGCGGCTGCCGCGGCGCTCGGATCGATCGCGGAACGAGCGGCAGCCACGTGAAGGCCGTCGTTCTCGCCGCACTTCGCTTCTACAAGGCCGCGGTGAGCCCGATGCTGCCGCCAGCCTGTCGGTACACGCCCACCTGCTCGGAATACGCCATGGAGGCGGTCGAGCGTTACGGGGTGGCCCGCGGCGGCTGGCTCGCCACGAAGCGCCTGTTCTCCTGCCACCCCTGGAGCCGGGGCGGATACGACCCCGTGCCTGAGCGGCGGCCGGGCTGATGCCGCCGATCGTCACTGAAATATGGAACGCGCTTCTCGTACACCCGCTGGTCAACCTGCTGGTCCTCGCGGACTACTTCGTACACGACTTCGGGCTCGCGGTCGTGATCGTCACGGTCGCGATCCGCCTCGCGCTCTTCCCGGTCTTCCGCGCGCAGGTCCGCTCGTCGCGCGCGATGCAAGAGCTCGCCCCTGCGATGAACGACATCAAAAAGAAGCACGGGAACGACAAGGCGAAGCTCCAGCAGGAGCAGATGAAGCTGTACAAGGAGCGGGGCATCAACCCGGTCGGGGGCTGTCTCCCGATGCTCGTCTTCTTCCCGGTTCTGTTCGCGATGTACGCGGCCTTCCAGCAGGTAGGCGGCCTCAGCGGAGCGCACGCACTCACGATCGAGCAGCTAAGAGACACCGTGCTCTGGCCGTTCCTCCAATTCACGATCGCCGATCGGCCGCCGGACGCAACGATCGATCTGACCGCGCACTGGCTCCCATGGGTGAAGAGCCTTGCGGACCCAGATCTCGCGTGGTTCGGACTCATCGGCCCTCTGCCGATCATCTCCTCGCTCTTGCAGCTCGTCGCGTCGATCCAGGCCCTGCCGCGCAATCCCGCGCAGACCGACGACCCGAC
>DATCPK010000184.1:0-5887 GCA_036570125.1 Candidatus Limnocylindria bacterium
CGGCGAACGCGACGCATACGCCGTGTGCCGCACGCTCTTCCCGGTCCTTCGCTCGCCCCACGAGGAGCGTTTCGCGCTCGCCGAGACGCTCGCGCACCTCCGGTATCTCGAGCGACGTGGGAAAGTGCACGAGATTGAAGGCGCACCGGCCAGGTGGCGCGCTTAGGTCCACACTGCCCGCGTGCGTCTGATCTTCGCGCTGCTGGTGGTCGTCGTCGCCTGCGGCGGTGGAGCTGCGGCTCCGTCGTGGCACCCAGTTCGGCGGCGGCATCGCCGAGCGCGAGTCCATCGAGTGCCGCGAGTCCCACCCCCGTTGCGGGTTCCGATCCCACCGCGCTCGGTGTCACGCGGGCGACCCTCGCGACGCAGGGGTTTGCGGCCAGGCAGCATGCCCAGCCGTTCCTCGGCGTGTGGCAGGCGCAGAGCTTGGCTCCGGGCGGATCGTTCGTGCATCCGCAGACGATCCCGGCGCTGGGCTTCGTCGCGGAAGGAACCGTGCGATGGACGACGCCGAGCGGCGTCATCGACGTGAAGGCTGGCGAGGGCGGCGCGCTTCCGCAGCTTCCGGTCACCGAGACCAACCCGGGAACTACGGCGAGTCTCTGGTACGCGTTCGCGATCGCCGAGACCGGCCTTGAGTCGTCGACCCTTGCGACGATGCGCCGACTCGCGGTCGGCGGTCGGTTGCCACTCCCCCAGCCCGACGGCTCGTACACGATCCGGCTCGATCTGATCACTCTCGATGGAGGCGGCCGAACCGCGTCGCAGTCGCACGGCGGGGCGGAAATGATCTTCGTGCTGGACGGCCAGGTCGAGATTCGCAGGGCCGGCGACACTCATGATTTTCGCGGACCCAAAGAGGGCACGGGCGTCGCACCAGGCGCGGCGGTGCAGGTGTTGAATCGCGTATCGACGCCCGCGCGAATTCTGGAGTTCTTCTACACGCCCGACGCGCTAACGTTCGAGACCACGCTCACGACATCGCCGTAGCGGCGCGCGCGGCCGAGGCGTATTGACACGGCGTGAACAAGTGTTCTAACTATGCCGATGCGCCGAAAACGCGATCAGCGACCCTACAACGTCGCGTATTACAAAGCTCATCGAAACGAAGAGCTCGAGCGAGTGCGCGGCCGTCAAAGGAATGCCGTTGAGTTTCTGCGCAATCTACGGAGCGTGCCTTGCGCAGATTGCGGCAGGCAGTTCCCTCCTTATGCAATGGATTTCGACCACAAGGAGAGCGGCCGCAAGACTTTCTGGGTCCTCCAACGGGCCGGCTCGGTCTCCCATGAGCGCCTCATGGCGGAGCTGGAGAAATGCGACATCGTCTGCGCGAACTGCCATCGTGCGCGCACCCATGCGCGGGCGATGGAAGGTCGGCAGCTGCGTATTGAAGCTGGGCACACACCAATCATCGAGAGTCGACGTCGGCGGGAGCAGACGGCCTTGATGCAGAAGTTGCGAGATGTGCCGTGTGCCGACTGCCAGGAGCGCTTTCCGTTCTTTGCCATGGATTTCGACCATCGCGATCCCACAAAAAAGTCATTCGAACTGACGCGAATGTTGGGTCGTCTCGCTACCGAGAGGCTCCTCGAGGAAGCGACCAAGTGCGATATTGTTTGTGCGAACTGTCATCGCGCTCGAACGTACCTGAGGCGTATCGCTCGCGCGGGTGTGGCGTAATGGAAGCGTGCGACCCCTCCAAGGTTGAGGCGCGGGTCCGATTCCCGCCACCCGCTCTGATCATCAGACGCGACCGCTGACCTGCTCGCAGTAGTTGTCGAATCCTGTCGTCCAATGTCCGCGCAGCTCCTTGTCGATCGCGTAGGCCTCATATCCCGCGCGGCCCTCGATGAACTCGAGCCCCGCGAGTCCCATCGCGAACGCCGCGGTCGCGTACACGTCCGCCTCGACAATGCGCGGGCCGACGACGGTCATGCTGAGCAGCTCCGTCGCAGGCGCGCCGGTGTGCGGGTCGTAGATATGAGAGCCCTTCTCATACGTGCCTGATGTCGCGACAGCGAGGTCCGACGCGAGAATCACGCGCACGACCTTGTCTCGCTCAACGGGGTGGCGGATGCCGACGCGCCAGGCTGCACCAGGGCCAGAGTGACCTCGCGTCATCACGTCGCCGCCAGCGTCGATGAAGTAGTCGCGGTACCCGCGGGAGTCGAGGATCGCCGCGCCACGGGCGATCGCCCACCCTTTCACGAGCCCGGATGGATCGAGCTTGCCCTCATGCCAGGCACTGAAGTACCCGTCGGTGTCGCGCTCGAACACGCGACACAGCTCGAGGACCTCGTGCACGAGGGGACCCGCCTCGGCCACCGCAAGACGCCCGTCGCGGATCCGCGAGATCTCGCTCTCGGGAAGGAAGGGGCTGAACAGTCGGTCGGTGCGAACTAGATCCGCATACACGTCGTCGAGGGCGCCGGCAGACGCGTTCGGGTCTCGCACGTCGACCGTGACGGGCATCCCCATCACGTCCTCCGTGCGGCGCAGGCGACTACCCGAGGTGCGCCAGCTTCAACGCGCTGTCCAAGGACCGTCCGTACGCGATGCTCGTGTAGGTCGCGCCCGAGACGACGTCGATCTGCGCGTTCTGCGCCCGGATCGCTTCCGTTCGAAGCAGCGGGGCTGAGTACTGGCTGATGTAGGCGGAACGGGCGCGGTCGCGCGGTAACTGGAGCGCCTGCACCTCGACGATCTTTTGGCCAGAAACGACGATGCGAACCTGCACCGGGCCATATCTCGTGTCGATCGTCGTCCCACTGAACGTGCCGCTGTCAGCGGGCGTCCCGGCCGCGGTGGGAAGCGGCGTCGCGAGGCGCGACGTCGGCGTTGGCGTGCGTGCCCCCGCCGATGTGGAGGGCGTAGGAGGCGGTGCCGTCTGCGCCGGCTGGCTCGGCAGCGCCGCGACGTCCAACGGCGTCACCTTGAAGGTGACGAGCCATACCACGCCGAGCACCGTCGCACTAAGGACCGTCAACGCTCGCCTCATCTCAGAACCGAAACGCCTCCACATGTATTTGCCCCGACGGGATCTCGAGGATCTCGAGTGTGTCCTTCACCTTGTCGGCCATACCGATCGGGCCGCACACGTAAATCTCCCGCTCAGCGATGTCCGGTACCAGGGTGCGGAGATTCGGGGCCTCGAGCCATTCTCCGCCGGGTCGACCGCGAAGTGTCTTATTGCTGATCAGGTATTCGACCCGGACCGCGTACGCCTTGGCGAGATCGTCGAGCTCCCTCCGGAACGCGACATCGCTCTCGTTTCGGCAGCGGTAGAGGATGGTGACGGCGACCGCGTCGCGAGCGAGGTCCTCGGCGAGTGCCCGGATCGGTGTGATGCCGATGCCGCCCGCGACCAGAAGGGCCTTCGAGCGTAAGCATGACCGTCGCGTGAATCGACCGAATGGCCCTTCGACGAGCACGCGCGTTCCCGTACGGAGGGCGCCGACGTGAGCGCCGAAATCTCCGGTTCGCTTGACGGTCAGCCGCAGGTACTCGCCGTTCGGTGTCGCGGACATCGAGAAAGGGTGCGCTTCCCACCAACGGCGCGCGTCGAGGAAACGCCAGATCGCGAACTGACCAGGCTCGAAGCGGAACCGGTCGAGGTCACGTCCCGTGACATAGATGGAGACCGCCCCCGTCGCCTCGCGCTCGATCCGATGGACGCGGAATCCGTGCCGCGCGTAGCGCCAGACCGGCACCGCGATCCGGTACACGGCGAGCGCTCCGAACACCAACGCATAGATCGCCCACCAGTACGCGGTGAAGCTGGGATTGTTGATGAAGTCCGCACCGGTCGCGAGCTGATGGCTGAAGGCGAGGGCGACGGCGAGGTAGCTGTAGAGATGCACGAAGTACCAGGTTTCGTATGCGAGCCGGCGACGCGCGATCTCGATCGACAGCCCGGTCACGAGGATCAAGAGGACGAACCCTGCGATCGCAGGGAGCAGCCCCTCGTAGTGCTCGATGAAGTCGCCGAGCTGGCGCATCGTGCTGAATCCGTCGTCGAGCTCGTAGCCGATGGTCTGCGCGACCACGTGGACCGTGATGAGGCTCAGCGCGACGTATGCGTTCCAGCGATGTAGCCACACGAGGCGGTCCATGCCGAAGGCGCTCTCGAGCCAGGGCAGCCGCGCGAGCAGAACGAGCTGCCAGAGCAGCAAGTAGGTGCCGATGAGCGCCGTGACGCGGCCGATCGTGTTCAGCCAGTCGGCCAGGGTCTTCACCGGGACGTCGCCACTCGCGAGCCACCAGAACAGCAGGACCGTCCCGAGCCCGATGAGGAAGACGGTAACGATCGAGAGCTGTCCCGGACCGCTCGGAGCGTCCGTCTCCGCCGGAATAACGAGCGTCGCCTTGTTCACGGCCTATCGCATAGTTGGGCGCACAGCGGGCAATCATGAGCGCTGCGAGTGGCCTCGCGAGTCCTCCCTGGCAGGAACTTAGCGAAAACTTATCTCGTGCGGATCGACGACATCGTGTCAGCGCCAGCGGGTCAGGATCACCTCGCGCTGGAACAGCCGAGTCGCGAACCAGAGCGCGCCCGCCGCGACGATCGCGAGGATCACGCCAATGCCCAGCGCGAGCGCGGGGCCGAGCACGACGACGCCGGCAAGCTGACCGAACAGCAGTCCAAGCACAGGGACCACCAGGACCGCTGAGATCTGCTGCGCAGTCCGCGGATCGTTGACGCGCGATGACAGCACGACGATGAGTGCCACCCCGATCAATGCGAGCAGCGGCGTGTCGACGAGCACCGCGAGGATCCAACCGGGTGTCACGACGATCTCGCGTACACGGTCAGTCACGGCGAACGCCAGGACGCCGGCGACGAAAAGGGTCGCGGAAGCGATCGTGATCCCGAGGGCAGGGATGAGCGCCGCGAGGATCTTTCCCAAGAGAAGCTCCCACGTGCGGATGGGCGTCGCGAGGACCGGCTCGAGAGTCCGCTCTCGTTTCTCCCCGACGATCGCGTAGGACGCGAGGACCGATGGGATGAAGATCGGAAGGAGCAGGAAGAGGGTCGAGAACTGCTTCCCGACGATCGCCTGCCCGAGCTCGAGGAGCGAGAGCCCGGCGAATTCAGGCGGGAGCGGCGTCGAGGGAAGGCTCATGCCACTCGAGATCTTGCCTACGACAAAGAAGGCGGCGACGGCGAACGCAGTGATGAGCGGCGGCAGGATGAGCGTGGCCAAAAGCAGCGTTGGCTGAAGACGAAGCTCGAGCCACTCCTTCTCGAGGACGACCAGCGCGTTCTTCACTCGTGACCTCCGACGAGACGCAGATACACATCTTCGAGTGAGTGCTGGAGACGCTCGACGTAGCGGATGCGCGCGCCGGCACCTCGAAGCGCGTCCACCAGGTCGGGATTCCGCGTGTCCGGATCGTCGAGCTGCACCGTGAGTGTGTCGCCATCAACGCGGGCCTCGCGCACGAACGTCAGCGCGCGCACGACTGGGACATAACGCGCGGCATCGCCGACAACGCGCACGACCGTTCCGGCGCCGAACAAGCTCGCGCGCAGCTCGCCGGGTGACCCCATGCGAAGGAGCCGACGCTGAAAAATCCCAATGCTGTCGCAGAGCTCGTCAGCCTCCGGCAGGTTGTGCGTGGTCAGAAAGATCGTGCGGCCTTCCGCTTTCAGGCCTTTCACGAAATCGCGTACGGTGCGCGCCGCCTCAGGGTCGAGGGCGGCGGTCGGCTCGTCCAGGAATACGACGGTCGGTTCGTGGAGCAGAGCGCGCGCGATCGCGAGCTTCTGCCGCATCCCCTTCGAGAACGTCCCGACGGGCTCGTCGCGGCGATCCCAGAGCTCGAGAAGGTGGAGGTACCGCTCGACCTGCGCATCGGCGCGCGGCGGGTCGAGGTCGTAGAGCCG
>DATCPK010000185.1:0-2406 GCA_036570125.1 Candidatus Limnocylindria bacterium
CGATGGGACCAGCCGCCCGCCGTGAACCTGCCGCACGAGCCAGCGCGCGAAGACGTGCTCGCGCGTCATCGGCTGATTGGCTCGTAGGCACAACGCGCATGTCGGTGGCCCGCTCATCCGCGCGGCGTTCGCGACGGGCTCGATATTCTGCGTAGTCATGTCTCAATTCTCACCGAGCGCACGGGAATCAGCAGAAACAAGATGAGCACGGCGGACTACCCGCGCGTCCACGCCAAGACGACGGCGGAATGGCGCCGGTGGCTGCGCGACAACCACGACAAGCCGCTCGACGACGAGCGCACCGCCCTGCTCTTCACTCCTCGCAAAGCCGGGAGCGGGTGGTCGCGCACGAACAAGGTGCGGATCGCGCGTCTGCTCGAGGAAGGACGTATGGAGGCCGCCGGTCTCGCGAAGATTGCGGCGGCCAAGCGCGATGGGTCGTGGACGCTTCTCGACAGCGTCGAAGCGATCGAGGTCCCCGACGATCTGCGAAAAGCGCTGGGCGTCGTCGGAACGCGAAAGTTCGACGCGCTCACTCCTGGCCGCAAGAAACAGCACCTGCGCACTCTCGTCACGGCGAAGAGGCCGGAAACGCGCGCGAAGCGCATCACGGAGATCGTCCGCGTCGTACGCGCCTGAGGTCAGAACGAGGGCTTGAACAGCATCAGATAGAGGATCACGAGCAGACCGCCTGCCCCGGTGACCCCAAGGACCCAGGGGCGAAATCGCGCCAGGAGGCGCTCCATCTCGGCGTTGTCGTGCGTGTCGGCAATGCGATCGATCATCCGTCCGCCGTAGAGGTTCATGACCAGGCCGATCAACACGAAGATCACGAGCGCGATCCAAATCCACGCGCTCGCCCACCACGATCCGAGGAAGCCGAGCAGGACCCCTGACGCAATCACGAGGCCGAAGAAGACCCAGCGGAGCGTGCTCGCCGCCTCGGTCACCTCGAGGAGCTCGCGAATCCGGAGGTCGTCCCGCTCCTCTTTTAGATGGAACGCGACAGTGACCGGGTGCACGAGAAGCAGACCGAGCACGCTCGCGATATGGATGAAGACGATCCACTGATACATCGGCGTCCCCTTGGTCCGCGGATAGCACGCGCAAAAGTACGCTCTTGCCTTGTGGACGGACGTCAGGCGCCGACCGCGGACCTGACCAAGGACTACGCTCGAAGTCATGTCCTCGAATGAATGGCCGCGGCTCGCATTTGACGATTGGAAAGACACCCTCCACGCGATCCACATGTGGACGCAGATCGTCGGCAAGATCCGCCTCACCACGACACCGCTGCTGAACCACTGGTGGAACTCGAGTCTCGCGGTGACTCCTCGCGGACTGACCACAGGGACGATGCCGAGCGGCCCCGATGCTTTCCAGATCGACCTCGACTTCGTTGGACACGAGCTCACGGTCGTAACGAGCCGCGGTGGTCGCGCGGCGGTCCCGCTCCGTTCCATGTCGGTCGCGCAGTTCTATCGCGCGATGTTGGGTTCGCTGAGCGAGCTGGGGATCGCGGACCCGGAGATCAACCTCGTGCCCTCTGAAGTCGCCCTCGCGGTGCCGTTCCCCGAGGACGTCGAGATCAGGCCATACGACCGCGATCACGCTCGGATGTTCGCGACGACTCTGCTGCGGAGCGACCTCGTCTTCGAGCGCTTCCGCTCAGGGTTCCTGGGAAAGGCGAGCCCGGTCCAATTCTTCTGGGGGTCTTTCGATCTGGCCGCGGCGCGCTTCAGCGGAAGGCGCGCGCCCGCCTATGCCGGCGGCAAACCACCGAACGTCCACGTCCACGTGATGCACGAGGCGTATTCGCACGAGCTCATTTCGGCCGGCTTCTGGCCTGGCAGCGCCGACCTCCCCAGAGCTGAGTACTACGCGTACGCGATGCCCCCACCCAAGGGACTCTCCGAAGCCGCGATCCAGCCGGACGCTGCCGAGTGGAATGCCGCGCGCGGCGAGTTCCTGTTGCCCTACGAGGCCGTGCGCACCGACCCGGATCCCGAAGGAGCGCTCATGTCGTTCCTGACGAGCACCTATGGGGCGGCGGCGGACCTCGCTCGGTGGGATCGGGCTTTGCTCGAAGAGCGCGTGCCCTGTGTCTGCGACCCGGTGCCGCCGGTGAAAGCCTTGCGAAGGACGCGCCTCAGGGCCAGCTGATCCGCGTCGCTCGGCTTGCGCAGCCGGGTGAATCTCGCGTCCCTGCCCGAACCTTCGAGAAGTCCACTCCCGTCGTCGAGCTCACGGCCACGCGTGAAGAACATCGTCGCGTACGTCGCGAACGTGCCGATCCCAACGACGTATTCATCGTCGACCGAATACCGGATGAGCTTCCACATCGCGCTGCTCGAGCGCGGCTCCTGACTTTGGTACGCGACTTCCTTCGCTTCTGGCGCCGCGGCC
>DATCPK010000186.1:0-5447 GCA_036570125.1 Candidatus Limnocylindria bacterium
CGTGGCGGGGAGGCTTGGTCTCTCGCTCGCCTTCGTCAACGCGAGCGCCACCGCAGTCTGGCCGCCGACCGGGCTCGCCATCGCCGCCCTGCTCCTGTTCGGCCCTCAGCTCATTCCGGGAATCCTCGTCGGTGCGCTCGCCGTGAACCTCGCGACATCGGGCGACCTTCCGTCATCGGCCGGGATCGCGATCGGCAACACGCTGGAGGCGATCCTCGGGAGCTATCTCGTGCAGCGGTGGGCCAGCGGCCGCAATGCATTCGAACGACCGCAGAACGTCCTCCTTTTCGCACTGTTCGCGGCGACGGTCGCCCCGGCCGTCAGTGCCACGATCGGCGTGAGCACTCTCGCCATTCGCGGGCTAGCGGAATGGTCTGACTTCGCGCCGATCTGGCTGACGTGGTGGCTCGGCGACGCCAATGGGGCGCTGCTGGTAGCGCCCGTGGTGGTCCTGTGGGTCGCGTATCGCGGGGCGATCCGGCCCGAGAAACTCGCTGAGGCTGGACTTCTTGCTGTGGGCACCGTGGCCACTGCTCTCCTGATATTCGGCGGTCTGCAGCCTGCTTCGGTCCGCCATCTTCCCATCGCATTCCTGACATTCCCGGTACTCGTATGGGCCGCGTTCCGATTCGGACCGCGCGCGGCCGCGACGGCGAATCTCGCGATCGGTGGCATCGCAGTGTGGGGAACTCTCAACGGCTTCGGTCCGTATGCCCTCGAATCCCAAAACGAATCGCTCCTCGTGCTTCAGGCCTTCATGGCCGTAGCCGCCGTGACGTCGCTCGTTCTCGGTGCTGCGGTCCTCGATCGGAGTCGCGCTGAGACGCGCGTTCTCGCGGCCGAGCAGCAATCACGACACGTCGCCGAGGAGGGCACGCGTCTGCGAGAGGAGTTCCTCTCCGTCGCGACGCATGAGCTGCGAACTCCGGTCGCGGCGGTGTCTGGCTATGCGCAGCTCGCGCAACGAGCGCTCGAGGCGGGTCGATATGAGGGCGTCGGCGATGCGGTCGGTTCGATCGTGCGCCAGTCACGGCGTCTCGCCGCACTCATTACCCAGCTGCTCGATGCATCGCACGTCCACGCGGGCCGGTTCGAGATCGATCGGCGTCTGACCGACGTCTCGGCTGCGGCCGTCTGGGCCGTCGAGGCGGCTCGCATGGGTGACGCCGGACGGCACGAGTGGGACGTACACATCGGCGCCGGCATTCACGCCGACGTAGATCCGGACCGTTGGGAGCAGCTTGTGGTGAATCTTCTCGACAACGCGATGAAGTACAGCGAGACGCGCAAAACGATCACGGTCTCGCTTACCGAGGCCCAAAACGAGCTCTCGCTTCGCGTCGCAGACGAAGGTATCGGCATACCGCCCGATCGGATCGCACGAATCTTCGAGCGCTTCTACCGCGCACATGACGATCCTAGCCTGAGCGGACTCGGCCTTGGGCTCTACATCGCGCGCGAGATCGCCGAACGCCACGGGGGGCGGATCCAGGTCACCTCAGTCGAGGCTCAGAAGACAGAGTTCACGGTCACCTTGCCGGCCACATCCCGCGCCGACGTTGGGGCCGCACGCGCCGTCAGCAACGCGGAGCTGACCGTCGAGCGCTCGAATTCGCGCGGCCGCGTGCTCGTCATCGATGACGAAGCCGACGTCCGGACGATCGTCGAGACCGTCCTTCGAGAGTCCGGCCAGATCGTCACGACCGCGGAAAACGGCGAAGAAGCCCTGGCGCTCGCGGTCCGCGAGCCGCCGGATCTGATCCTGCTCGACAAGCTGATGCCCGTGATGGATGGGACGGCCTTTGCGAGGGCCTACCGCGCCGCGGTCTCGCGTCCAGCGCCGATCGTGGCCTTCTGTGCCGCGCGGGATGCGGAGACGTGGGCAACATCCATTGGGGCTGTCGCCCACGTCGGCAAGCCCTTCGACCTGTCGGAACTGGACGAAACGGTACGACGCGAGCTTGAGGCGGCGCGCCGGTGAGAATCCCCGCGCTACGAGCGGGCGGACTTCTTGCGCTTGGGTCCCGGCCTCTTTGTTTTCTTCGCAACTGGCTTCTTGACGCCGGGCTGGATCAGGAACGCGGCCTCGGGCGTATCGCTCACGAGTGGCCGCATCTGGGCGATCAGCGTCGGCGTGACCTTCTTCGCAACGGTCCACAGCATCTCGGGCGTCTCATCAGGATCGTCTTCTAGCCGTGCCCACGGGACGTCGATCTTTTTCTTCTGGGCCACGCTCAGCTCCCCCGCCGCCTTGCGCATCGCGCCGACGCGCTCGCGGAGCATTCTCATGTCGACGGGATCGTCGAGCACCTGCTTCTTGGGATAACGACCCAACGAGTAGACCCACTGGGCGTTCTCGAGCATCGCGAGCACGGCTGCACGATCGCGGGCGGTTAGCCCTGGCACGAGGCAGAAGGGTAACCGGCTAGCGGAGCCACCGCCGTATCACGTTGTGCAGGGCGACCGCACCGAGCGGCGGTGCATCGATCCCCCACTCCGCGGGATGAAGGATGAAGGCGTCGCTTTGAATGCCGCCGAGTCCTCCGTGCGACCCGATCTGCTCCTCGAACGATGCGACCTCGCCCGACGCATCGTCAAACATGCTGACGATCACAAGATCCGCGCACTCCGCCATCGAGTCCACGCGGAGGAGGCCTGCCGCCGCGTTCGGTCCGAACCGCGTCAGCAAGTCGTTCCCGTCACCGTGTCGGTCGGCGAGGTCGTACGACCCACCCGCACCGAGAACGACCGGACCGCCTCCCTTCGGACGGACCATCACGAACCCGATCCCGGGATGGCGCACGAGTCCGTCGATGAGGCCGGGGTACGCCGCGTCGATCGTCTCCCGCGTGGCTCGTCCAGGCATCGCGGGGAAAGACACCAGGCCGAGGTTGCCCGACGCGCTGACCACGATGTCCGGCGGTTTCTCGGCATCGTCCGCGGCGCCGGCGTGGCGCCGAAACGACGCGCTCGTCACGGTGCGAGTCATCCCCTTGATCCCCGATGCCTCGGAGAGGAGGGGGCTGATCGAGCCCCAATCCTCGACGTGAGCGGTCGCTCCCTGCACCTTTACATGCTCGCCGGCCAACTCGTGGACGAGCCGTTCGAGAGGCTTGCCATAGCGCTGCGCGAACATCGCGCCAGGGCTCTGTCCGTGATCGGAGAGCACGACGAAGCGATAGGGCCGCGGTGCGTCGGCGGCGGCCTTCTCGATGATCCCGATGATCTTGTCGAGGCCTGCGACGGCGTCGCGCGCCTCAATGCGGTCAGGTCCGGCGTGGTGGGCGATCTCGTCGTAGTCGACGTAATCCACGTAGATCGGGGACGCGCGGCGCCACATCTCCTCGATGACGAGCGCGGTGGTCAGATGTCGGAGGAGCACGTTCGTCGCCGCTCGCGCGAGCGGATAGGGAAAGCTGCGCGGCCCGCGTGGCTCGCTCCGTGACGCGGCGCGCGCCTGCACGAGCTCCTTCACGATCTCGCCGATCGATAGCAGCGTCCACCGCACGTAGCTGTACGGACTGATGAAGAACCAGTCGAGGACGTGGCTGCGGCGGATCTCCTTTGCCGGCTCGTCGAGGGTCGCGGCGGTGAGGAAGCTGTGCGGCGCATCGCCGGAGAGGAGATTCCCGATCGAGGCGCCGCCATTCGCGAGGAGGCCCTTGCCGTTCGAGATCCGCCGCATGATCTCGCGGGCATCCTTCGGATGGTTCGACACCATGAGGCGCTGGGTCTTCTTGTCCCACCAGCGGAACGCGGGGATCCCGTCGTTGTTCCCGTGAAGGATCCCTGCCTGGCTCGCCGACGTCTGCGTTGGCAGCAGCGGCTCCCAGCGATCGAGCGTCATGGCGCCCGAGCGAAGCCATCGCGCGAGATTCGGCGTACGGCCCGCACGAACGTGGGCTTCGAGCAACGAATGCGCGAGTCCATCGATCTGGATGAACACGACGCCTGGCTCGGCGGTGACGTCGCCCGGATCGTGCTGCGCCGCGAGCTGGCGGACGAGGGTGCCGAAGAACGATCTGTCGTCCCCGGTCGACAGGACCGCGGTCATGAGCGCGTTCGCGATCGAAAAAAGCACCGAACCGACGAGGGCGTCCCCGAAGCTGTCGACCGCGATCCATCGAAGCTGCGAGATCAGCCAGAACGCGCCGGCCTGCACGACGACGGTGACGATGGTCGCGACGGCGATCGAGAAGCGCGAAACCCAGGCGATGAGCACCGGACGCAGGAGCGTTCTCATCGCGGCGAGAACGAACGCGGCGACAACGGCGGACGGAACATCCCGCAGGGTGATGCCGGGGAGCAGCCACGCCGCGACGACGAGGCCGAACATGGCGATGACGAAGGTCGCAACACCGCGGCGGACGACGCCAACCGGGCCACCCGTCCATCTCGACAGGAGACGGAGCTGGGCTGCGTAGAAGCCGATCACTCGCGCATTAGGCTCGGTCGGTGCTTTCGAATCTTCGGTACCTCGGGCACTCGACGGTCCTCCTGGACATCGACGGCGTCCGCATTCTCACCGACCCGCTGCTCGTGGATCGCCTGGGGCTGCTCCACCGGCACAGCGACGCCGTCGCGCACCTCATCGAGGACGTGGACATCGACGTCGTCCTCGTCTCCCACGCGCACCACGACCACCTGCACCTGCCGTCTCTGCGCCGTTGCCGCGGTAAGCCGCGGATCGTCGTGCCCAAAGGCCTCGGGAGCATCGCCAGCCGAACGGGGCACGACGTCACGGAGGTCGCCGCCGGCGAACGCTTCGAGGTCGGTGGCGTGGCGATCGAGGTCGTCCGCGCGGACCACGACGGACGGCGACGGCCGTTCGGTCCCACCGCCGACGCGATCGGCTACGTGATTGCCGGCTCGTCGCGCGTGTACTTCGCGGGCGACACGGATCTGTTCGCGGAAATGGCCGACCTCGCGGGGACGGTCGACGTCGCGCTGCTGCCTGTCTGGGGCTGGGGGCCGCGGCTTGGAGCAGGCCACCTCGATCCCGCGCGCGCGGCCGAGGCGCTTGCGCGGATCCGACCGCGCATCGCGATCCCCATCCACTGGGGCACGTTCTACCCGTTCGCGTTCGCTCGCTTCTGGCCGCATCCGCTCGGCGATCCGCCGCGGGAGTTCGCTCGCGAAGCGGCACGCCTCGCACCAGAGACGCAGGTGCGGATCCTCGCCCCCGGCGAGACGATGGCGCTAGGCGGCTAGGGTCTCGTCCTCGGTGCTCGCCTGTCGAGCCGGCGTTTCGCGGAGGAATGCGACCACGGTGAGCGCGACCGCCGCGGCGGCGATCCCGAACGTGAAGGTGCTCGCTGTCGCGATCGAAAAGGCGCGATGGATCGCGTCGACGATCGCGGGAACGAACGGCTCGAGCTGCGGCCGCACGGCGGCCGGCGCCGCGGCGAGGATCGCCTGGCCCAGATCTCCGACGCCCGTGAGCTGAC
>DATCPK010000187.1:0-11797 GCA_036570125.1 Candidatus Limnocylindria bacterium
CCGCGACGGTCGCGCTCGTGTATCTCCTGGCGGCGCGTCTCTACGACGAACGCACAGCGAAAGTCTCGGCACTTTTCGTCCTCACCGCCGTCACGTTCTGGGCGTACGGCGGCGTCGCGTATCCCTACACGCTCCTCGCAGCGCTGACGACGCTCTGCGCACTTCTTTTCTGGCGTGGCGTGGATCCGGCGCGATCGCGGACGCGCCGCGGAGTTCATCTCGTCGTCGCATCGGTAGCCTGGGGCATCGCCATCGGCTTCCGATCCGATCTTGCGATCTTTCTCGCGCCGATGTGGCTCCTCGCTGCGACACGCGCGACGATCCCGACCGCGGCGCTGTCGGCCGGAAGCGTCGCGGCACTCGTCGGGGTCTGGGTCTTCGCAAGCGCCTTCGCCGACGGAGGCCTCTCGCGCTTCCTCGACGCGGTCAGCATCCAGAGCAGGTTCGTCGACGATCGCTACAGCATCTTCGGGAACGGGCCGATCGCCGTCTACCGCAACGCGTACGAGCTCGGGCGCTTCCTGGGGCGAGGGCTGTACTTCCTCATACCGCTCATCGTCATGACGGTGCTCTCCTCCGAAGCCCGGCGTATCGAGCTTCGCGACCGGTGGCGCACGACGTTCATCGCGCTGTGGCTCCTCACGCCGCTCGCGTTCTACCTGCTCATCCACGTCGGCGAGTACGGATACATCTTCAGCATGCTGCCCGGCCTCGCCATCCTGGGCGCGCGCGGAACGATCGCCCTCGCAAAAGGAATGCGGATGCCGCGTACCTTCAAATGGATCGTGATGGCGGTCGTCGTCGGCAACGCCGCCATCTTCCTGTTGAGCGATACGCCCATCTCGGCGCGCGACGTCGCGCGTCACGACCACGGGATCGACGAAAAGGTCGCGTATCTGACGTCGTTACCGCCCGAGTCAATGCTTGTCTTGACGGCGTACGACGAGGTGCTCGTGAACCACTACCTGCACGGACCGCCCGTTCTGCAGTACGACCCGGCCGCGACCCCCGCCTTCACACAACCGCTCGCGTGCGATGCCTCCCCGTCGCGCAGGCCATGCGTGGACACGAGCGTCGACGTGGTCCTCTGGGATGATCTGCTCCGCGCGGAAGGGCCGGGCTGGCAAGAGATACGGATGCCGCATGGGACGCGACTCCGGATCGCGCGCGTCCCGCGATCGGCGTCGCTGCGGGTGACCGAGGGCCTCGGAGTGGAGATCGTCCGCTAGCCCACGCCGCGTTCTACAAAGCCTCGATGAGCTCCACGCGAGTCCCGTCGGCGCCGACCGTGAGCGCGGCGATCACCACGCGCCAGCGTGCATCGCGCTCCCCGCGCATCGCGAGCCAGCCCGCGCCAAGACGCGTGAGGCGTCCCAGCTTGCGCCGGTCGACGGCTTCGGCGGCGGCGACGAACGAGCCGGCGCTGCGCGTCTTCACCTCGACGAACACGTAGCCGTCACGGTCGCGACAGATGAGGTCGATCTCACCGAAGCGCGTGCGTTGATTCCGCGCGACGACGCGGAGCCCACGGCGGACGAGCTCCATCTCAGCCGCGCGCTCTCCCGCGAGCCCTAGCGCACGCCGATCCACGCGAGAACAATCGGCGCCTCATTGCGTGGGGGTGAACGCGCTAGAGGTCCTTCTCGTACGAGATCCAAGCAGGCTGCTTGACGAAGCCCATGGCCTCGTTGATCGAAAGCATCGGCTTGTTGTGAACGTCGTTCCACGTCTTGATGTGCTCGACGCCTTTGTCGATCGCGTACCGGACGGTCCGCAGCTTGAGCGCCATGGCGATCCCGTTGCCGCGCGCGTCGCGCCGGACGCCGGTGATGCCCTGCCAGATGAACGTGGGGTCATCGAGGGACCGGAACATGTTCGAGACACCGAGGTAGCGGCCGTCCTTGTCGATCGCGACGTAGAACGCGTCGAGGAGCGCGTTCGGCGCGTCGATGTCGTCCCGGCGGAACTCGTCGAACGTGTGCCGGGTCGGCGGGTCAACGCTCGGGATGTCCATGCGGCAGTCCTCGTTCAGCTCGAACGCTTTCTGCAGGGCGCCGGTGTCGCGCTCCATCTCGTCGGCAAGCGTGGCGATGCGGATGCCCTGCTTCGCGACGCGATCGTCGGCCGTACCAAAGCGCTCGAAGTCGAACCCCTTCACGAAGAGGCGGGATTCCCAGTCGCGCTTGACCTCGCGGTAACCGCGCTTGGTCAGGAAGCGGACGCCGTCGGCCATGGATTCCTTTGCGGCGGAGCCGAGAGCTCGTGCGCCACGCTCCGCGACCGCGGCGGCCAGATCGTCGTACAGAGCGGTGCCGTATCCGCGGCCGCGGAATTCGGGCAGCACGGTGAGGTCGATCCGGTACTTGGTCGGGATGAAGGCCCAGCGCATGTGATTGACCTGGCCGTATCCGACGACGCGCCCGGAGTCTTCGGCGAGGAGGCGCAGCTTGAAGTATTTGCTGTGGTCCCAGGTCTTGTCCCAGTGGCGCCACTCTTCGACCGAGTCGCCGTAATCGGGATACGACGCCTTGCCCACCGCGACGAGCGCCGGATAGTCGGCGGGCGTGGCAACGCGCACGGTCGTCTTCTGAGAGGTCTTCACGGCTCGCGAAATCTAGACGACGCGGTCCGCGCGGAAAACGTCAACTCGGTGACACTCCCGCGGGCTCAAGGTCGAGGGCGATCTGGTTCTCGGTCGACAACATCATTCGCACGGTTCCGAAGTCCTCACGGTGGAACGGCGTGACGCCAAGCTCGCGCAGGGCCTTGCGGTGATCGATGGTCGGGTAGCCGCAGTTGTGCTCCCACCCGTAGCCGGGGTACTTCGTAGCGAGCTTTGCCATCAAACGATCCCGCGTGACCTTCGCGACGATCGAGGCCGCGGCGATCGAAAACGATTTCGCGTCGCCCCTCACGATCTCGGTGTGCCTGCCCGGCGCGAACGCCGGATCGAGGATGCGGCGGCCGTCGACCAGGACCCAGTCGTACTCGCCGATCTGACGCAGCGCGCGAAGCATCGCGACGTGACTTGCGTGATAGATGTTCAGGCGATGGATCTCCGCTAGCGACGCGGCGCCGATGCCGATCTTCACGACCCGGCCGCGTATCGAATCGAGAAGTCCCTCGCGCTGAAGGCGCGTGAGGACCTTCGAGTCGTTCACCTTGCGGATGAGCTTGGTGTCTGGCGTGACCATGCAAGCCGCCGCGACGACCGGCCCCGCGAGCGCCGCCATGCCGACCTCGTCCACGCCGACCACACGCAGAAGCCCTTGCGCCCACAGACGCTTCTCGTTGTTAAGAGATGGCAATGAGGCTAGGGTCGCGGACCGGCACCGGGCCGGTCAAGTCATCGCCGCTTTTCGCGGAGGGTGGCGGCTTTGCCCACTCGGTCGCGGAGGAAGTAGAGAGCCGCGCGGCGGGCGTGGCCGTGGCGCACGAGCTCGATCTTCTCGACGCGCGGCGAGTGGACCATGAAGGTGCGCTCCACGCCGATGCCGCTTGCGATCCGGCGGACGGTGATCTGCTTGTCGACGCCGCCGTTACGCACGCGGAGGACCGTGCCCTCGTAGTTCTGAAGCCGTTCGCGGTTCCCTTCGACGACCCGCACGCTGACGCGCACGGTGTCTCCGGGCCGGATCTCGGGTAGATCGGCCTTCAGCTGCTCTCGGGCAAGCGTGTTCAAGAGGTCATTCATAGGAATGGCTACAGCACTCACGAAGTAAAGGGAGTCTAGCAGCAACTAACGCTTCGCCTTCTTCAGGCGATCCAGGATCGTCACGTGGGACACACCGAAGTGCCGCGCGAGCTCGCGGACGGTGAGCCCCGCGCCACGCATCTTCGAGACCTCCGCGACCGTCGGGCCACGCTGACCGCTGCGCGGAGGCCGCAGGCGAACTCCTGCCGCCCGGAGCCGCGCGCGCACTGCGGCCGGGGAGATCCCGAAACGCGCCGCGATCCGGTACGAGCCGACCCCTGAGCCGTACGCCGCCTTCAGGTCGGCGTCCGAGACCTTCTCGCGGGCGGGCGGGCGCGGCAGTCGAGCCCGCTCGGCAGGCGTCAGGCCCGCTCGCTCGATGAGATCGGGCCGACGCTCGACCGTGCGGCGGACGGCCTCGGCACGGCGCCACCGCGCGATCGCGGCGTGATCGCCCGAGAGCAATACGGCGGGCACGCGGCGACCCTCGTGCTCCACCGGCCGCGTGTAGTGCGGCCCCTCGAGGAGACCTTCGGTGTGGGACTCGTTCGTGAGCGACTCGGCCTCAATCACGTCGGGCACCAGACGCGTGATGGCGTCGATGACGACCATCGCCGCGAGCTCTCCACCGGTCAACACGAAGTCGCCGATCGAAAGCTCCTCGTCGACGTCGCCTTCGATGACGCGCTCGTCGATGCCCTCGTAATGCCCGCACACGATCACCAGATGCGGCAGCTGGGCCAGACGTCGTGCCGCGGCCTGGTCGAAGAGCGCGCCCTGCGCGCTCATGAGAACGACGCGGCCCTGCTCCCCCTTCGTCGCGCGGATGGCGCGCGTGACGGGCTCCGGCTTCAACACCATCCCGGCGCCGCCACCGTATGGCGCGTCGTCGACAACGTGGTGCCGATCGGTCGCCCATTCACGTATGTCGTGAACGGCAAGCTCGATCTGCCCAGCCGCTCGCGCGCGCGCGACGATGCTTTCTGCGAACGGGCTCTCGAACATCTTCGGAAAGAGCGTGAGAACGTCGATCCGCGGGGTCACCCGAGGACCTCCTGCGGCACGACCACGACCCGGCCGCCGGGGATGTCGACCTCGCGGACGACGGACGCTATCGCTGGGAACATGAACTCCGCGCCCGAGCCCTCCCCCCGCACGACGAGCACGTCCGTCTCGCCCGCCCGAAGCACCTCGCTCACGACGCCGAGCTGCTTTCCCTCCGGCGTCTCCGCTCGGAGGCCGAGAAGGTCGACCCAGAGGTAGGCGTCCTTCGCGGCGCGCCGCGCCTCGGCACGCGAGACGCGCAGGTTGCGGCCGCGGATGCGCTCGGCATCGTTGCGCGTGTTCACGCCATCGAAACGAACGATGGGTACATCGGCCGCGCCGCGAATGGAGGCGACGACGAGCTCGCCAATTCCGTCACAGAGAAGCTTCGCTCCCTTGCAGAATCGATCGGCGACGTCGGTGCGTGGATGCACCTTCACCTCGCCACGCACGCCGTGCGGCGCGCCGACGACCCCCACGATCGGGTCGCCAGGATCAGTCGATTTCGAGGTTGACCTTTGTTCCATCGCGCGTCGCCATCACCTTGAGGAGTGCGCGGATGGCCTTCGCGATCCGTCCCCCGCGGCCGATCACCTTTCCGACATCGGGTTCGGCGACCTGCAGGTGGAGCTTCGTGAAGTCGCCGTCCAGCTCCTCGGTGACCACGACGGCCGCCGGATCGTCGACGAGCGCCTGAGCGACGTGCTCGAGAAGCACGCGCATCCTCCCCGGCTGCGCTCCCTCGCTCACCGGACTTTTGCCGGGACCTCTGCCTCGGGAATGCCGCTGCGGATGAGCAGCGAGCGCGTGGTCGAGGTGGGACGCGCGCCATTCTTGAACCAGTGCCGGGCGCGCTCCGCGTTGACCACGAGGCGGGCGGGCTCAGCGAGCGGGTCATAGTGGCCGATCGTCTCGATGAACTTGCCGTTTCGGGGCGCGCGCGAGTCCGCGATGACGACGCGGTACGTCGGCGCTTTTGTCTTACCTACGCGGCGCAGGCGGATGTGAACTGCCAACTCGGTCGGGATCCTCCTCGCGAATGTGCCGTCCGTGGGCCTGAGCCCTGGAGGCGAACGTGTCAATGATATGGCATCACTCAACGAACTGATGGCGGCCATCGATGTCGCCTCCAGTCGCCCCAGTTCGCGAAGCCATCAGGCGGTTGGCCAACAGGCTCGCTCCCGTCGAGCTCGGCCACGCTAGGGACGTCGAACTTCACGGCGAACTCAGCGAGCTCTTCGTCGGAAATTGGCCAAGTCTCATGAGGAGCCTCGGCCAAGCGCTGATCGAGACGGTTCCGCTGTTCGTCGGGAGCGAGTTCGAAGTAGCAAATCACGACCGAGGCCCCAACGTCGGCAGCCGCTTGCCTGAGGGCTGATCGTTCGTCGCGACTCCATAGACCGAAATCGAGCACAACGTTGGTCCCGAGCTCCAGAGCACGCATACCCAGCCGGACAAGGCGACCCTCGATCACGTCTGAAGCTGAGGGTGGATTCTCCGGGCCGAAGAGCGCCTTCATCCACTCGTCTTTGGTCAGCCGAAGAGCCTTGTGCTCCACTTCGATGAGACGCGCGGCAGTGGTCTTGCCGGTGCCGGGCAATCCAACTGTCAGAAATAGGGTGGGTCGCTGCACGAGCTCGACAAGCTCACGCGGAGCTAGGGGTAAACAGTTTCCAGCGCCCCTCGGAGACGACTTCAACGGTGCCGTCGGTCACTTTGATGGCGGTCTCATCGTCGATCGCGTAGGTCGGCGCAGGGATCCGTGCCGCCCACAACTCGGCGTTGGCCAGGGAAGCGTCGGGGTGGTCCGCGTGCTCGAAGTGCGGGATCACCGCGAAGTCAACAAGTCCCGCTCCCTGTCCCGTGACCAGGGTTCTGTGGACGTCACCTTGGGGCGTGGCGAAGACGATGTCCTCCGACTTCAGCGGTCGATCGTTCCCGCGGGGCGGTGCGGTGTAGGTCTCGACGAAGGTGGAGGCAGCAGCGATGCTCCCCGCGCTCACACCCACGTAAACGGCCTCGGAGCGCAGTGTCGGCATGAGATCGGTCAAGCCGGAGCGCCGCATCCAGTTGGCTAGAAACAGGGGGTCGCCGCCCCATACCAGCAGTGCGTCGGCGTCCCGGACCGTTGGGACCCAAGCCGCCTCCTCGATGCTCGGTAGCGCCGTCAACTCCAAGAGCCCCAATGACTTCCAACCCAATCCAGCCAACGGCGATGAACCCATGCCGCTGATCGCCCGCCACGCCATTCCGGGCCCGCCGGGGAAGGGGTAGATGGCGGTGGGGATAAACAGGGCGTTGGACTCGGCGATCGGTTTGTCCAGCAGGCCGACCAGCGCATCCTGGATGCTCGCGTTCTTGATGCCAGCGGAAGTGAGGAGAAGTCTCACGAGATCACATGCGCATCCCAGGGATCTTCGGCAGCCGACCACTTCGCATCATCGGAGCGAGCTGTTTCATCTGCTTCTTTAGCGATTCAAACTGCTTCACGAGCTGGTTCACGTCCGCCACGGTGGTCCCCGAGCCAGCCGCGATGCGGCGCCGTCGCGATCCGTTGAGGAGCATCGGGTCCGCGCGCTCCGCCTTCGTCATCGACGAGATGATCGCCTCGATCTTCTTCATCTGCTGCTCGGCCTCGGGACCTTCCGGGAGCTGCTTCGCGAGGCCGCCGAGGCCCGGGATCATCTTCAGGAGATCGCCGAGCGGTCCCATCTTCTTGACCTGCTGGAGCTGCGCGTAGAAGTCCTCGAACGTGAACTGCGCATCCATGAACTTCTTCGCCTGCGCTTCGGCGGTCTTCTGATCGACGTGCTCCTGAGCGCGCTCGACGAGCGTGAGGATGTCGCCCATCCCGAGGATCCGCTGCGCGAGCCGGTCCGGATGAAACACCTCGATCGCATCGAGCTTCTCGCCGGTGCCGATGAACTTGACCGGAACCCCTGTCACCGCACGGACGGAGAGCGATGCGCCGCCACGAGCGTCGCCGTCCGCTTTCGCGAGCACGAGCCCCGTGAGCGGGAGGCGCGAGTGGAAGATCGTCGCGCTCTCCACCGCATCCTGTCCGGCCATCGCGTCGACGACGAGGAGCGTTTCGTGCGGCTTCGCGGCGGCCATCACGTCCGCGATCTCCGTCATCATGGCCTCGTCGATGTGAAGGCGACCCGCGGTGTCGACGATCACCGTGTCGCGACCCTCCGACGGCGCGCTGGCCGCGAAGGCGGCGACGTCGGCGGCGACGCGTTTCGCATCGACCGCGCGCACCGGGATGCCGAGCTGTTTGCCCAACGCGACGAGCTGGTCGATCGCGGCCGGTCGGTGCACGTCCGCCGCGATGAGGAGCGGGTGCCGCCCCTGCTTGCGCAGGAGGTTCGCGAGCTTGGCCGCACTCGTGGTCTTGCCAGATCCCTGAAGACCGGCGAGCACGATGACCGTCGGCGGCCGTTCCGCCCGCGCGAGCGGCGTTGCCGCACCGCCGAGCATCTCCACGATGGCGTCGTGGACGATCTTCACGACCTGCTGCGCGCCGGTGATCGACTCGAGCACGTGCTCGCCGATGGCGCGCTCGCGAACCGTGGCCACGAGCTGGCGCACGACCTTCAGGTTCACGTCGGCCTCGAGAAGGGCGACGCGAACGTCGCGCAATGCCTCGTCGAGATCCGTCTCGCTGACGCGCGGCCGGCCGCGAAGGCGGTCGAACGTGTTGGTCAGACGGTCAGAGAGCTGCTCGAACACCAGACACGACTCTAGAGCGTCGGGACCGAGCTCCTAGTTCATGCTGAGGCGCGCGGCCTCGACCGCCAGATCGCGAACGTGCGCGTGCGCTGCGCCGTCGTGGAGGTGCGAGACGCCGGACGCTCCGATCTCGATCTGGCGAATGAACGCTTCGACGACGATCGGATTGAGCTGCGTGCCCGCGACGCGTCGCAGCTCCGCGACCGCCTCGTCGTGCCCGAGCGCCGGCCGGTACGGCCGGGTCGAGGTCATCGCCTCGTACGTGTCGGCGACCGCGATGATCTGCGCCGCGAGCGGGATCTCGTCGCCCTTCAGTCCATTCGGATAGCCGGAACCGTCGTAGCGCTCGTGATGCGCGAGGACGATCGGCCGGATGCGCTCCAGGTTCGGGACCTCGCCGATCAGGTTCGCGCCGATGACCGGGTGCGTCTTCATCTCGGTCCACTCCTCTACGGTGAGCGCCGAGGGTTTCTGGAGGATGTGCTCTGGGATCCCTATCTTTCCGATGTCGTGAAAAAGGGTGCCCAGGTTCACCGCGGCGATCTCGTCGGGCCCGAGGCCGAGCGATTTCGCGACGGCAAGCGCGTGCTGCATGGTCGCGTCGGAGTGGCCGTGCTCGGAGCGTTCCTTCGCCGCGAGCGAGCCGAGGAGCGCGGCGATGACCGACACGTGTGACGCCTCGAGCCGCTCCGTCGTTCGATGGAGATTCTCGTTCATCGAGATGAGCTCTCGGTTGCGCTCGCGGACCTGCGTCGACTTCATCATGTAAAGCCTGAACGAGTACCACGCGATCCCGAGCGGCAGGACGAACACGATCACACCGATGACGCCGAGCGATTGGTACGCCAGCGCCAGCGCCGCGCCATTCACCGCGGTCGCCAGGTAGTTGACCGGCATCCACGCGAAGTTCTGGACCCACACGTCGAGGAACCGCCCGCTCGAGGTCAGCGTGATGACCGCGGCGGTGAGCACGCTGTTCACGCCGAAGTACACGGCGGCTGAGACCGCGACCGCGAGCATCGTCGGCACGAACGCGCCGGGTGGGACCATGCCGCCGACGAACTGGTACGTGGTCGACGCGAGATAGGTCGAAACCATCATGCCGCCGAAGTTGAAGAGGATCTTTCGTGCGGGCTTCGGCTTCGGCGTGTAGGCGTTCACCGCGACGACGACGACGGTGGCCCACAGAGCCACGGGAGTGCCGAAGAGGACGTACGCGGCGATCTTCACGGCGAACGCGACGGAGATCGCGCTCGACCGGAAGAGCACCACCGGATTCCGCTGCGCGATCGCGACGAGCGCGAGGATGACGATGAACATCACCGGGTCGATCTGACTCGTTCGGGCGTTGATCGAGTTCGTGACGAGCACGATCACGCCGAGCGCCGCGACTATCCCTATGTAGATCTTCGCGGCTTGCTGCTTCATCAGTCGAGCACCTTCCCGCCGCGCGGACCCGTGCGGCCTTTGTCTTTCAGCGGGAGCACTTCCCAGCTGATGTCCTCCCAGCTGATGCCTTCCCAGGAGATGTCCTCCCAGGAAATGTCCTGCCAGCTGACCGCGGACCAGTTGAAGGACCCCCAGTCGATGTTCTGCCACGTGGCCCCGTCCCACACGACGTTGGACCAGTTCACAAGTGCCCACGGAGTGCCATTCGAGTCCACGCCGCCGTTGAACAAGAGATCACGCCATGCGAGCGGCTGTCCGTACACGATCTGATACATCTCGCTCGCGAATCCGGCAGAGACCGGAACGGCCACGGCGGCTGCGGTCTGGTCCGAGGCCGCGACCGCGGCCGGCGCGTTGACCATCCCACTTCCCGTCGTCACCAAAGATCCGTATGACAGCGCCGTCGCGGACTCCATCAGGCGATCCTTGACCTGCGCCGGTGTGAGCGAAGGGGTGCGCTCGAGCATCAGAGCGACGACTCCGGTCACAACCGGCGCCGCCATCGACGTCCCCGACAGGCGGAAATACGCCGGCGCAAGCGGATCGAGACCGGCCACGAGCCGATCGGGGAGCTCCTGATCGAGCGTGCTGCCCGGCGAGCGGAGACTCACGACCTTCCGCCCGGGCGCGACGAGGTCGGGCTTCGCAATCCCGTCGATCGGCGTGACGCCGCGGGATGACCACGATGCCAGCGCATCGTCGTCGATCGTCGGGGTGCCACTGTCGTCGATGCCGCCAACGGTGATGACGTATGGATCGGTGCCGGGCGATGTGATCGTCCGCTCCTTCGGTCCCTCGTTGCCGGCCGACACCACGACGGTGATGCCGGCGAAGACGAGGACTTCGGCGGCGGTGGCAAGCGGGTCGTCGCGGTACGTCGTCGTGGCCGGTCCGCCCGCCGAGAGGTTGACGACGCGGATGTTGTAGTCGGCGCGGTGCCCCAGGACCCACTGCATCCCCGCGATGAGCGTCGAGATGTTCGTCGCCCCGGAAGCGCCGATGACACGGACGTCGATGAGGTTCGCGCCGGGCGCGACGCCTGCGTACGCCCCGCCGGACGCGGTGCCGTCTCCGGCGACGAGGCCTGCGACGTGGGTGCCGTGCCCGCCCGGATCGGCCGGCGCGACCAGCAGCGGAGCTCCGCCGCTCGTGAAGTCGACAGCCGCGACGATCCGCCCTGCGAGATCGGGGTGCGGCGCGATGCCGCTGTCGAGGATCGCGACGCCGACCCCCTTGCCGGTCACGCCGAGCTGGCCCCAGACCTGGGGAGCTCCGACCTCGACGATACCGGGGCTCGACGCGAGCCCCGCGCCATCCAACGGATCGAAGGTCGCGGTCACGACATCGTCGAGAGACACGTAGGCGACGTCGGGGTCATTCGCGAGCGCCAGGACCTGGTCCCCGGTGAGCTTTGCGGACGCACCGCCGACGATCGAAAGGGCCCGACCGACTTTGCCGTGGGCACGCTGGACGGCCGCGGCCGCGTGCTCGGCGCGATGGCCGTTGTTTATCTTCGCAGCGGCGCGAACGATGACCGGCACGTCGTCATGTGGGTGCGAACGCGCGAGCGCGAGAAGTGAAAGGCCGATCTTGGCATCGCTTTGGGTCTTCGCTCCCGCCAGGGTCGCCTGTGACGCCGTCACGATGACGGCCACCAGACAGATCCCCGCCCAGCGCATGCCCACCCATCCCCGTCTGCTCACGCAATCCCCCGACGCGGCTTCCCTGCCGCGTTCCACCCCGTCGGGCGATAGCAAACTCATTTACGCGCGCGACTTCAATAGATGAGGAGCCTCTTGAATCCTCGCGGACACACGATTGGTACAACCGGTGTCTCGTTCTCACGCGCATGCTCGTGCACGTGACGCTTCAAGGTTT
>DATCPK010000188.1:0-4006 GCA_036570125.1 Candidatus Limnocylindria bacterium
AAAGTCAGAGCGCAAGATCTCGCGATCGTGGCCGCCGTCGCGCCGGAGGAGGGGTAACCGCTCTCGTTCGAGTCGCTTTGCGGGTCCTGTCCCGGGGTCGGGGTTGCGCCCTCGCCTACCCGTCCGCTCCCTTCCTGTGACATCGGTTCTCCGTGACGCGGCGGGTTATCGGCTCGTACGCAACCCGCTCCCCCGTGCCACCCGCAGCGCGTTCGATTGCGTCGCGGTGGCTAGCTCTCCTCCGGCGCGACGGCGGCCACGATCGCGAGATCTTGCGCTCTGACTTTCGATGGATCGAACTTGCGGATGTTCGCCGTCATGCGCGTGAGTAGCTCCGCCATGGTCATAGGCGGTGCTTCGCCTTTCTTCGATGGAATCCAGCGCACGGGATTGCAGCGCGCCACGACCACTTGCCTGAGGTATGGACTCTTCATCCCCCGCTCTTGAAGTGTTTTCACATGTACGGCGACTCGATCATCAATGTCCATCAAACGGACGGCCCATTGCTCCCGCTGCCTGAGCGCGGCCGGAAGCGTCGAATCGAGGAAGCGATCGACGCGCCGCAGCATCGAGTGGTACGACGACCCCGCGAAGCGATCGCGCTTTTCGTAAGCGGCACCCAGCGTGAGGAAGGCCGGCGATTCGAAGCTCGTCGCGTGCTCCGACTCCTTCGAGCGCGGCGCCTCCTTCGCGAGCTGTCGCGCCATGCGTATGACCTCGAGCGCGCGGTCACGCAGGTTGTGAGCCTTCTCGGTGTTGAGTGCGAGAATCCGGTAGGCGAGCGCGGGATCGTCGGTCAGAAGCGCGGTGATCGAGCGCAGTCCGAGCTGCTTCGCGGCCGCGAGGCGATGGCGCCCGTTCGGCGACCAGAATCCATCCGCGCTCGGTATCGCGATCACCGGGTCCAGAAAGAGGCCCGACGACCCGATCGCTATCGCGAGTCGGTCGGCGTGCGTCTTCGAAAGGTCGCGCTGGAAGGGCGTCGCCTCAACGGTGCCGATCGGTAGCGAGGCGAGCACGAGCGGGAGACCGGCGTAGGGATCGCGATATGCCGCAAGGACCGATCCCTTCGCCTTCTCGACCCGTTCGGTGAGGGCCACGATGTGCTCGTCGCCGCGGTCGAGCGCGGACTCGCGCGCTTCGGGACCGCGCGGGTCGGCCGGACCGCGCTTGCGCCGCGTCGTCCTTCGTGTGGTGGTCTTTTTGGTCGCGGTCTTCTTCGCGGGACTCATCTCACTCCCCTCCTGCGGGCGCCACCTGTGGAACCTGGCGCCGCGGGCTCGCCGCGGTGAAGTCTCGCAGGGCCTTACCGCGCGTGGCGGCGGCCGCCAACGCGCCGCCAATGGCGACCGCTCCGATGGTCGCCGCGCCCGGAGCGCCGACGAGCGCGGTCGCGAGGCCCGTCTCGACCTGCGATGCGCTCGTCAGGCCGCGCGCCGCTATGAGGATGAGTGACATGACGCGACCCCGATACGCGTCCTCGGCCACGATCTGCGCGATGGCATTGCGAAGCGCGCCCCACGTCGCATCCGCGAAGCCGAGGACAGCGAGCACCGCGACCGAGAGCGGGAACGATCGCGACCACGCGAAGACCAGAAGCGACAGTCCGTACACCGCGCCCGACGCCAGCATGAACGCGCCCTTGCGGCGGATGTCGCCGACCAGGATCAGCACGACCATGCCGACGATGGCGCCACCGCCGATGCTGGAGAGCAGCACCCCGAGCCCCTCGGGCCCGGCGCCCAGAACATCGCGGGCGAAGATCGTCATCAGAGCCTGGTTGTGTCCGAAGACCGAGAACGTGGCCTCCATGACGAGGACGAGAGGGAGCACGGTGCTGGCGCGGACATATCGAAGACCTTCGACGAGCTCGCTGCGGATCGATCCGCGCGAGGTACGTGCGGCGATGGGTGGAATGCGCATCGCAAGCAGACCGCCGATGATCGCGAAGTAGCTCACTGCGTTCACGAAGAAGGGCGCGGCCACGTTTACACGAGCGATCAGGATGCCGGCGATGGCCGGGCCGACGAGCTGACCGGTTTGAAAGAGCATGGCATTCAGCGTGATCGCGTTCTGCAGCTGCCCGCGAGGCACGAGCATCGGGAACAACGACTGCCGGCCGGGGGCGTCGAACGCGGCGATCGTCGCGTTGATCAGGCTGATCACGTAGACGTGCCAGAACACGACATGTCCACTGACCACGAGCGCCCCGAGCGCGAGTGACGTGACGACGGAGGCGCTCTGCGTGATGAGGAGGAGCCGCCGCCGCTCGACGCGGTCGGCGACGGTCCCGCCGATGAGCGCGAACGCGAAGATCGGCGCGGCTCGGAAGACTCCGTTGAGCCCGAGAAGGAGCGGCGAATCGGTCAGCTCATAGAGAAGCCACGACGTCGCCGTGAGCTCGATCCACGTCCCCGACATCGAGACCAGCTGGCCGACCCAGTAGAGGGCGTAGTTGCGGTGCGCTAGAGGCGCCAGACCAGGAGGCGGAAAGCGGCTCACGCCGTCATCGACGGAACTGCCGGAGATGCCGCCGACCGCGCGATTTACCGGGGGCGTCCTTGGGGATGATGCTGATAGAGCCGTCGCGCTCGAGGTACGCAGAGTCGATCCCGGCGAGGTTTTCGATGCCGTGCTCGCGAGCGGACATCATGAGCTCGTCCTCCTCCACGTTCTCCCGATCGAGATTGCGTTTGATGAGCTTCCCTCCCTTTACGAGAGGAGTCGGTTGACTCTCGAACAGGTGCTGGAGATACGGCACCCGGTGGCCGACGCGCGAGAACGCGGTGTTGATCGCGACAAGGGTCGTCGCGGCGATGATGCCGCCGATCAAGGAGTTGTCGCCGCCGGTCATCGCGTTTTGGACCGCGTTCGCGATCACGAGGATCACCACGAGGTCGACCGGGCTCATTTGCCCTAGCTCGCGCTTGCCCGCGGTCCGCAGCAGGACGAGGACCACGATGTAGACGACGGTGGTGCGGAGGATGATCTCCCACCAGGGCGTCGTTAGGCCGAACACATGCTCAGGATGACAAAACTTGGCGCGCGAAGCGCGCCGGGGAGTCTCCGACCAGTACCAACGCCGCATCGAGGTCGATCGCGACGCCCTGGGCGCGGAAGTACGCGGCGATGCGGTCAAGGTCGCGTCTCAAGAGGTCCCGCGCTGCGGGATGGGTGACGACGTCGACCGCCTGGGAGAAGTCGATGATCACCGGCCGCTCGTGCCACCAGAGCACATTGAAGGCGGACAGGTCGCCGTGCACGAGCTCGGCGTCAAGCATTCGCTGAATATCGCGCTGGAGCTCGCGCCACACCCGCCTCGCGGTGATGAGGTCGAGGTCGACATCGGCAAGCCGCGGAGCCGCCTGATCGCCGTCGCCAATGAAGGCCATGCGGTATCCCTCCTCGATCCGTTCCACGGGCGGGGGCACCGTCACACCGGCCGCGTGCAGCCGCCCGAGCGTTGTCCACTCGTTCGCGATCCATCTCGCTTGCAGGAACTCCTGCCCGAACCGCGTGCGCTTCTTGACCGCGCGCTCCTCGTGATGCGTCCCTTCGCCCCAGACGCCGGCGTACAGATAGTCGTTCCGGAAGCCGCGCTGCAGCCTTGGCTTGAAACGCTTCTCCGCTATCAGGCACGTGCGGGTAGGACCGGCCCGGGAGACGAGAAATACCTCGCTCTCCTTGCCGGACTTCAGCACGCCGAGGTCGAACTCTTCGTAAGGCGCGTCGGCAAGCCAGTCGCTCGGGAACAATACGGACACGCGTCCTCCGTGTTGGAGACACGCCAATGGACGATTTCGTCGCGCGCGGCCCTAGAGGGTGACGGGCGCTCCGACGGAGTGGAGGCCGGCGGCGTCACGCGCGATTCGAACGCTCATCTGACGGCCTCCTGAGTTTTGTCGACCGATGGTCGCGCGAGAAGAGTAGCACTCAAGGTGTCGGTGTCGGCCGTCTCGACGGAAACGCTGGGACCACAAGGTCCTGGCCGAAAATGTTCGAACGC
>DATCPK010000189.1:0-4190 GCA_036570125.1 Candidatus Limnocylindria bacterium
ACCAGCTCCTCGCCCGCGAGCTCGTTCAGCGCGCCCGCGAGACGCTCGGCAAGGAGACGCGAGTTCACGAAGATGAGCGTTGACCGGTGTGAGCGGATGAGCTCGAGGATCTGCGGGTGGATCGCGGGCCAGATCGACGAGCGCTGTACCGCAGTCACCGGCCCCGTCGGGATCTCGGCCGGCTCGCCGAGCCGCGCCATGTCCTCGACCGGGACTTCGACGCGGAGCTCGAGCCTCTTCTTTCGTCCGGCGTCGAGCACCCTCACGGGACGCGGGACGCCGTCGTCGAGACCGCCGAGGAATCGCGCGATCTCATCGAGCGGGCGCTGCGTCGCGGAGAGGCCGACGCGCTGCAGCTTGCGCGCGTCGCGTCCGCGAAGCTCTTCCAGTCGCTCGAGCGATAGAGCGAGGTGCGACCCGCGTTTCGATGGAACGACGGCGTGGATCTCGTCGACGATCACGCTCTCGACGCTGCGGAGCGCATCGCGCGCCTGGCTTGTCAGGATCAGATAGAGGGACTCGGGCGTAGTGATGAGGATGTCCGCGGGCTCGCGCTGGTAGCGAGCGCGCTCACGCGAGGGCGTGTCGCCCGTGCGGATGGCGACGGTCGGCTCGCGATACGGGACCCCGAGACGTTGCGCCTGCCGCGTGATGCCGACGAGCGGCTCTCGCAGATTTCGCTCGACGTCAACGGCGAGCGCCTTGAGCGGCGAGATGTAGAGGACGCGCGTGGCCGGCTTCTTGGGGACCCCTGCCCCATCAGGGGCCCCTACCCCTGGGGCGGACGAGAACATGAGGTGGTCGATCGCGGCGAGGAACGCGGCGAGCGTCTTGCCCGAACCGGTCGGTGCGAGAACGAGCACGCTCTCGCCCTGCGCGATCGCGGGCCAGGCAAGCTCTTGCGCGCGCGTCGGCGTTTGAAAGGTGGCGTCGAACCACGCGCGAGTCGCCGGGTTGAAGCTCGCGAGCGGATCACTTCCCACGGTCTGGATGCTACGAGCGGCGCACCGGTTCCGCATCGATATCGGGCTAACAGAAGGGACCCGCCTGAGCGGGCCCCTTCTGTCTTGATGGACGAGGCCCTCTTAGAGCTTGTGGATCTGAATGTTGCCTCCGTCCAGCACCTTGTCGCCGGAGTTGTAGCCGTTGCTCAGAAGGATGCCGTACACGTCGTAGCCCTTACCGGGCTCGTTGTTGTCTGTCATCCGAATGCGGAACGCGTACGAGCCCGACCCGTCGATCGTGGCCGTGCCGTACACGGTCGCCGTCTTGAAGTCGGGTGTGCAGGTGATCGCGAGGATCTCGGTCGCCTTGACGTTCATGGGCATCGCGGGACCGTGGTCCTGGTATTCCTCGTTGCCGGAAGCGTTTCCGGCGTCGTCGGAGCGCGCGACTCCACCGAAGCTCGCAGAGTCGGCATTGATGGCTGTGATGTGTCCACCATCGGTGACCTTGATCTCGCAGAGGGCCGTCCCGACGGGGAGGATCCACGTCTTCTCCGCGTCACCGAATGGCTCACCGGGGTCTTGGCTGCCGCTGTTGTTGGTGTCAGCGAAGGCGTGGATGCCGTTGACCCCAGGCAGCGCCGCAGTGAAGCAGAATGTCGCCTGTCCAGCGCCGTTCGTAGTGGCGGAGCCGCTCGATGGGGTTGAGAACGTCGCCGCAGCGCCGATCACCGTGAAGCGAACGGTGATGCCGGGCGTCGGGTTAGCGAAGACATCCGCGACCGTCGCTGTCACGCAGTGCTGGTCACCGACAGTGTTCGTGGCTGTCGGAGGCGTGAGAACCAGCGTCGCGGGCGGGCCGGCGAGCCACTCTTTCAGAGCCTCGCCGCGGGCCTCGCCTGGGTCGAATGACCCGTTGTTGTTGGTGTCTGCGAAGGCGCTGATTACGTCGGAGCCAGCGACCGTTCCGGTGTAGCAGAAGGTCGTCTGCCCGTTGGCATCGGTAGTCCCCGACGTGTTCGGTCGCGGATTCGCACCGGTGACCGAGAAGATGACCGTGACGTTCGGTGTCGGGTCGCCGTTCGCTGCGGTCGCCGTGGCGGTAACGCAGTGCTGGGTGCCGACCGGGTTCGTAGCGGCAGGCGGTGTCAGTACAAGGGCCGCCGTCACGACCGTGACGTTTCGGAGGAATAGGTTCGCGATGAAGATGTTGTCATCGTTGGAAGGGTTAAGCGTGAAGATCGTCATCGACGTATCGCCAACGTTGACGAAGGGCCGAAGATCGTAGAGCTCATCGTCCGGAACAGTCGCCGTGACCGGAGCCGCGAAAGGCAGCGGATTGGCGGATGAGTCGCCTGTGCCGCCAACCGTGATGAGGGCGCCGTTCTGGTTGAACGTTCCATCATCCTCGCCGCCCGCAGATGTCGTCAGACGCATCCCATTCACGTCGACCTGACTGAACTGCGATGGGAAGCTCGGCTGGAGACCGAAGGAGATTCCCAGTGAGAATTCCAGTGGTGCGGCAAACGCGCTCGCGGAGAGCGGTTGCGCGAAGTTGACGACGAGCGTGTCTCCTGTGGTCTGCTGGGCGCCGAAGTAGATCAGGATGCTGTTCTGTGTGGTGGTCGGGTCGTTCCAGATGACCTTCAGGATGCATCCGTCGTATTTCAAGGTTGGATTCTCTGTGATCGTGAACGTCACGGTGCCCGGGAGGGCCGCGTCTGCCACCGGCTTGACGATCGAGGTCACATCATCCCGCGCATTGAATGATTGGATCGCACTCGGGATGATCTGATCCCATTTCACCAGGGCACCGTTCAGGGTTACCTCTCCGTCGTTCGGGTGATAGTTGGAGAGTCCGGTGGTCGCGCAGAAGAGGTCGGCCTCTGCGACCGTCGCCATGGGTGAAGGCTTGACGATTTGGACGGTGCATGACGGCGCGTTCGTGCCGCAGGCGTCCTCGGATAGGACGACCTGGCCGGTGACCACCTTGAATTGAGTCAGGCTGTTGGCGGTCACTGCTGCGGTCCGCGCCGGACCGGCGTCGGATGGCGCGGTTCCCGCGGTCCCTGGTGGATCGAGCGGATCTGCGAGAGCCGTCCGCGTTGTTATCACTGCAAGCAGCGGGACAAGAAGTAGGGGAAGCAAAGCCAGTAGTGCCCAAGACCTAAAAGGTGTGGCGCGGGAATTCATTTTTTCTTCTCCTGTTTTGGTAGGCCGCCATCCACCCAACCGTCCCCACCCGCGTGTCGGCGCTTTTTCGCTCCACCTCCCGACAGACAGACCGCTCAGTTGCTTATTCGATGGGCGCAATGGCGCCCGTTTGAGCTGTGGGCGCGCGAGCATTTACGGACGTGGATGTTTTTGGGGCGACAGGTGGCGACCTGAAATGAAGATCGGGAAATTTCCCTATGGAGCGCGCCTTGAAAGGGTCGGGGGCCTTCAGTAGGGTTGCGCGGCTGTGCGTGTGGGCGGCGTATCACGGGGCGACGCGATCCTTATCGTCGACGACGACGCTGGCATCCGATCCGCGATCGCGACCATCCTCACCGACGCTGGTTACGCAACGCGTGAAGCGGAGTCCGGAGCCGATGCGTTGCGCGCCGCGCGTCTCGAAGCTCCGGCGCTCGTTCTTCTCGACGTAAACCTGCCAGGGATTTGCGGATACGAGGTCTGCCGCTTATTGCGGGACGAGTTCGGCGATCAATTCCCGATCGTGTTCATCTCCGGCGCGCGAACTGAATCGTTCGATCGCGTCGCCGGTCTCCTTCTCGGTGCGAACGACTACGTGTCGAAGCCATTCAGAGAAGACGAACTGCTCGCGCGCGTTCAGAGTCTGCTGGCTCGCCGACCCGCGGTCGCGACGCGCGCCCTCGCATCCCGGCTCACCGCGCGCGAGCTGCAGGTCCTGCGGCTGCTGAGCACAGGTCTCGCACCGGACGACATCGCCCGTCTCATGGTCATCAGTCCGAAGACCGTCGGCGCGCACGTCGAGCACATCTACATGAAGCTCGGCGTTCAGACCCGCGCGCAGGCTGTGGCTGTCGCGTACCGCGGCGAACTGCTGGGAAGCGAAACGGCGCTGGTCCCGGAGTCGAGCGGCAGCACTCGCTGACGCGCGCCCGCTAGATGGACATCGGACTCGGCGTCGATAGCCGCTTCTCGCTCAGCGACGACGACCAACGCGCGCTCGCGGGCGAGGCGGCCGCGCTCGGATACACCAGCGTGTGGACACCGATCGGCGAT
>DATCPK010000190.1:0-5415 GCA_036570125.1 Candidatus Limnocylindria bacterium
TTCGAAGGGCGTCCTGCTGATGCCTTCGTTCGCGATCGGCCGCACTCAGGAGATCGTGTACGAGCTGAATCGGCTGCTCACGGCCGGAACCATCCCGCACGTTCCGCTCTACCTCGATTCGCCGATGGCCCAGAAGGCGAGCGACATCTACCGGGCATACCTCGACTACTTCGATGACGACGCTCGAGCCATCGTCGCGGGTGGCGACCCGGGGATCGACTATCCCGACGCCATCGTTGCGAACAGCGCGAAGGAATCCCTCGCCATCGAGCAGGCGGCGCGACCGTTCATGGTCGTCGCCTCAAACGGGATGATCACCGGCGGGCGGATCGTCCAACACGTGAAGTCGCTCATCGGCGATCCGGGGATGACGCTGCTCTTCGTCGGCTATCAGGGCCAAGGCACGCTCGGCGCGCAGCTGCAGCAGGGCGCGAAGAAGGTGCGGATGGACGGACAGGACCTCGAGGTCCACTGCCAGGTGCGTTCGATCAGTGGATTCTCCGCGCACGCCGACGAGCCCGAGCTCCTCGCATGGCTCGGCAACTTCACAAAGAAGCCGCGCACGACCTTCATCGTTCACGGGGATCCTGCGGCGCAGGCGGCGTTCGAACCGAAAGTCCGCGCCCTCGGCTTCGCGACGGGAGTTCCGGCGTGGCGGGAGACCGTCGAGCTCGCGTAGATCCTCCGAATCGTACTGCGGGGAAGTTAGATAGCGGTGGCTGAGACACCGGTCGCGCGCAGGTCGGTGACGCGCGCACGACCGCTCTTTCGCTCGATGCGCACATCGATGGAGCCCGCACCCACCCGGAGACCCGCGGCCTCGAAACGGCCAACGCCGTTAGGAAGCAGGGGATCGAGCGTGACCGCGCCGCCGTCGCGTCCGACCGAGAGACCGAGCATCGTTCGGATGCACAAGAAGGTCGCGGCAGCGGACCACGCTTGCGGTATGCAGGCGACCGGATACGTCGTCGGCTCGACGCCTGAGCGCTTTGGCTGGCCACCGAAGAGCTCAGGGATTCGCCAGTCCGGAAAGGCCTTGGCCGTCGCGATCATCTCCGCGATCGTCTTCGCGGCGCCTGCCTTGTCGCCGTAACGGGCCATGCCGGCCGCCGCGAATGCGGTGTCGTGAGGCCAGATCGCGCCGTTGTGATAGCTCACCGGGTCGTAGTGCCTCGAGCGCGAGCTTCGAGTGCGAATGCCCCAGCCGCTCGCGAGGTCCCCTTGGCGAAGGCGCCGCGCCGTGGCCCGGCCGTGCGCCGGCGTCGCCGCGCCGACCCAGAGGACGTGCCCCGGGTTGGAGACGATGTCGGGGACCAGACGCTTTCGGCCGTCGAGAGCCTGCGCATAGAAGGAGCGCGCCGGCATCCAAAACGCGCGCTCGAATTTCTCGTGCAGCATCCGTGCGCGAGCCGTGAGCTCGGCGGACCAGACGGGATCGCGTTTCGCCACGACCTCTGCGAGCGAGCGCATCGCCGCGATCGCGTAGGCCTGCACCTCGACCGCGGCGATGGGACCTTCGGGCCGCTTGCCTTTCGCGTTGAGGTAACTGTCGCCCGAATCCTTCCAGACCTGATTCTCGATTCCTGTCGCGCGCTTGCGCTCGAACTCGATGAACAGGTCGCCGTCGCGATCGCCGCGCGTCTCCATCCACTCGAGCGCGGCGCGGATGTTCGATTCGAACTCGCCGATGAGATCGCGCTCCGGCATCCAGCGCGCGGCCTCGGCCGCGAGCCACACGAAGAGTGGCGTCGCATCGACGGATCCGTAATACGGCGAGCCAAACGCACCGCCGGTCCGCACGATCTCGCCCAGTCGGATCTCGTGCGCGATGCGGCCGGGCTCTTCGTCGCGCTCGGGCACATCGGCGGTGCCCTGGTTGTCGGCAAGCACGCGCAGCACCGCGGGCGCAAGGTCGCGCCGAAGCGGCAGCGCCATGAGCGCGGTCATGATCGAATCACGCCCGAACGGCGCGACGAACCACGGGATGCCCGCGGAGGGAAAGAAGCCGTCGGGAGTGAGATCCGAGAGCAGGAAGAGATCGAGAGAGCTGCGCGAGATCCACGCATTGAGGTCCGGCGAATCGCTCGCGAACTTCGTCGAGTTTCGCTGCCACGCTACCCAGTCGCGATCGGCGACGATCGGTGAGGGAAGCGTCGAGTGCACGTGGATGTCGATCTCGATCGAACGCCGGTCGCCGGGCGAAACCCGCACCGCGACCCGTCCACGCGCAGGACCGTCGCCTATCTGCCACGCGTCGACCGGCGCGAGGATGTCGGTGGACTGCTTCACGCCGTCGACCGCCGCGTAGCGGAAGACGAGGCGGTGACCGTTCGCGGCCGCGGGCTCGCGCTGTCCTTTCGTGGTGCGCTTGATCCGCCGAACCTCGAAGAGGTCGCGGAAGTCGGCATCGATGGTCACGTCGGCTTCGAACGTCGCGACGCCCGGACCCGGGTTCTCGATCGACCACTGGTCGGCGATCGCGTTATCGACGCGGATGCGGCGCACGATCCGCAGCGCGCCAAGCTGGTAGTGAAGGAGCGCACCGTCCGGCAGGACCTCCGCTGAGAGCTGGCGCAGCCGTCCCTCGCGCGGGCGCACCTCGTACGTTGAAACATGGCGGGTGTCCCAGGCGTATACCCCAGCGCCACGGCGGGAGGGGCCGCGGATATCGGCGCCTGTCGTCGCGACGTAAACGAGCCCGGACCCCTTCAG
The DNA here is from genome assembly GCA_036570125.1 of Candidatus Limnocylindria bacterium. Taxonomy (GTDB): domain Bacteria; phylum Chloroflexota; class Limnocylindria; order P2-11E; family P2-11E; genus 3-1-20CM-2-70-9. Next base: position 2,713 of record DATCPK010000190.1, read on the forward strand.
GGAGAGTCCAGGCTTGCGTGGCCCAGCGTTTGCACGTCGTCTGGGCGAGCGAGCGTGCGCTTTTCTTATCTTCACGGGCTACTTTCGGCAGGGAGATATGGCGAAGGGAATCCGCGTACGGCTCAGTCTCGCGCTTCCGCTCGTCGCGGCGCTTGTCGTCGGGGCCTGCGGCGGCCTTGGCTCGTCCGGTGGCGTCGTGTGCCCCGGGGCGCCCGCCCTCGAGGCGGTGGCCGCGCCCGGTGGCGCCGGTGCCTCGGTCACATACGGCTTTCTCATCGATCGGGCGTACACCGGCGACGCCAAGCGGTCGCCTTCCTATCCGTGGCCGCAGCTCCCGATGACCGCCCTCAACACCGTCGCCGGCGCACTCTCGAGCCTCGATCTTCGCCCTGGCGATTCGGTCTTCGGCACATGGATCAGCCACAACTCGAACGACATGCGCGAGATCTTCCTGCCGCTGAGCCAGGTGCCGAAATCCTCGGCTGCCGAATATCCCGCCGCACCCACATTGCCGAAAGCGCCGCTGAATCAATTGGAGTGCAACGACTACACGTCGAAGGTCCACACCTATAACGCCGCAGCGAAGGAGTGGCAGGTGAAGGTCAACGACATCGCGCTAGCGGCCGCTGCTCAAGATGCGACGACGGTCGCTACGTTCATCGACCGCACGCAAGCGCAAATCCGGGGCGCGTCTCCGGTGCAGGATCCAGTCGGCACGGACATCTACGGCAGTCTCGCGGTCGCGGGTGGTGTGTTCGGCGCGAACCCGGGCAAGCACAAGCTCGTCCTCTTCTCCGATATGACCGACACCGTCGGCAATCCGATCCGGCCGGACCTCTCACAGAGCGACATCGTCGTCGGGCTCTATCACCGCGACGACCCGAACGATCAGGGCAAGGGCCAGCGCGATTGGGAGACGACGTTCAAGACGTTGAACGCAAAGGCGCCGGTGTTCCTCCCCTGGGCGGCGACGACCGTTGACAAGATCGTCGAGCAACTCAAGGCGACCGGCCGATGACCGAGATCGTCGCGCTTCTCGAAGCCCTCCGACCGATCCTCGAGCGCTGGTACCTGCTCCTCTTCGCGATCGTGCTCGTCACGCTCCTCGGCATCCCCGCGCGAGTGCTGGTGAGCTCCGTCGCTGCGCTGCTCCGCGTGCCGGCGACCTTCACGCGCACGGATATCGACCCAGCGCTGCGCCGCGCGACCCCGACCGCGCCGTACCGGTTGCTTCGTAACCTCCGTGATTACTTCCGTCCCGTGCTGGATCGGCCCGCGCGCAATCTCGCGGGCGCGGCGGCCGGGCTGTTCTACACGGCACGCGACGCCGCGAACTGGCCGGTCGCCGCGATCACCGGCGCGGTCGTCGGGCTCGTCAGTCCGCTCGTCGATCAGGCAGCGACGCACACCGAGAACGGAAGCGAGCGACTCGGTGCACAGGCGCGCTCGGCCGCGGTCGCGCTGCGCGGGAACTCCGGGCAGTGGGCCGGCTGGCGCGTGATCGGTGGGTTCCTGTTCTTCGGCGGACTGTTGCTGTTCCTGTACGCGGATGCCGCGCTCTCGATCGCGAGCCACGAGAAGGCGATTGGCGCGTCGGTGACATTCCTGCCGGAGTGGTTCCGCGAGATCACGGTCGCCTACGCGATCGCCTCGTTCGTCGGCGCGCTGATGCTCGGTCTCGTGTTCTTCGACCTCATCGGGATGACGCACCTCGGTCCGTGGGACGACCTCGCGCCCACGCCGCGGAAGTGGCTCACGAGAACGGCCCTCGTTCTCGCCGCGTGCTTCCTGCTGCTCTCGCTGTTCCTCGCGTTCTGGCGCGCGTCGGTCGTGGTGGCCGATTTCATCCCCGCCGATCTCGCGAACAAGTTCGAGGGGATCGCGCTTACGTTCCCGATCCCGCTCATGCTCGTCGCGACCGCGCTCATCGCGTGGGGCGCGATCGCGATGCCGTGGCTCGCGTGGATCCTCATCGTCGGCGCGCTCGCGATCGTGATGCTTCTGGCCGCGCTGGTGCTTCGAGCGATCAGCCGAGCGCTCCCGCCGCTGGCAGTGCTGCTTGGCGGCGTGCTTCGCGTGCTCGGTATCGCGGGCATCGTCCTATTAATAGGAGTGATCGCGTTCGCGACGGGCATCTACTTCGTGCTCAGTGTCGTCGCCGTCGGCGTCGTCTTCCTCGGCGCGTTCGCTGGGCTCGTCCTATGGGCGATCGCGTGGCTCGCCGCCGAGGCGATCGTCTACGCGTTCCGGCTGGTCGCGAAAGTCTCGGATGCGCTCGAGGTCGTGCTTCAGCGCCTCATCGACGCGGTGATGTATCCGGGCCGCGTTCTCTGGAACTGGTTCGCGAGCTTCGACCGCTCCCGCGCGATGCACCTGCAGCCGATCCGCCCGATCGAGACTCGCGCACTCCGACTCGCGCCCGGCGAGCAACCGCCAGCGCTCGAGGAGGCCGCCCGCTAACCCCGCCGAACATGGAGCTCGAGTTCCTTTATGTGCCCAGCGCCGACGTGGCGGCAGACGCGACCTACTGGGTCAACGTGCTCGGAGCGCGTCTGCTCTTCGCGGTCGAAGGCATGGGAGCGCGCGTCGCGATGCTCGAATTAGGTTCGAGGGGGCCGCGCGTCCTTCTCACCGACCATCTCGACGACAAGCGCACGGTGCTCATCTATCGAGTGGAGAATCTCGACCGCACCCTGAAGGAGG
>DATCPK010000191.1:0-8030 GCA_036570125.1 Candidatus Limnocylindria bacterium
AAGGAGTTCTTCCCCGAGAACGCGGTCCAGTACTTCGTCTCGTACTACGACTACTACCAGCCCGAGGCGTACATCGCGCGAAGCGACACGTACATCGAGAAAGACAGCTCGCGCAACGAAGAGATCGACCGCATGCGCCACTCCGCGACGCGGTCGTTGTTCGAGCGGCGCGATGTGATCATCGTCGCCTCGGTTTCGTGCATCTACGGTCTCGGCGCGCCGGTCGACTACGGCGCGGTGACGGTGCGTCTGAACAAGGGCGAGCGCGTCCGGCGCGACACCGTGCTCCGGCATCTCGTCGACATCCAGTACGAGCGCACGAACACCGATCTCATGCGCGGGAAGTTCCGAGTTCGCGGCGACACGCTCGAGATCCAGCCCTCGTACGAGGAGCTCGCCGTTCGCGTCGAGTTCTTCGGCGACGACGTCGAGCGCATCACGGAGCTCGACCCGCTCACCGGAGAGGTGCTCGCTGAGCGCGACAAGATCGACATCTATCCGGCGCGGCACTTCGTCACTCCGCGCGAGAAGCTGCTGGAGGCCATCAAGGACATTGAGGCCGAGCTGATCGACCGCCTCAAGGAGCTCGAGGATGCGGGCCGCTTGCTCGAGGCGCAGCGGCTCCGCCAGCGGACCAACTTCGACCTCGAGATGATGCGCGAGACGGGAACGTGTGCGGGTATCGAGAACTACTCGCGTCACCTCTCGCGGCGGCCCGCGGGCAGTCGGCCGTGGACGCTTCTCGACTACTTCCCGCCGGACTTCCTCGCGTTCATCGACGAGTCGCACATGTCGCTGCCGCAGGTCCGCGGTATGTACTTCGGCGACCGCTCGCGGAAGGAGATCCTCGTCGACTACGGTTTCCGGCTGCCGAGCGCGCTGGACAATCGCCCGCTCACCTTTGCTGAGTTCGAGCAGCGTCTCGATCAGGCCATCTACGTGTCGGCGACGCCTGGACCGTACGAGCTCGAGCATTCGTCGCAGATCGTCGAGCAGATCATCCGCCCGACGGGCCTCATCGACCCGCAGATCGAAGTGCGCAAGACCGAGGGTCAGATCGACGATCTTCTCGCCGAGCTCAACCTGCGCGTCGAGCGGGGCCAGCGCGCCATCGTCACCACGCTCACCAAGAAGATGGCCGAGGACCTCGCCGATTACCTTCGCGAGATGGGCGTCAAGGTGCAGTACCTCCACTCGGAGATCGAGACGCTGCAGCGCGTCGAGATCCTCCGCGACCTGCGCCTCGGCGTATACGACGTGGTCGTTGGAGTGAACCTTCTCCGCGAGGGCATCGACCTTCCGGAGGTGACCCTGGTGGCGATCCTCGACGCGGACAAGGAGGGGTACCTGCGGTCGGAGGGCTCGCTGATCCAGGTGATCGGACGGGCGGCCCGCCACGTCGAAGGGCGCGTGATCATGTACGCCGATCGCGTGACCGCGTCGATGAAAGCCGCGATGGACGAGACCGATCGCCGCCGCGAGATCCAGGTCGCGTACAACACCGAGCACGGGATCGACCCGCAGACCATCGTGAAGGCTATCCGCGACATCGGACTCCGTCTGCGCGATGTCGCGGACGTCGAGGGCGTCAACGAGAAGGCGAAGCGGCCGCTCGCCGCCGGCTCGTTGCCGAAGGACGAGCTGCTGCGTCTCATCAAGGATCTCGAAGGCCAGATGAAGCGGGCCGCCAAGGATCTCGAGTTCGAGAAGGCGGCGTTGCTGCGCGACGAGGTCGTCGAGCTCCGCGGTCTCATGGTCCTCGAGCGAGGCCCCGATAGCCTCGAGGCGTCGGCGGAGCCCGTCGGCACGACGGCGCGCGTCATCCGGGCGGGCGGCCGGCGCCGCCGGGGTCCCTAGGGCATGCTCGTGGGCGTGCTCACCGCACTCGGCGTCGTTGGCGCGATCGGGCTGCTCGTCGTGCTGTTCATGCAGCGCGGCCGCGATGGGATGGACCTGTCGCTCGGCGGCCTGCTGCGCGTGTACCTGTACCTCGCATCGCTCGCCGGCGTGATCGCGTTCGCGATCGGACTCGCGGGCCTAATCTCCTATGTGCTCGCTGCCGCGTTCGGGCTCGATCTCGTGTACGGGGCCCAGTCACAGCAGCCGATCCCCGCTGTCGCGCCGGTCTGCGCGCCGAACGCCACCTGCCCCCCATTCACGCCGTTTCCACAGCAAATATTCCCCGATCCACGCGTGCGCCAGCAGACGGAAGACCTCGTGCGGGGCGTCACGTTCGTCATCTTCGGAGGCGTGTTCTGGGCGGCGCACTGGTGGGCGCGCCGCGCGCTCGCCGGCGTCGGCGACCGCGCGAGCGGCCTTCACCGTGCCTACCTGATCCTCGGCACGGCGATCTTCGGCATCGCGACGATCGCGCTGCTTCCGATGGGGATCTACCAGGCGCTCTCGTTCGCGATCGTCCCGCCGGACCAGTTCTCGTTCCGCCCTGGCGCGGGTGAGTCGCTATCCGGCGGCCTCGCCGCGCTGCCGCTCTGGCTCGCCTACCTCTGGCTCGTGCAGCAGGCCCTCCGGACCACGCCGACCTCACCGCCCACGGCGGCCTGATCTCCATGCCGCTCGATCACATCCACGTCAAAGGGGCGCGCGAGCACAACCTCAAGAACATCGACGTCCGCATCCCGCGCGACAAGATGGTCGTGATAACCGGCCTCTCGGGTTCGGGGAAGTCGTCGCTTGCGTTCGACACGATCTACGCGGAGGGCCAGCGCCGCTACGTCGAGTCGCTCTCCGCGTATGCGCGCCAGTTCCTCGGTCAGATGGAAAAGCCCGATGTCGACTTCATCGAGGGCCTTTCGCCGGCGGTGTCCATCGATCAAAAGGGATCGACCCGCAACCCGCGATCGACGGTCGGTACCGTCACCGAGATCTACGACCATCTGCGTCTTCTCTTTGCGCGAGTCGGCGTGCCGCATTGCCCGAATCACGGGATCCCGATCGTGGCGCAAACCGTCCAGGAGATCGTCGATCAGATCATGGCGATGCCCGACGGCTCGCGGATCCTCGTGCTCGGCCCGCTCGTCCGCGATCGCAAAGGCGAGCACCAGCAGCTCTTCGCGACGGCGCGGCGCGGTGGCTTCGCGCGAGTTCGCGTGGACGGCTTCGTCCGCGATCTCTCGGAGGACATCACCCTAGACAAGATGAAGAAGCACTCCATCGAGGTCGTCGTCGATCGTCTCGTCGTGCGTCGCGGCGCCGAGGCGGAAGCGGAGCGCTCGCGACTGACTGACTCCGTGGAGACCGCGTTGCGGCTCGGCGAGGGCCTCGCGCTCGTTGCGAAGGCCGATGGAAAGGGCGACGAGCGGCTCTTCTCGCAGCGCCTGGCCTGTCCCGAGGGCGACTTCTCCATCGGTGAGATCGAGCCGCGCACGTTCTCGTTCAACTCGCCTCACGGCGCCTGTCCGGCATGCACGGGTCTCGGCACCAAGCTCGAGCCCGACCCCGATCTGGTCCTCGGCAATCCGGACATCTCGCTGAAGGACGGCGGGGTGCTCCCCTGGCAGAAATCGAGTGGCACGGCTCAGTACCGCATGGCGATCCTCGAAGGACTCGCCAAGAAGTTCAAGTTCTCGCTGGACACGCCGATCAAGTCGCTGCCGAAGAAAGCGATCGACGCGATCCTGAACGGCACCGAGGACGCGCTGAAGCTCACATACGAGAACCGGAGCGGCCAGCGCCGCTCGTACGAGTACGAGTGGGAGGGCGTGCTGCCGTGGCTCGAGCGCCAGTACCGCGAGACGACGTCGGAGTACATCCGCGCGGACATCGAGCGCTATATGAGCGAGCGGCCCTGCCCGGTATGCAAGGGCAAGCGCCTGAAGCCGGAAGCGCTCGCCGTAACGATCGGCGGCCGCAACATCGCGGAGGTCACCGCGCTCACCGTCAGCGAATGCTTCGACTGGACCACGTCCCTCGAGAAGGACCGTGGTGGCCTCGGGATACGCGAGCGCAGGATCGCGAAGCAGGTCCTCAAGGAGATCCGCACGCGGCTCGGGTTCCTCGTGGACGTGGGACTCGACTACCTCACCGTGGACCGCTCGGCCACGACGCTCTCGGGCGGTGAGGCGCAGCGCATCCGACTCGCGACGCAGATCGGCTCAGGCCTGATGGGCGTCCTCTACATCCTCGACGAGCCGTCGATCGGCCTCCACCAGCGCGACAACGCGCGACTCATCCGCACGCTGCTCGGCATGCGCGACATCGGCAACACGATCCTCGTCGTCGAGCACGACGAGGAGACCATTCGCACAGCCGATTGGGTCGTCGACATCGGGCCCGGCGCGGGCGAGCACGGCGGCGAGGTCGTTGCCGAGGGAACGGTCGACGACATCCTGAAGGAGCCGCGATCGATCACCGGCGCGTATCTCTCCGGCCGGCGGCGCATCCCGGTACCGACCCGCAGGCGCAAGCCAAAGCCGGAGGCGATCGTCGTTCGCGGCGCGCGCGAGCACAACCTGAAGGACATCGACGTGCGTATTCCGCTCGGTCAGTTCGTCGCGGTCACGGGCGTGTCGGGCTCGGGCAAGAGCACCCTCGTGAACGAGATCCTGTATCGGCGCCTCGCGCAGGTCCTGTCGCGGGCGAAGGACCGGCCCGGCGCGCACGATCGCATCGAGGGCATCGAGCACATCGACAAGGTCATCGATATCGACCAGTCGCCGATCGGCCGAACTCCGCGCTCCAACCCGGCGACGTACACGGGTCTTTTCACGCCGATCCGCGAGCTCTTCGCCGCCGTTCCCGAATCGCGCCTGCGCGGCTACACCGCAGGCCGTTTTTCTTTCAACGTGAAGGGCGGGCGCTGCGAGGCCTGCGCCGGCGACGGGATCATCAAGATCGAGATGCAGTTCCTGCCCGACGTCTACGTCCCGTGCGAGGTCTGCGGAGGGAAGCGCTACAACCGGGAGGCGCTCGAGATCCACTACAAGGGCAAATCCATCGCCGACATCCTCGAGATGACCGTCGAGGAGGCGCTCGAGTTCTTCAAGAACGTCCCGATCGCGGAGTCGAAGCTCCGGACGCTGAACGACGTCGGCCTCGGCTACATCCACCTGGGACAGGCCGCGACGACCCTGTCCGGCGGCGAGGCGCAGCGGATCAAGCTCGCGACCGAGCTCAGCCGGCGTGCCACCGGTCGCACCCTGTACATCCTCGACGAGCCGACGACCGGACTGCACTTCGCGGACGTCGAACGGCTCCTCGAGGTGCTGCACCGGCTCGTCGACGCGGGCAACACGGTCGTCGTCATAGAGCACAACCTGGACGTCGTGAAGACGGCCGACCACGTCATCGATCTCGGTCCCGAGGGTGGCAAGGCAGGAGGCGAGGTCCTCGCCGAAGGCACGCCGGAGGCCGTGGCGCGCGTCCGGCGGTCCTTTACCGGACGCTATCTGAGGGATCTTTTGGCAACGGGCGAGGTCCGCGGGATCGCGTAGCGCTTGGAGGAGGGGTTGCCCCCTCCTCCTGTGGACTGTGATGAGTGGGGGTTGGCTTCGGTTAAACGCCCGCCAGAGCCCGAGCGATCGCCGTCGTGAGCGCGGTCGACGTGTTTGTCGCGTCGCACGTTGTCGGTCCGGTCTGCTGCTGAAGCGAGAGGACGCTCACGTCGCAGACGTTCGCGGCGATCCCGACGGGGATGGCCACTGAGACGGGCACTGCGAGCGCGAGGTCCTGCACGTTCACGTTCACGAGACCGCTCTGCTGGTTGTTCGAGCCACCGCCGCTCGGGTCGGTCATCGCGAGAGCGACCGCTCGGCTGAGCGCGAGCGAATTGTTCGTCGCCGTGCACGTGGCGCTGTTAGAAGGGTCCTGAAGCGAGAGCACGCTGACATCGCAGACGTTCGCCGCGATCCCGATCGGGACAGCGACGGATACCGGGATCGCGAGGGAGAGCCCCTGCAAGTTGACGTTGACCAGACCGCTCTGGTCGTTGTTGGCGGCCATCGCGAAGCTCGGCGCTCCAAGAGCGAGGGCTGCCGCGAGGACCGGCGCGAGAACGAGTTTCCGCATGTCTTTCCTCCTGTTGTTTGCCGAGCCGACCCGCACCGTCGTTGCCCTCGCGCGTTCGGGGCCCGCCTGCTCCACCCCTCCCGCCAGCCGGTGAAATGAGGGGCCCTTACCGCTTCAGTTCCACCCTCGCCAAACATCGCAAAACAGTCCGGTCACCGAGTAACGGTTGAGTCACGCGCCGCCTGCCGAAGGGATGAATCCGGCCGTTACCGGCAGTCGACCTGCCTGCCACTAGCGCATGGCATCTCAGCTCAGCCCTCGCCAGCGCGAGATCCTCGATCTCGTGGCCGAGGGGCGGACAAGCAAGGAGATCGCGGTGACGCTCGGGATCTCCGAGAGCACCGTGAACTGGCACCTCGCCAACGCGTTCCAGCGGCTCGGCGCGTCGAGTCGGGCCGAGGCGGTCGCCCTTGCCATTCGCTCGAACGGCGCAGATCGCGCTCCCAAGCCGACGGGCACCGCGCGTCCCGCATTAACCGCGGCGCACGCGTGGCCCCACCTGGCGGCCATCGCCATCGCCATCGCGATCGCGGGCGCGCTGCTCGGCGGCGCCACGGTCGCCGCGCTGCGCCTTGGGCCTATCGGTCCGCCTCCGGCGCCGACGGCATCACCCGCGAGCCACTTCGAAGCTACCCCGACTCCGAGTCCGGCGAGCGGATCGCGCGAGGACGTGCTCGGAGGCGAGGTCGTCCCGATCGGTGGCACGGTCGACGTCGGACCCGACCCGATCGCTCCCGCGAGCCTCGTTCCGGCTCTGAGCGCGCCAGCGTTGCCGACGGTGGTCGTGCCGGTCCCGATTCCCGCGCTGCCGAGCTTGCCGGCGACGCCGCCGCCTCTGCCCAGTATTCCGATCCCGCTCCCGACCGCGCTGCCAACTCCGCCCCTCCCGCTTCCCTGATCGCGAACGCGCGTCGCTAGCATCGGCACCGAGTGACCGACTTGGTATTCAACCCCGTCGATGCCGCGGTCCTCGTCCTCGTCGTTGTGGCTGGGTGGTTCGGTTACCAGACCGGCTTCGTCGCGACCACGTACAGCCTCGCCTCGTGGATCCTCGCGGTCGCCGCCGCGCTCGCGTTCGAAGGACCTGCGACGACGATCGTGGAGAAACTCGCGGGACTGCCGACGCCATTTGCCGCGGCGATCGGATTCGTTGTGACCATCGTCATCGCGGAAGCGGTCCTGTCCGTCGCGGGCTATCTCGCGATCCGACCGATCGTTTCCGTCGTCCGTCGAAGCCCTTTCAACGTCGCCGACAAGGTCCTGGGCACGCTGCCTGGCGGAATCCGATCGCTCTTCATCGTTGCGATCGCGATCCTCGCCATCGAGGCGCTCCCCATTGCGAGCGACGTGAGGGAAGCGGTCGAGACGAGCCGCACGGGCCGCGCCGTGAACGCGCAGCTTGCGAAGTTCGAGCCGGAGCTCGAAGCGTTCACCGGCAGACTCGGCGGTTCGCCTCTCCTCGTCACGAGGGTCGGCGAGGACCAGACCGAACGCCTGGATCTCCCCGATGGGATCGAGCTGTCGGCGGATCCTGTCGCCGAACGTCAGCTGTTCGACCTCGTCAACGAGGAGCGCGCGCAGGTCGGAGTCGGCGCGCTCGAATGGGATGAGCGCCTGGTGCCGGTCGCGCGCGCGCATTCCGAAGAGATGTTCAAGCTCAAGTACTTCAGCCACGACTCGCCGCTCGCAGGCTCTCCCTTTGATCGAATCAAAGCGGCGGGAATCCTCTACTCCCGCGCCGGCGAGAACCTGGCCTATGCGCAATCGATCGCGATCGCCCACCGAGCATTGATGGACTCACCAGGACACAGAGAAAACATATTGAGACCCGAGTTCACTCGAATCGGGATCGGAATAATCAGCGCCGGCGCCTACGGCCGAATGATCACTCAGCTTTTCCTCACGCCATAGGTGACGGCTGTGGGCCGGCCGCGGGTGGCACCGGGGAGCGGGTTGCGCGCGAGCCGTTATCCGGGCGCGTCGATGCGGACGGAGTGCGACGCGAA
>DATCPK010000192.1:0-28928 GCA_036570125.1 Candidatus Limnocylindria bacterium
CTTACGAAGCGCGGGTGCCCCGGGGCCCCCGCCGCAGCGAACGGCAGTGAGCTGCAAGGCGGGGAGGGTGCGCTGAGGAAGAGGCCCGCGTAGCCGGGTCAGGACCCGCCGCGCCTCGTAGCCGACGGTTTAGCTGAGCGCCTCGCGCAGCGCCTTCCCCGCGTCTTCGAATGCTTCCGCAGCCTCTGGCAACACTCCGGGAAAGCTCATGAATCCGTGGAACATCCCGGGGTAGCGCTTGTACCTCGCGCGGATTCCGAGCGACTTGAGCTTCTCGGCGTACGCCTCGCCATCGTCGCGCAATGGGTCGCACTCGGCGGTGATCACGAACGCGGGAGGCAGGTCGTGCAAATCGGCGCGCAGCACTGACGCACGCGGATCGTCGGCGTCCGCCTCGGTACGAACGTAGTGCCGGCCAAACCACTCCATGTCGGCGGCACTCAGGCCGTGGCCCTCGGCGAATTCGCGATGCGACCCTGCCTTCGAGCTGAGCTCCGTCACCGGAACGGTGAGGAGCTGGAACGCGATCCTGGGTCCTCCGCGATCGCGGGCCAGGAGCGCCGCCGCGGCCGCGAGGTTGCCACCGGCGCTCGCACCGCCCACCGCGATTCGCTCGGGGTCGATCCGCAGGTCGGCCGCGTTGTCCGCGCTCGATGCCCACTGGACCGCCGCGTACGCGTCCTCGACGGCGCCCGGGAATTGGGTCTCTGGCGCGAGGCGGTAGTCGATCGAGACGACGACACAGCGTGACCGGTTCGCGATCGCACGACAGGACGCGTCCGCGCTTTCGAGCGACCCGAGCACCCACCCGCCGCCATGGAAATACACGAGCCCCGCGCGAAGCGGGTCCCTGGGGCGATAGATGCGTACGAACATCGGGCCGGCGGGGCCGGGGATCGCTCTCGCGGTCACGCTCCCCACCGCTTCGGGTGCGGCCTCGAGCGGATTTGGACGGCCGCGCGCCTCGACCGGCGTCATCACCGGGAGCTGCGGAAGCGCCGCGATCTGGTCGACGATGGCGCGCGCCTTCGGGTGCAGCTTGTCCGCGGTGATCCTGGCCACGTCCTACCTCCCGATACGTTCCGGCGCCGTATAGACATTGAAGCGGTCGTCGCGAAGGAAACCCACGAGCGTCATCCCAAACCGCTCCGCGGTCGCCACGGCGAGGCTCGACGGCGCGCCGACCGCGGCGAGGATCGGTATCCCCGCGGCGACCGCCTTCTGCACGACCTCGTATCCCGCGCGTCCGCTGACCGCGAGCACCGAGCCCGCGAGCGGAAGGCGTCCGTCGAGCAGCGCGCGGCCGACGATCTTGTCGACTGCGTTGTGCCGGCCGATGTCCTCGCGGAGAAGCTCGAGCTCGCCGCGCTGGTCGAACAGACCAGCGGCGTGCAGGCCCCCGGTCGATTCGAAGATGCGCTGCTGCTCGCGCAGGCGATCGGAGAGACCCGGCAGCATCGCGGCGCCGACGGTGGGGCCCGGAGCGAGTGCCGGAAAGTCGAGAGCGAGCGATTCCAGGGTCGTGGCGCCGCAGACCCCGCACGCGGATGACGCGAGGAACGAGCGCTCAGGGCGGCGGCCATCGCCCGAGCGGAGGTACACGTCTACCTGGTTCGATTCGACAAGATCGTTCGCGAGCGACACGCGCGGCTCGTTCTCCTGCGCCTCCGCGCTCATCCGCACGCGCGCGACATCGTCGAGCGACCGGATGACCCGCTCCGCCCAGAGAAGTCCAAGCGCGAGCTCGAGATCGTTCCCTGGTGTCCGCATGACGATCGAGAGGGGTTTGCCATCGAGCGAGAGCTGGAGCGGCTCCTCGGCGGCTACCTGGTCGCGATCCTCCCGCCAATCGCCTGCGCGCCAGCGTGCGATCTGGACCGGAGGGGCCTGCGGACGCGGCACGGCTCGATGCTATGCGGTCGTTAGCATCGCCTTGCGATGAAGATCGGGGCCGAGCTGCGACTTGGAAACGACGTCGGGGAGCTGTTCGCCGATGCGCGCGCTCTCGAGGCCGCGGGAGCCGAGTCCCTCTGGGTGCTCGCGCGCGACGATCAGGACCCCTGGATCCTCGCCGCCGCACTCGCCGCGACGACGTGGCGCGCGCGTTTGGTGGTGGTAGGCGCGGTGGATCGCCCGGAGACGCGGGCGACGCTCGACCGGCTCTCGCGAGGACGCCTTGTTGTCGCCGACAGAAGCGCCGACGCCGTCATCCTTCCCGACGCGGAAGGCGTCGCCGAGCGCTGGGCGATCTGCGAGCTACCGGCTGGACGCGCCGAATGGAAGACGCTCCGGATCGAGCGCGCGTCGCAGGGATTCGCCGGCCTCGTCCTTCCGAACGATCCGCGCCTCCTCGATCTCGTGCGCAATCCCGACACCGAAGACGACCGCCAGGACCTGAAGCTCGCCTTCGGCTGAGCTTCTGGGCAGCGCGTCAAGCGTCACCGATAGGTCTCGGGCGCGTGCCGCCAGCGCGGCCAGCTCGCGGCATCGTGACTCGTGAACACGCGACTCAAGTCGTCCTTCACGAGCGATCGGATCAGCTTGAGCGAGTCTCGTGCCGCTTCCTCGTCCGGCGCGCGTATCTCGCCGCGCTCCAGGTTCTCGCGCGTGAACGCCGCGTCGCCGCAGAGCACGACGCGCCCGGTCTCGGGCAGATCCACGAGGAGCGACTGATGACCGGGCGCATGCCCGGGCGTCGGCACGACCTCGAGGCCCGTTGCGACCCGGACGCGTCCGGCGACCGGCATGTACGTGAGCTCGGGGATGTCCCAGTAGATGCCCGGGAAGTTCGGCTTCCCTTTCGCGAACGCCAGGTGATCGCCTTGAACGATGAAGGTCGCCTTCGGGAACGCGCCGTTGTTGCCGGCGTGATCGAAATGCAGATGGCTGTTCACCACGACGGTGACCTCGTCCGGCCGAACGCCGAGCGACGCGAGACGCGCGACCACCGCGTCCTCCTTCGTCATGACGACCTTGAGGCTCCCCGGACCGAACGTCGCGTCGGGCCGCTCGACGTGCACCGGGTGAAGGCCCGTGTCGAACAACACGTTCCCCTCAGGCGTGCGGATCAGTGCGGACCACACCGGCACGAATGCCTTGTCGTCGGTCGCACCCGGCACGAACGACGAGGCGCCGATCTCGACGCCGCCGGTGCGGAAGATCGTGAGCTCGATCACGAATGAGCGCCGTGCGCGACGGCATGGCCCAGGCCACGGCCGATGAGCCAGCGATTGACCGGGAAGGCCGCGACGAACGCGAGCGCGAGAGAGAGGGCGAGGCTTGCCCAGAAGAGAATGTCGGCAAGACCGGCGTCCATCGCGCCGGGGATCGCGAGGACGACGAGGTTGTCGACGATCTCCATCGTCGTGATCGACAGCGTTTCGGCGGCGAAGGTAATGCCGGTCGCCCGAAGCAGCGGCATCCCGGCGCGCAACAGCGGTACGAGGGTCAGCCCGTAGCCGAAGACGAACGCCAGCACGATCCCAAGGACGATGCTCGCGGCGTTTCCGAGCCCGAGAAGTGTCGCGCCGCCGAGTCCAAGCACTTCGCCGATACCACAGCCGGTGAGGCAGTGGACCGTGGCCTGGAACGCGAGGCTCGTGGTGCTCGGCGTTTCGTGGCCGGCGTGATTCATCCCCGCAGGAGCTCCTCGACAGCGGCATACGGATCGATCGCGCGATCGGCGACACGGGCGACCGCCGCGTCGAGACGAGATTCGCCGACGCGACCCTCGAGCTCGCGCAGGAGCGCTTCCTGGAGAAGCGTCTCCACCTCGCTTCGCGCGGCCGCGCGGCGGCGCTCGATGTGATCGCCGGACTCGCGCGACCACGCGCGATGCTTGTCGATCGCCTCGACGAGCTGCGGCAGCCCGTCGCCGGTCTGTGCGGACGTGCGCACGATCGGTGTCCTCCACGGGCGATCCTTCGCGAGCGAGAGCATCTGCGCCAGATCCCGCGCGGCGTCGTCCGCTCCGGGACGGTCCGCCTTATTAACGACGAGGACGTCGGCGATCTCGAGGACACCGGCCTTGATCGCTTGAATGTCGTCGCCGAGCCCGGGAACGGTGACGAGGCAAACCGTGTCGACCACGCGGATGACGTCGATCTCCTCCTGCCCTACCCCGACGGTCTCGACAAGGATGATGTCGGTGCCGAGCGCATCCAGGACGTTGACAACGCGCGCCGTCGCACGCGCGAGACCGCCGGCGTGCCCGCGGCTGGCCATCGAACGGATGAAAATGCCTTCGTCGAGGAACCGCTCGCGCATGCGGATGCGGTCGCCAAGGATCGCCCCGCCGCTGAACGGGCTCGACGGATCGACGGCCACGATCGCGACGCGTGCCGCACGTTCTCGATATAGGCCGGCGAGTCGATTCACGAGGGTGGACTTTCCGCCGCCGGGCGGACCGGTGATCCCGACCGTCTGCGCGTGACCCGTCTTCGGGTAGAGCTCGCGCATCGCCTCGGCGGCGCCGGGATCGTCGTTCTCCACGACCGACACAAGACGCGCGATCGATCGCTTGTCGCCCGAACGCGCGCGAGCGAGGAGATCGCCGGTCGCGGTCACCGTCATCAGTCGACGCGAAGGAGCTGGCGCGCGATCACGATCCGCTGGACCTCGCTGGTGCCCTCGCCGATCTCCATGAGGCGCACGTCCCGCAGATGCCTCTCGATCGGAAAGTCCTGAAGGTAGCCGTACCCGCCGAGGACCTGCAGCGACGAATCGGCTGCGCGCGTCGCGGCCTCCGACGCGTAGAGCTTGGCCTTCGATGCGGCGTCGGTGAAACGCAGGCCGGCGTCGGCGAGCGATGCGGCGCGGTGCACGAGCAAACGCGCCGCGTCGAGCTCCGTGCGCGCCCGCGCGAGACGCCACTGGATCATCTCGAACTCGGCGATCGCCTTGCCGAACTGCTTGCGCTCTTTCGCGTATCCGATCGCGACCTCGAGCGAGGCGCGGCCGAGGCCGATCGCAAGTGCGCCGATGCCGATACGCCCCTTGTCGAGCACCTGTTTCACGTGATCGAACGCTTCGCCATCGCGGCCGATCCGGTCCGCGGCGGGAACGCGGCAATCCTCGAGCACGAGCTGCGCCGTGTCGGACGCGTGCAGGCCCATCTTTTCTTCCCGTTTGCCCACCCGAAGGCCCGGGTTCTGACGGGCCACGCCGAACGCCGAGAGCTTTCGCTCGCCGGCGCCCACGAGGATCACGCCGAAGCCCGCGATGGATCCATTCGTGATGAATTGCTTCGTGCCGTTGAGGACGTAGTCGTCGCCATCGCGTCGGGAACGGCTCTGGACACTGATCGCGTCCGATCCCGACGACGGCTCGGTCAGGGCCCAGCACCCGAGATGCTCGCCGCGGGCGAGCGGCGGTAGCCACCGCGCCTTCTGCTCCTCGCTCGCGCCGACGAGCAGATGGCCGATGCTGAGAGAGTTGTGCGCCGCGAGCGTGAGGGCGACGGATCCATCGCCCGCGCCGAGCTCCTCCATCACCATGGCGATCGTCAGCACGTCGAGCTCGGCCCCGCCGTATTCGTGCGGCACAGCGAGCCCGGTCAAGCCGAGCGCCGCGAGCTCCGGCATGAGCTCGAGCGGGAACTCCCCCTTGTCGCTCCACGCGCGCGCGTTCGGGACGATCCGCGAGCGCACGAAGTCGCGGACGGTGTCGCGAACGAGAAGCTGATCGTCCCGGTACGAAAAGTTCAAGCGGTGCTCAGCGCGCCGCGGTCGGGTAGTTCTTCGCCTCTGGGAGCGTCGGCAGAATCTCGTCGACCATCTTCTGGTCTTCCTCGAGCACGCCGCGGTCGACGTTGTACGCGGCCTGCCGAGTCTTCGAGATCCGTTCCTGCTGGTCGCCCGGCAGCTGCGCGAAGGCCTTCATCCGCGCCGCCGTAAGCCGCTTGCGCTCTTCGCGGTTCTCGATACGCACGAGCTCGCGAAGCTGCGGGGTGAGCGCACCGACCCGAGCGGTGTCGATCGGTATCGCCGCGATCAGCCCGAAGCGCTGCTTCCAGAAATCGATGAGCTCCTGCTCGCTCTTGCCTACGAGCGCGGCGAGGCCTGCATCGATCGGTCTGTCGTCTTTCTTCGCCATCTTTCTTATCCCCCTTGCTTTATTGACCTCGTGCTTGATCTCGTTATCACGCTGCTCGCCGACTTCTCGTTCGACGGGTTGCCGCGGTTCACGCATTCCCTCGTAGCTCACGCGGCAGCACCGCGCTTCCGCGGCACGGCCTCGCGCACGTACTTCGTGATCTCCTCGAGCGACGCGCCCGGAGGGAAGACCTTTTCCACTCCCACCTTCGAGAGCGCGGGCCAGTCGGCCTCCGGGATGATGCCCCCACCGAAGAGCAGCACGTCGTCCAGCCCCTTTTCCTTCATGAGCTCGGCGACTCGCGGAAAGATGTAGTTGTGCGCGCCCGACAGGAGCGAGAGGCCGATCGCGTCGGCGTCCTCCTGTAAGGCGGTTTCGACGACCTGCTCCGGGGTCTGGTGCACGCCGGTATAGATCACTTCCATCCCCGCGTCGCGCAACGCGCGTGCCACGACTTTGGCGCCGCGGTCGTGCCCATCGAGTCCGGCCTTCGCAACGACCACACGGATCGGCCTTTTCAAAGCGGTATCCCGAGCTCCGCGAAGTGCTCCTCCCAGTGGAGATAGGTGTAGTAGGGCAGCGTGCCCGCGATCTTCTCGTCGACGTCGCCGGCGGGCAGCCCACGGAGCGTCTCGAGGAGCTGCCGGTAGACCGTATCGAGCTCGTCGATCATGGCCTCCGGTCCGACGAGCTCGTGCGTCCGCACCGAACGGTCGTTGAACTCCTGGATCGTCGTCGCGGTCCAACCGGTGGTGAACTCGCTCGTCTGCATCTCGCGCACGGTCTGCTGCATCCAGCCGACGACGTGCGCGACGAGGTCCTTGTACGTCCACCCGCTCGAGGTGGGCTCGCCCAGGCCGGCGCGACCGCGTTCGCGGATCGCGGCCCGGAACGGCTTCCATACTTTCTCGACGCGGTCGGCGTATTCGGCCGCGGTCCGCGGTATCGCGGCCTCGATCTCGCCGCCGTGCTCGACGAAGTGCCCATAGGTCTCGCCGACAACGAGGCGCACCGCGAGGAAGTCGATGTCGCGATCCGGCGGCAGCGCGGTCACGAGGTCGACGACGTTCCTGTACGCAGTGTGCACGCGCTCGACGGTTTCGTGCGCTGACCGCGATCTGCTGGCATCCCTCTCGCGCGCGTTTTCGGCGTCGACGTCCGGGAAGGGGCCGCGGCGGCCGGCGAGCCGGTTCGGCATTTCGGCCTCGAGCTTCTCCATCCAGTTGGCGATGTGGCTGAGCATCGCTTTGTAGGTCCAGCCGGATGGCGTCGGCTCAGAAAGCGCCGAGAGTCCGATGCGGTTGACCGCACGCCGGAACGGTCGCCAACCTTCGCGCATCTTGCCGAGCAGCTCCGCGGGGCGCTTGGGTACGCTCGCGAGGATCTCTTCAAGGTGGTCCGCGTAGTGGCCGTACGTGTTTCCCGCGATGACGGCGATGGCCTGGTCCTGATTTGCGTGGATCTCGTCCGGTGTGAGCCTGCCGATCTCCTCGAGGATCCTGGAGTGGGCCATGTCCAGCTCACCGATCACCTCGCGCGCGTCGCGACCGCGCGTGCGTTCGACGACCGCGGCATTGAATTCGTCGGCGTCATCAACGCCCGAAAGCGTCTTGGGGTCGCTCTCGCGATACGTCCGCAGGCGCGACGCCGTCCGGTCCTCCCACGCCGCGGCGTGGGCGACGAGGTCCTTGTATGTCCATCCTGTGGATGTCTTCTCCTCGAGACCCGGGAGACCGATCGCGCCGATCGCGAGACGAAATCCGGTCCAGGGCGTCTGAACGAGGGCGACGAGGTCGTCCTTGTCCTTGATCGCGGCGCCCAGGTCGGCGTAGTGGTTGGGATAGTGCCCGTAGGTATCGCCCTCGAACTTCTTTATGAAGTTGTCGTCCGCGAGCTCGCTCTCGGTGAGATTGCGCGCGACCTCGAGCGTCTCCGCGTGCGCATCGTCCCAGCGGCGGAGGATCTCCTCGCGCGAGAGGCCGCGGGCCTCGGCCGCCGCCCGCGCGTTCAGCCGGTCAGCGTCGCCGCCGCCATCATCGGCCACCAGAAGGGCCACTTCCCGCGGCGTCCCGGTCCGAAGCGACTCGACGAACGCCGGAATCGTGCTCTCCCAGTACGCGAGGTGGCCGACCATCTCCTTGAGCGTCCAGCCCGCAGGAAGCTTCTCGTCCCATCGCGGCGTCGGTAAGGCCCCGATCGCTTCGCGCATCGAGCGATGCGCCTGCGAGATCTTCTGCAGAAGCTCGACCTTAGAAGTAACCGGGATCGTGGTATTCACCGAACACCTCCTTCAAGACAAGTACCTGCTCCCCGACGCTTGCGTTTGCTCTCGCGCACTCGAGGAATCGCGGCATGAGCTCGTCGCCGGTCTTCGCCGCACGCCGGAGTGCGTCAATCGATTCGTTCCAGCGGCCCGCGTCGCGGGTCTTCCGAGTCTCGACGAGCCGTGCGATCTGCTTTTTCTCGACATCGGGGTCGATCGCGAGCGTCGGGATCGGGGCCTCTTCGCTGGTCGCGTACTTGTTGATCCCAACGACGACCTTCTCCCCCTCCTCGACCTGCTGCTGGAAGTGGAACGACGCTTCGGTGATCTCGCGCTGCGGATAGCCGCGCTCGACCGCTTCCACCATGCCGCCCATCTTCTCGATCTCGCCGAGGTAGCGCTCGAAGCCCTCCTCCATTCGCCGCGTGAGGGATTCCAGGTAGTACGAGCCCGCGAGCGGATCGATCGTGTCCGCGACGCCGGACTCGTGCGCGATGACCTGCTGCGTGCGCAGCGCCAGGGTCACGGCCTCCTGTGTCGGGAGCGCGTACGTCTCGTCGAGCGAATTCGTGTGCAGCGACTGCGTACCGCCGAGGACCGCGGCGAGCGCCTGCAGCGTCACGCGGACGACGTTGTTGTACGGCTGCTGCGCGGTGAGCGAGACACCGGCGGTCTGCGCGTGCGTGCGCATGAGGAGCGCCCGCTCGTTCGTCGGGTGATAGCGCCGCTCGATCTCTCGCGCCCAGATGCGTCGCGCCGCTCGGAACTTCGCGATCTCTTCGAAGAAATCGTTGTGCACGTCGAAGAAGAACGAAAGGTGCGGCACGAAGTCGTTCACGTCGAGGCCGGCTTCGACGCCCCACTTCACGTACTCGAGCCCGTCGATCAGCGTGAACGCGAGCTCCTGCAGCGCCGTCGCCCCGGCTTCGCGGATGTGATAGCCGGAGATCGAGATCGTGTTCCATCGCGGCACATCGCGGGAGCCGTAGCGGAACGTGTCGACCACGAGATCCATCGCGGGTTTCACCGGGACGATCCACTCGCGCTGCGCGATGTACTCCTTCAGGGCGTCGTTTTGGATCGTTCCGCCGAGGCGATCCAGTGGGATGCCGCGCTTCTCCGCAGCCGCGAGGTACATCGCCCAAACGATCGAGGCCGGCCCGTTGATGGTCATCGAGGTCGTGACCTGATCGAGCGGGATGCGATCGAAAAGGATCTCCATGTCGCGGAGGGTGTCGACCGCGACGCCTTCACGACCCACCTCGCCGCGTGAGAGCGGGTCGTCGGAGTCTCGGCCCATGAGCGTAGGCATGTCGAACGCGACGGACAGGCCGTCGACGCCGTGCTTCAGCAGGTAATGGAACCGCTCGTTCGTGTCCTCCGCCGAGCCGAACCCCGCGAATTGACGCATCGTCCAGAGACGTCCGCGGTACATGGACGGCTGGACACCGCGCGTGTACGGGAACTCGCCGGGGAAGCCGAGATCACGATCCGGGTCGAAGCCCGCGAGGTCATCCGCCGTGTAGAGAGGCTCGATCACCTCGTCCGAGAGCGTGGAAAAGCGGACCTTGCGCTCCGGGTGCTTCTTCGTGGCGGCGCCGTAGACATCGTCGAGCCACCGCTGCTTGCTCAATCTTCGGGCTTCGCCCGAAGACGCGCTCATGGCTGGTTGACTCGCTCCTCGCGAATGAATCGCTCGTCGCTCGAGCTTCTCTTTCAATTCGTCCCCGCTTTTTGGATCGTCATGCGGCCGCCAGGAGCGAGCGCGCGATCACGATGCGCTGTATCTCGCTCGTCCCTTCATAGATCGTCGTCGCGCGACCATCGCGCGCGTACCGCTCCACCGCGTAGTCGCGCATGTAGCCGTTGCCGCCGAGTATTTGCACCGCCGCGTGCGTCGCCCGCTGGGCCATCTCGCTCGCGTAGAGCTTGGCCATCGCGGCCTCGCGGGTGAACGGCCGGCCCCGATCGCGAAGCCAGGCCGCGCGAAGCCCGAGAAGGCGCGCGGCGCTGAGATCGCTGTCGGCCTTCGCGAGCCTGAACCGAAGTCCTTCGAAGTCCGCGATCGGACGGCCGAACTGCCGCCGTTCCTTCGCGTACGCGCGCGCTATCTCGAGCGCGCGGCGCGCGATGCCGACCGATTGCGCGGCGATGCCGATGCGCCCGCCATCGAGCCCGGACATCGCGATCGCGAATCCTTTTCCTTCCTCGCCGAGCAGCGCGTCGTGGCCGACGCGCGCGTCCTCGAGGATCAGCGCGCTCGTGTCCGAAGCGCGCAGCCCGTGCTTGCGCTCGGATAAGCCGATCGAAACGCCGGGCGCATCGAGCGGCACGATGAAAGCCGTGATGCCGGCGCTCGTATGGCGCGGATCGAGCTCGCCGACGCGCGCGAGCACGATCGCGAAGGGCGCGTAGCGCGCGTTGGTGATGAACTGCTTTCGCCCGTCGATCCGCCAGCCTTTTTCATCGCGGCGCGCGGTCGTGCGGAGCGAAGCGGCATCGCTTCCGGACGACGCCTCGGTCAGCGCGAAAGCGCCAAGTCCGCCGCCGTCCATGAGCCTCGGGAGCCAGCGCTTCCGCTGCTCTGGGGAACCGAATCGGACGACGGAGCTCGCGACGATGCCGCTGTTGACGGCGACGCCGACCGCGAGCGAAGGCCACGCGGCCGAGAGCTCCTCGAGGACGAGCGCGAACGCGACGGCTGAGGCGCCGAGGCCCCCGTCGGCCTCGGGGATCGTCATGCCAAGGACGCCGAGACGACCAAGCTCGGCGATCACATCAGGCGGCAGCGCCCCCTCTTTTTCCGCCGCGGGAATGCGCTCGGCGAGGCCCTTCGACCAATCCGCCACCGCGCCTGCGAGCTGCCGCTCGGTCTCGCCCACGAATGGGTTCACGACGTGCGTGCCTTCTTGACCGCCTCCGTGAACGCCGGGACGAACTCGAACACGTCCGCGACGACGCCGTAGTCGGCGATCTTGAAGATATCGGCGTCGGCGTCCTTGTTGACCGCGACGATCACCTTGCTCGACGTCATGCCCGCGAGGTGCTGGATCGCGCCGGAGATGCCCAGCGCGATGTAGAGATCTGGCGTGACCGTCTTCCCGGTCTGCCCGACCTGCTCTTCGTTCGGCCGCCATCCCGCGTCGGTCACCGCGCGCGACGCGCCCACGGCGCCGCCCAACGCGTCGGCCAGCTCCTCGACGAGGTGCCAGTTCTCGGGTCCCTTGAGGCCGCGGCCGCCCGAGACGACGACGCGCGCCTCTGAAAGCGAGACGCGCTTCGTATCCGTCGCCGTCGCCTCGAGCTTCACGAACGTGAGCTTCTCGACGGACGCGTCCGCGTCGATCTTCTGGACCTGTGGCGCTTGTGCGCCTTCCTTCAGAGGCATCGCGCCGGGTCGAACAGACACGACCGCGGGAAGGTCGATGCGCAGCTTCGCGCGAACCTTGCCCGCGTACATGGGCTTGTCCACCTCGAGCGCGTTCCCGGCCGCGCGCAGACCCGTCACGTCGGCCGCGTACGCGCGCCCAAGCCGCGCCGCCAGGCGCGCGCCGAGATCGCGTCCGTTGAGCGTCGCGCCAAGGAGCACCAGATCCGGCTTCTCCGATTCCACTTTCTTCGCCAGCGCCGACACGAACGGCAAACATGAATAGCGCTCGCCGGCGATCTCGACGACTGTCGACTCGCCAAGCTCGGCTGCCTTCGCGGCGAGCTCGAGCGTGACGCGGCGCAGCTCGGAGCCCTTGCGCTCGGCGACGACGAGCGTCTTCACAGGACCTTCGCCTCATCGCGCAGCGCGGTCGCCAGCTGCTGCGCGATCTGCTTGGCGTCGCCGTCTCTCAGGATCTTGCCGCCGCCGCGCACCGGGGGTGGCTCCATCGAGACGACCGTCCAGGTCGGGCCCGTCGCGTCGACCCCGAGCGCGCTCAAAGCCCTCTCCGGTATTTCCTTCTTCTTCGCTTTCATGATCCCGGGAAGGGATGGGTAGCGCGGCTCCTTCTCGCTCTTGTGGACCGTCGCGAGCGCGGGGAGCGGCGCCTTCCAGACTTCGTGGCCGCCCTCGACCTCGCGCCACAGCTCGACGCCGCCCGCCTGCGGGACGACCTTCGTGATCGTCGCGACGTGCGGCCAACCGAGGATTTCGGCGAGTGCCGGGCCGACGAAGCCCTGATCGTCGTCGGATGCCTGCTTCCCGCAGAGCACAAGGTCCGGCTTCGCCTCCTCGACGACCTTCGCGAGTGCGCGGGCGATGGCGAGCGGCGACGCGTTATCGGCCGTGACCAGCGAGGCTTCGTCGCAGCCCATCGCGAGGGCCTGCCGCAGCGCGTCGCGCGAACGCGCCGGACCGACGGTCACGACCGCGACCACCGTCGACGGATCCGCGTCCTTCCGCTCCAGGGCCATCTCGATCGCGTACTCGTCGTAGGGCGAGATCGACCAGGTGATGCCGTCGGTGACGACCGACTTCCCATCGGGCGCCACCTTCACGCGCACGGTCGAATCCGGCACCTGCTTCAGCGGAATCAAGATTTTCAAGGCCTTTTCAATCTCGCCGCCGCGCGTCGAGACGCGTTCAAGACTGGTGGTCTCGCTCCTCCTCGGCAGGGGCAGGGGCCCAGGGGGCAGGGGCCCCCGGACGCGTAGCGGAGCGCGTAGCGCACCGCTCGTCGCTCGGTTCTCATATCGACTGCTGATCCCCCGTGTACCAGAGCGCGAACACGACGACCGCGAACGCGACGACGAGCATCACCAAGGTGAACGCGATCGCGAAGATCGTCTGACCGTCCGTGAGATCCATTTAGTTTTCGAGCCTCCCCGCGACGAGCTCCAGGACGTCGACCGGCTTGATGACATCCTGCACCCCCTTTGCCCCAACGCCCTCCTCCAGCATGATCAGGCAGAAGGGGCACCCGCTCGCGACCTTTGTCGCGCCGCTGTTGAGCACGAGGAGCTGCTCGATCCGGCGGTGATTCACCCGCTGGCCGACCTTCTCCTCCATCCACATGCGTCCGCCGCCGGCGCCGCAGCAGAAGCCGCGCTCGCGGTTGTGCGGCTCGATCTCCACGCGCTGCACTCCCGGTACCGCGTCCATCACCGCGCGCGGCGCGTCGTAGATGCCGTTGTGCCGGCCGAGGTAGCAGGGGTCGTGGTAGGCGACGGCCTCGGCCATACCGCGGCCGATCTTCAGCTTGCCGTCCGTGATGAGCCGATCGACGAGCTGCAGGGCGTGGACGACCTCGTAGTTCCCACCGAGCTGCGGGTACTCGTTCGCGATCGTGTTGAAGCAGTGCGGGCAGCTCGCGATGATTTTCCGCACGCCGTACTTCTTGAAGGTGTCGATGTTCTGCTGCGCCTGCGTCTGCCAGAGGTACTCGTTGCCGATCCGCCGCGCCGGGTCGCCGTTGCAGGTCTCCTCGGACGCGAGGATCGCGAACGAGACACCCGCCGCGCGTAGGACCTGTACCAAAGAACGCGCGACCTTCTGATTGCGCCGGTCGACCGACGCCGCGCACCCGACGAAATACAGGTACTCCGCATCCGGCTTTTCCGCGAACGTCGGCACGCCCAGGTCCTTTGCCCAGTCGCCGCGCGTCTCGCGCGGCTCGCCCCACGGGTTGCCGGCACGCTCAATGTTCGTCATGGCGCGCTGCGCTTCAGGCGGCGCCGAGCCCTCCATGAGCGTGAGGTGACGGCGCATGTCGACGATCTTGTCGATGTGCTCGATCGTGACGGGGCACGCTTCCACGCACGCCGCGCAGGTCGTGCACGCCCAGAGCTCTTCGGGCTTCGACTCGACCCAATGGGCAGGTGGCTTCGTCTCGGCCTTCGCGTCCTTGAGGAGAGCGGGGCCTTCGGCGAGCAGCTGATCGCGGATGTCGAGCACGATCTTCTGCGGGTCGAGCGGCTTTCCGGTCGCCAGCGCCGGGCAGTTGTCGGAGCAGCGCCCGCACTCCGTGCAGGTGTAGCCGTCGAGGAGCTGCTTCCACGAGAAGTCGCGGACGGTTGCGGCGCCGAAGGTCTCCTGGTTTTCGATGTCCTTGATGAGCGACAGCTGCCCGCGCGGCGTCTGCTTCCGGAAAAACACGTTCGGGAGCGTCGTGACGATGTGCAGGTGCTTCGACTGAGGCAGGTACGCGGCGAAGGCGAGGACGGTCACGACGTGCATCCACCACGCGACGGGGAACACGATGCCGGCAACGTTGCGCGAGAAGATCGATCGGAGGATCGCGTTCGCGATCGGCGGCGACGTGTAGCCCTTCTCGAGGAGACCCGCGGAGAGACCGGCACCTTCGAAGACGAGCAGCGTGAGCATGAGGACCGCGATCATCCCGAGGATCACATACCCGTCGAGGGCGACGTGCATGCGCGGGGGCGCGAAGAAGAGACGACGGACCAACGCGACCGCGATCGAGGCGAGCACCAGGACGGCGAAGATGTCGATCGTCCAGGCGAAGAGCCCGCTTCCCGTTCCCGGGAGGTGGAACCCCACGATCCCGCTCACCAGAAGATCGACGGTGCCGATCGTGATCACGAGGAATCCCCAGAAGATGAACGCGTGCGCGAGTCCGCGGACGTAGTACGGCCGCTTCAGAAGCTTGCGCTGACCCAAATACACAACGAGCTCGTCGCGCACTCGTCGCCAGGGGTGGTCGATGCGCGCCTCATCGCGGCCGAGTCGCATGTATTGGTAGAGGCGCCACGCGCGCCAAAAGAACGCGCCGAACCCGAGCGCGGCGAGGACGAGCAGGACCGCACCGCCGATGACGAACCCGCCGGTCGGCGCGATCACTTGATCAATCTCGCGGCTAGCGCCGCGGAGACCCGCTCAGGGCTGGAGCAGGGGTAGGGGCCCCTGGGCGCGTAGCGACCGCTCGTCACGGCAAAGCCGCTCCTCGCTCGGTTGATTGACTCACTCCTTCAGGATCTCTTCCGCGATAACGAGCTTCATGATCTCGCTGGTCCCCTCATAGATCTCCGTGATCTTCGCGTCGCGGTAATGCCGCTCGGCGGGGAAGTCTTTCACGTATCCGTAGCCGCCGAAAATCTGGACGCAATCGCGGCTCGCCTTGACGGCGATGTCGCTCGCGAACAGCTTCGCCTCTGCGGCGGCGAGGATGTAGTCCTCGCCCGCGTCCTTCAGGGCCGCCGCGCGCCACGTGAGCAGGCGGGCCGCGTCGATCTCGGTCGCCATGTCCGCGAGCATCCACTGGATCGCCTGGAAGTCGGCGACCTTTTTTCCGAAAGCCTCGCGCTGCTTGGCGTACGCGAGGGCATCCTCGAGGCACGCACGCGCGATCCCGACCGCCTGCGCCGCGATGGAGATGCGGCCGCCGTCCAGCGTCGATAGCGCGATCTTGTATCCCTCGCTGACCTCGCCAAGGAGATTCGCGGCCGGCACGCGTGCGTCCTGAAAGATGAGCTGCGCGGTATCCGATCCGCGGATGCCGAGCTTTTTCTCGAGCTTGCCGACCGAGAACCCGGGCGTCCCCTTCTCGACGATGAACGCGGCGATCCCCTTGCGCTTCTGCGCGGGGTCGGTTTGTGCGAAGACGATCGCCACATTGGACAGCGACCCGTTCGTGATGAAGTTCTTGGTGCCGTTCAGGATCCAGTTTTCGCCTTCGCGTCGGGCGGACGTTCGCATCGCAGCGGCATCGCTGCCCGACGCCGGCTCGGAAAGAGCGAAGCATCCGATCCACTCGCCTCGCGCGAGCTTCGGCAGGTACTTCTCTTTCTGTGCTTCCGTGCCGTGATGCAGGATCGGATCGACTGCGAGCGACATGTGCGAGCAGAGCACGACACCGGTCGACGCGCACGCGCGGTTGATCTCCTCCGCGACGAGCGCGTACGAGACGGCGTCGAGGCCGGGGCCGCCGTAGCGCTCCGGCACGTAGGTCCCCATGAAGCCGAGCGTCCCGAGCTCGCGAAGGATCTCGGGCGGGATCTCCCCCTGCTCGTCGATCTCGGCGGCGCGCGGCAGGACCTTCTCGGTCGCGAAGTCGCGCGCGGCGCGCTGAGTCATCTCCTGCTCCTCGGAGAGCGCGAGATCGAAGCCGGTCTCGGCGGCCGTCGTCGCCACTACACGAGCTCCACCGCGAGAGCGACGGCCTCGCCGCCGCCGAGGCAGAGCGACACAACCCCGCGCTTCTTCGAGCGCGCCCGCAGCGCGTAGAGCAGCGTGACGAGGAGACGGGCGCCGGACGCGCCGATGGGATGACCGAGGGCCACCGCGCCGCCATTCACGTTGAACTTCGCATCGGGAATGGCCAGGTCGCGGCGCACGCACTCGACCCCGCTGAACGCTTCGTTCACCTCGAAGAGATCGACGTCATCGATCGACCAGCCGGCCTTCGCGAGACACCGTTCGATCGCGCCCTTTGGCGCGGAGAGGAATCGCTCCGGTTCGTGCGCGAACTGGCCCTGCGCGACGATCCGAGCGATGGGCTTTGCGCCGAGCTCGCGCGCACGCTCCTCGGACGCGACGATCACCGCCGCACCGCCGTCGTTGAGCTTCGACGCGTTGCCCGCGGTGATCGTGCCGCCGGGCTTGAACGCGGGCTGTAGCTTCGCGAGCGCCTCGAGGGTCGTTTCGCGTGGCGTCTCATCCTTGTTGACGAGCGTGACCGCGCCTTTCCTCCCGGGGACCTCGACGGGCACGATCTCGTCGTCGAAGGCGCCTTCACGCTGCGCGCGGATCGCCTTCTCGTACGAGCCGAGCGCGAACCGATCCTGATCCTCCCGGCCGAGGCCGCACTCCTCCGCGACGAGCTCGCCACCGAGTCCCATGTGTCCGTGACCGTACGCGTCCACGAGGCCGTCGACGAGATTCGCGTCATCGAGCTTGTGCTCGCCGAGCGGGAGGCCCGCACGGAGGCCCCGAGCGAGATACGGCGCGTTGGACATCGACTCCATACCGCCCGCCACCACGAGACGCGCCTCGCCGGCCGCGATCTGTGACGCCGCGAGCATCACCGATTTCAGCCCGGAGCCGCACACCTTGTTGATCGTCGTGCATGGGACGGAGTTCGGGATCCCGGCCGCAAGAGACGCCTGGCGCGCCGGGGCCTGACCCACGCCCGCCTGCACGACGTTTCCCATGAAGACCTCGTCGACCTGATCGGCCTTCACGCCCGCACGCTCGAGCGCGCATTTGATCGCGATCGCTCCGAGCTTCGGCGCGGACAGCGGCGCAAGGCCGCCGAGGAACGCGCCTATGGGAGTGCGCGCCGCCCCCAGGATGACCGCGGTCACTTCGCTTCCTGACCAATCTCGCGGCTTCGCCGCGGAGATACGCCTCCGGCAGGTGGGATTCGCTCGTCGCGGCAAAGCCGCTCCTCGTTCATTTCGCTTCTTCGAGCCGTTTCGTCACGTGATGGCGATACGAACGGATCTCATCGCGGAGCGCCGTGAGCTCGCCCAAGCGTTCGCTGACGGTCGCGAGGTGAGAGTCGAGCAATTCGATCAGGCGCGGAAGCACTTTGTCATTGGTGTGATGGCGACCGTAAAGCGTTTCGAGCTCCTGCATCTCAGCGAGCGAGAGACCGAGCACTTTCAGCTTCTGAATGAACTTGAGCCTGCGGACGTCGTCGTCGGTGTACACGCGCTGCCCGCCATCGAGTCGCTTCACCGAATCGAGCAGACCGCGCTCCTCGTAATAGCGAATGGTCCGCTCGGTCACGCCGACCTTCGCGGCCAGCTCGCCGATCCGATATGAGGAGGTTGCGGGCGCCGCCGTCGCCACGTTCGCCAGTTTACGTCAACTGGCGGGAGTCGGGGCTTGGCTCACGAGATGCGCTTGCGGAGACGGGCGGCGACGTCGTCGAGCGCCTTGCGGTCGGCGGAAGCGCCGTAGTGCGGCGGGAACTTGATGCCGAAGCCGTCGCCTTGCCAGCGTGGGATCACATGCAGATGCGAATGAAAAACCTCCTGGCCGGCGGCGGCGCCGTCGGCGAGAAAGAAGTTGATTGCCTCGCAGCGCAAGCCTGAGGTCCGCAGACCGGCCGCGATCCGCCGCGCGAGCGACCACATCCCGACGGCCGCGATCTCGTCCACTTCGCCGATCGACGCTGAGTGCCTCCGGGGGACGACGAGGGTGTGCCCCTCGTTGATCGGATGGAGGTCGAGGAACGCGACCGCGTCCGTTCCCTGGGCCACGAAGCTCGCCTTCTCCTTGCCCTCGACGATCCGGCAGAAGATGCAGGGCGGGTTCTCACTCATGTCGCAAGCTCCTTGATGGCATTCGCGAGCGCCTGCGCGCCGAGAGCCGCGTCGGCAAGGGACGCGAACTCGCGGGGCGTATGCGACCCGCCCGTCGACCGCACGAAGATCATGCCCGTCGGGACTCCGGAGAGCGCGGGGTTCTGGGCGTCGTGGCCGGCACCGCTGATCAGCATCGGCGCATCGACGCTGACGCTCGTCGACGCGCGCTTGAGAACGTCGCGAATCCTCGGATCGAGCGGCGTCGCAGGCACCCGCGCGAGATCGTCGACCGATGCCTCGACGCCGCGCGCGCCGGCGATGCTCGTCACGGCGTCCAGAACCTCGCGAACCAGTTCATCGTGATCGCGCGCCGCTCGGAGGTCGAGCGAGAAGATGCACTCCCCCGGCACGACGTTCTTCGCACCGGGACGGACCGCGATCTCCCCCACCGTGCCGACCGCGTCGGATCGACCTCGCGCGATCCGTTCGACGGCAAGCACGATCTCTGACGCGGCGGTGAGCGCATCGGCCCGCGCGGTCATCACCGTCGCGCCGGCGTGGTCCGCGCGACCGCGGATCCCGACGCGAGCGTGATAGATGCCCACGATGTCGCTGACGATCCCGAGCGGCAGCCCCGCCTTCTCGAGGCGCGGCCCCTGTTCGATGTGCAGCTCGAGGTACGCGGCGAGCTCCTTTGGATCGCGTTTGGCGGCCGCGGGGTCGCCGTCCTCGCCGAGCGCGCGCAGAGCGTCAGCGATCGAAATGCCGTCGCGGTCCCGCCGCTCTCCGATGCCACGTGGAAGGCGACCGAACGCCGCGGTGGATCCAAAGAGACCCACACCGAAACGCGCACCTTCCTCGTCTGCCCACGCAACGACCTCGATCGGGCGGCGCGTCTGGACCTTCGCGTCTATGAGCGACTCCACGGCTTCGACCGCGCACAGCACGCCGAGGGCACCGTCGAACCGGCCGCCCTCAGGCACCGAATCGAGGTGAGATCCGACGAGGATCGTCTCGCCCTGGCCAGGGAATCGGGCGTAGAGGTTCGCTGCAGCGTCCCGGCGGACCTCGGCGCCTCGAGCCTCGAGCCAGCCGCCGACGACGTCGCGCGCGTGCTGCTCGTCGCTCGAAAGTCCCAGGCGCGACACCGACGTACCGCGCCCCGCTATTCGCGAGAGCTCGGCGGTCCGGCGCTCGAGCCGGTCGGGATCGATCACCGCACCTTCTCCCCCAACTCGTCGGGCCCGAACGTCACATCCGCGAACACCTCGCGCTCGATCGCCTTCGCGAGCGGGATCGCACGCTCGATCTCGGCCGCGTACTTCGGGTTGCGCCTCGCCGTGTCCCGAGCGCGCGTCTCGAGCGGCTCGACGGTCTGGCCGCCGCGCCGATCGGCGACGTAGACGAGCTTCTCCTCCGCGGTGCGCGGCGCGAGCGCCGGGTCGAGGACCGTGTAGATGGCGTGCCGCCGCGCGAGCTCGGCGCACGGCTCCAGGCCCTCGGCCGCGAGGACGAGCCCCGAGAGGATGTTGTGGTCGCCGCCGTCGCCAGCGAGCAGAGGACTCCGCCCGATGTCGTGGAGATACGCGGCGAGGACCACGGCATCGGGGTCGACCGTCGGCGCGCCTCGCCGACGAGCCGCGACCAGCGCTTCGGCGATGGCGCCCACGACGCGGCTGTGCGTCTCGAGCCAATCCGGATACCGGTAGCGCTTGAAAAAGTCTTCGGCTTTCGTGGACAACTTCGTCAATTCGCTATTGACACGCTTCTGGAGCCTGCGTACGGTCCGCGCCGCAGGGGAGGTGCGTCGTGGCCGATTCGGCAGTCACTGTTGGAGATGACCGCATCATCGCGCACCTTCAGTTCGCGCGAGCGGTCGCATCCCGCTCCATTGACCCTCGCTGCCGAGGCGCCGACCGCGAGGACCTCATCTCGTGGGGTCTCGTGGGTCTGGTCCAAGCCGCCCGCCGATATCGCGGAGACCGCGGCGCGTCGTTCGGCGCTTACGCCGCGCGTCGCGTGCGGGGCCAGATCCTCGACGCCCTCCGTGAGCGCGACCCGCTCACCCGAAGCGCGCGCCGCGCGTTCCGGGCCGCACAGCGCGCGAGCGAGGACCACGGGTCCGGCGCATCCGCGGTGTTGCCGCCATACGTCGAGATTTCGCTCGATCGGATCGGCGACGTGGCGGAGGTACATGCAGCGCCCGAGCATCGCGACGAGCGCTGGCCCGTTGTCGCGAGCGCGCTTCGCGATCTCGCGCCGCTCGAGCGTCGCGTCCTCGTGCTGTCCTACGGACGTGGACTGACGCTGCGCGAGATCGGCAGCGAGGTCGGCCTGTCCGAGTCGGGCGTCTGCCGTTTGCGAGCGCGGGCGCTCGCACGCGTCCGATCGGCGTGCGCGGCGTGAGACGTACAGTGCGGACGTGTCCGATCTCCGTCGCGCTCGCTTCGCGCGCCTCGTCCGCAACGCACTCGACGAGCTGCCGGCGGAATTCCGCGACCGCATCCGCAATCTGGAGATCGTGATCGAGGACGAGCCGCCGCCGGAGCGGCTGCCGGAACGCGGGACGCTCCTCGGTCTCTACGAAGGCGTTCCCCTCACCGAGCGCGGGGCACAGGAGCCGTATCTTCCCGACCGCATCTGCGTCTTCCGCGGTCCGATCGAGCGGATGAGCTCATCCCCGAGACACCAGGCGGCCATCGTGCGCGATACCGTCGTTCATGAGGTCGCGCACCACTTCGGGATCAGCGACGCGCGT
This sequence comes from Candidatus Limnocylindria bacterium, assembly GCA_036570125.1. Classification (GTDB taxonomy): domain Bacteria; phylum Chloroflexota; class Limnocylindria; order P2-11E; family P2-11E; genus 3-1-20CM-2-70-9. The sequence goes on from DATCPK010000192.1 coordinate 21,315, forward strand.
CTTTCGGAGCTCGGCCTCGGCGACGCGCCCTAACTACGCGACGCGACCGCCATCGGAGACGCCGCGCCTCACGTCGAGGACGGTCCGGCGCAGAAGGTCGACCTCGGCCCAGAGCTCATCTGCCGAATAGCCGTACGCATCCGCCTCCGCGCGTATCTCGGCCTCGATGACGCGATAGCCGATCGCCACGGTGCCGAGGAGGACGACCGGCGGGATGTGCTCCGCCGCCGCGAGGTCGGTATCGATGAGACGTCCGATCGCAGCGCGGCGCTCGGCGCTCTCAGCGTCGAGCGCTTCGACCCACGGTGGGATGCGGCGCTCGAGAAATGTCGTCAGGCGCCGTTGTAGCTCGAGCGTGTCGTGCATAGATGCGTCGCCGGCCGCGGCGTCGGCGACGACGCGCGGCAGGATGACCGGCGCGCGCTCCCGGAGCAGCGCGGCCGCCGCCGCGCGAGGCGTTCTTCCCATCCAAGCAAATGAACTCACGAACGGCCTCGCCGCGCCGAATCGTGCTCCACCTAACCGCGTACGGCCTGCTTGAACTTTCGCATTGCTGCAAGAGGGCCGTCCGGGTCTTCGAAGATGGCGGATCCGGCGACGAGCACGGTGGCGCCGGCCGCGACGACGCGCGCGGCGTTCTCGGGTTTGATCCCGCCATCGACCTCGAGCTCCGCGGCGAGATGTCGCGAGTCGAGCGTCTCGCGGATGACTTTGACCCTGCCGAGCGCGCTCTCGATGAACTTCTGCCCGCCGAATCCGGGATGAACGCTCATCACGAGCACGAGGTCGACTGAGCCGAGGTGCGGGAGAACGGCCTCGATCGGCGTCTCGGGATTCAGCGTCAGCCCGGGCCGGACGCCGCGCGCACGGATCGCCGCGAGAGTCCCGGGCACATCGGTGGACGCCTCGACGTGGATCGTGAGGTAACTCGCGCCCGCCTCGGCGTAGCGATTCACCCAGTCTTCCGGCCGCTCGATCATCAGGTGGACGTCGAGCGGCAAGCGGGTCGCTTTACGGAGATCGGCGACCATCTTCGGGCCGAACGTCAGGTTCGGGACGAAATGACCGTCCATCACGTCGACGTGGACCCAGTCCGCTCCGGCTCGTTCGACCGCGGCGACGGCGTCCGCCAGTCGGGCAAAGTCCGCGGAAAGGATGGACGGAGCGAACTTCGGTTCAGTCATGCCTGACTTTCGCCTTGTGGCCGCGTTGAGCGGCTGGCATCATCAACCACTGGGAGGGCGCTCAATGTACCGTCCGCAGAACCTCCGCATTCCTGGTCCCACGTTCGTTCCTCAGGCCGTCCTCGCCGCCTCGGCGAGACCCCTGATAAATCACCGCGGTCCCGAGTTCGCCGCGTTGCTAGCGGCCCTGACACGCGCGCTTCAGGATTTCCTGCGCACAGAGCATGACGTGCTGCTGCTCACCGCGTCCGGCTCCGGCGGCCTCGAAGCCGCGATCGCGAACACGCTCTCGTCCGGCGACAAGGTCCTCGTGTTCAGCTGCGGCGCGTTCGGCGAGCGCTTCGCCGCCATCTGCAAGGCGTACGGCGTCGACGCTCGGCGTGTCGACGTTCCCTACGGCCGCGCCGTCGAGCCGGACCTCGTTCGCGACGAGCTCGCGAAAGAGAAGGGGAAGGACGCCGCGAAAGCAGTCCTGATCACGCACAACGAGACATCGACCGGGATCCTGAACCCGATCAAGGACATCGCCGCGGTCGTCCGAGAGTCCGGAAAGCTCTTCCTCGTCGACAGCGTCTCCGGCGCCGGATGCGCGGAGCTAGAGATCGACGAGTGGGGCATCGATGTCTGCGTCACCGCATCGCAGAAGGCCTGGGGCGCGCCTCCGGGCGTCGCCATGGTCACGATGAGCCCGCGCGCGTGGAAGGCGTACGAGAAGTCCAACCTGCCGAAGGCCTATTTCGACCTCGCCACATACAAGGCTTCACTCGAGAAGGCACAGACTCCGGCGACGCCCGCTGTGACCGTCTTCATTGCGCTGCAGGAGTCGCTGCGACTCATGGCCGAGGAAGGCCTCGACGCGATCATCCGTCGCCACCGCGACCTCGCGCGCGCGACACGGCGCGGACTGCAGGCCGTGAATCTTCAGATGTTCGCGGACGAACGATATGCATCGCCGGCCGTGACGGCGTTTCGCCCGCCGGCGCGCGTCGATGCCCGGAATCTCATCCGCGTCCTGCGCGACGACCACGACACGATCGTGGCCGGCGGCCAGGGGAAGATGGAAGGCCAGCTCGTTCGCGTCGCTCATCTCGGCTTCGTGACGCTGCAGGACATCGTCGCGTTCTTCAGCGCCCTCGAGCTGACGCTCCGCGATCTCAATCAATCCGTCGAGCCTGGCGTCGCGATGACCGCCGCCCTCCGCGCGTACGCGGAGAGCCAGCAGCAGCAGTCCTCGCGCCCCGCCGCCCGCGCCTCGTCGACCGCACGGCCGGCGAACGACGCGGTCGCGACTCGTCGCTAACCGCCGCAACATCGTCCACGTCGCGGACCCTCTTGCCGAAGAGGGTCTCGCGCTGCTCCGCGCGCGCTGCGAGGTCCGCCAGACGACCGGACTGAAAGAGGCCGACCTCGCCGCGCGCGTCGCGGATGTCGACGCGCTCATCGTGCGCAGCGAGACCAAAGTGACGGCGCCAATACTGGATGCGGCGAAGCGCCTCGTCGTCGTGGGCCGGGCCGGAGTCGGCGTCGACAACATCGACGTTCCCGCGGCGACGGCCCGCGGCGTCTACGTCGTCAACGCGCCCCTCGGCAACATCGTCGCCGCCGCCGAGCACACCATCGCGCTCGCGCTCGCCGTGCTTCGCCGGGTGGTGGACGCCGACCGCAGCGTTCGCGGCGGCGAATGGACACGCTCGAAGTTCATCGGCCGCGAGCTCCGCGGAAAGACACTCGGTCTCGTCGGAGTGGGACGGGTCGGCGGCGAGGTGGCCCGCCGCGCGGCGGGATTTGGCATGACCCTCATCGCTCACGATCCGTTTGCCACGGAGGCCTCCGCGCGCGCAGCGGGCGCACGTCTCGTCGAGCTCGACGAGCTTCTGCGGACGGCCGACGTCATCTCGCTGCACGTGCCGCTCACCGAGAAGACCCGCGGGCTCATCGGGACGGAGGCGCTCGGCCGGATGAAGCCAACGACCGTCATCGTCAACGCGGCGCGCGGAGAGATCGTCGACCTCGACGCGCTCGCGGCGGCGCTCGAGAAGGGCACGATCGCAGGCGCGGCGATCGACGTGTTCCCGACGGAGCCGCTTCCCGCCGACGCCGCGATCCGCAAGGCGCCGCGCACCGTCCTCACGCCGCACATCGCGGGATCGACCAGCGAAGCGCAGACGAACGTCGCTGTGGACGTGGTCGAGCAGATCCTCGACGTGCTCGACGGCAAGCCCGCGCGGAACGCCGTCAACGCACCGCGACCGCCCGCGGAGGAAGCCGGCGGGATGGCGTGGCTCCGGCTCGCGGAGCGCCTCGGCTCGCTCACGGCGCAGCTTCTCGACGACCGGCCGGCGCAGCTCGCGCTCGCATACGGCTGCGCCGTACTCGAGCTCGATCCCGAGCCGCTGCGGGCGGCCGCCGTAAAGGGCGTGCTCGAGACCTTCAGCGAGCAGCGCGTGAATCTTGTGAACGCCCTCGATCTCGCGCGATCGCGCGGCCTCGCCATCGCCGAACGCCGCGAGACCGAGCCGGCGCGCTACGCGTCCCTTCTCTCGGTGAAGGTCGGGTCCACGGAGGTCGCGGGAACGCTCGTGCAAGGAGATCCGCGGATCGTGTTCATCGACGGCTTCTGGGTCGACGTGCCCGTCGATGGGCATCTCCTTCTCACCAAGCATCAGGACAAGCCCGGTCTCGTCGGTCGCGTCGGCACGCTCCTCGGCGAGCACAACGTGAACATCTCGTCGATGCAGGTCGGGCGTCTCCACCCGCGGGGCGAGGCGCTCATGATCCTCACGCTCGACGACGCGGTCCCCGACGAGGTGCGTGCGCGCATCGGCGCGTTCGAAGACATCAACGCGGTACGCACGGCGAAACTCGGGGTCTAGGGGTACCCTCACCCCTCCATGGAATCCTCTCGCTTCGAAAGGACCGTCCGGACCGAATCGAGCGAGATCTTCGCGATCTACGGCGGCGCACGTCGGGTCGGTCGGATCGACCTGCACTACGGACGATTCGAGGTGCACGGCACGCTGCTGCTCGAGGTGGATCTCACCGACGACGAGCTGCAGCAGGTGATCGATCAGATCGACGAGGAGCTCGTGCAGACGCACGATCCCGAGCGCGAGGATTTTCTCGTCACCGTATTCAAGTCCGAGGAGCTCGGGTTCTATTCGGATGAGTTCGAGGCGGACGATGCCGTCGACGACGACGAAGAGGAAGAGCGCTAGCACGCCGCGGGCGACGCGCCCGCGGATGCCGAAGGGCTACGGCGTCCCCAAGACCCAACGCGGGATGCTCCCGTGGGCGACGACGCGAAGGATGCTCGAACGCGCGAAGTCGTACTGGCTCGTGACCATCGATCCCGATGGAAAGCCGCACCTCGTCGGGCAATGGGGCGCGTGGATCGACGACCGCTGGTACTTCGAGGGCGGCGAGGACACGAAGTGGGCGCGGAACGTCGCGCGCGAGCCGCGCATCGCGATGGGTGCCGAGTCCGGTACGAGCGCGGTCATGGTCGAGGGACACGCGACCCGCGTGCCGGCCGTCGAGCGTCCGACGTCGGAGCGCATCACGAAGCAGTACGGCGCCAAGTACGGCCGCATCTACAAGTACCGGCCGAAGCCGGAGCAGTGGGACAAGGGGGGCTACGTCCTCACGCCGACGAAGGTCTTGGCGTGGGATGTCCGCGGATTCCCGCGCACCACGACGCGCTATAGCTTCGACCGCTAGCCGCTACTCCATCCCGGGAACTGCTGCGATCGTCGCGAACCGGGCGCCGGAGAGGCGCACCAGGTCGTTGACCGCGATCTCGAAGACCGCATCCGGTAGACCCGCGGCGGCCCAGACGGTTTGGAACCGGTTGAGGGCGCTATCCGCGATCACCTCGAGTGCTTGCGAGTGAGCGAACGGAGGCACCCCGCCGATTGGAAAGCCGGTGTGCGCTTTCGCCTCGTCTGCAGTGGCTCGGCGGACCGACTTCGCGCGGAGAATGTCCGCGAGACGTCTGACGCTCACGCGGTTGTCGCCAGAGCAGAGCACGATGAGGGGCCGGCCGTCAGCAACGAATACGAGCGACTTCACGATCCGCTCGACCTCGGTGCCGATCTCCCGCGCCGCGTCCGCGGCGGTGCGCGTCGTTGCGGCGAAGCGCTTCACTTCAAGGTCCGCGCCGCGCTCGGCCGCGTACGCGCGAACGCGCGCGACGTTCGGGTGGTCCGCGGTCAGCGCCAGAGGTGTGTGATGAAGTGAAGGATGCGCCCGGGCAGCAGCGTGAGCATCGCCGACGCGACCTGATGCCATGCGGTCTCCGCGGCGTCGCGCAGATCCTCGTCGGCTCCGTTCGCCGAGTACTGCTCGAGCACGCGCGCCCGCGCGAGGCTTTGCACCGGATCGTGTGTCTCGGGTATGGCCGCGCCGAGCGAGCTCGCGAACTCATATGTCGTCTGCGAAGGATGCGCGGGATATCCGACGTAGCTCGCGAGAAGTCGCGTCTTCCCCCACGCCGACTCGATCGGTCCGTAGCGTCGGAAACGCCATTGGAATCGCGCGACCGCGGCCATGAGCAGGAGCAGGAGGAGGCCGAGGAGGACGAGGGCCGGCCGCGGGTCGATCGCGCGCACCGCCGCGACAACGGTGTCGCCGCTGAAGGCTCCGCCGCCATCGCCCTGGTTGAGATCTTCGTCGCCGCGGTTCGGACGGTTCGGATCGTTCGGATCGGTCGTCGTGTCGCCGGAGATGGTGCCGTCGCCCGAATCCGACCCGCTGCTGGCCGATGCGTCGAGCCGGGCGAAGGGCGGCTGCGATGGGGTCGGTTCGAACTCGATCCAGCCGTACCCCGGGAAGTACGCCTCGACCCATGCGTGGGCGTCCTGCTCCTTGACCACGAATGAGTTGCTCGCGTTGTCGTACGAACCCGTCGTGAATCCTTCGACAAGACGCGCCGGGATGCCCTCCTCGCGAAGCATGACGACCATCGCCGACGCGAAGTACTCGCAGAAGTCCTGCTTCAGATCGAACAGGAAGTAGTCCACGGGGTCCCTGCCCGGAGGCGTCGCCTTCACCTGCGGCGAATACGAGAAGGGCGGGCTGCGCAGGAAGCTCTCGAGCGCCTCGGCGCGGTCATACGCGTTTGGGAGGTTGTCCATCACCTGGTGCGCGAGCGTCTTCACGCGCTGGGGAAGCGTCGACGGCAGCTGCAGGTACTTCGACTTGATGTAGTCGGAATACGTTGGCGCAACTTTCCTAAGCGTCTGTTTGTCGGCGATCGAGACGAGGCTCGTCACCGTGTAGGTGCCGGCGGCCTGCGAACGATTCAGTGCATGGAGCGACGTCGAATAGCTCTTGTCCGCGCCCGTATAGAACTGGTATGGCACGTCCGCTTTTTGCGGCTCGTTCGCCGCGAAGAGGATGTTCGAGTGCGGAACGATGATGTCGAAGGTCGCCTGGAACGTCTCGCGGTCCGTGGTCGGGAGCGAAATCTTGTCGGCTTTGTCGCTCTCGGTCGTGCGCCAGCCCGCACCCGTGTAGAAGTCGTACGTCACGGCGCGCCAGAAATGACCGGTCGGTGCGTCGACGGTCATGATCACGCGATCGCCGAGGTTCGGCGCCTGTCCCAGGCGGATGGAGTCGGAGAAGGAGACGCCGCGCAGCCGGCTCGGTCCCGACACGCCGGCGAAGAACCGCTGCCACTCGGCCTCGACGCTGTGGTACGGACCCTCGAACGTGCTCCATGCGCCGTTCAGCACCTCGGCGGCGCCGACGCGCGGCGTGACGAGCGCCATGATCACGAGCACCGTCGTCCACGTCAGCCCACCGCGCAGGAGACGCCAGTCCATCTCGCCCGAGGGCACGATGTTCTGCTTCGTCCAGCGCTCCTGCAGGTTCACGATGTGGATCCGCACGAGCAGCACGAGGACGGCGAGCGTGAACACGATGAGGTCCGGGTACAGGTTCGTAAGGGCCACCGACACGTTGATGACGAGGCACGCGCCGTTGAAGATGACCGCGTCCCAGATCCGGCCGTTCCGCGCGAGGATGAACGAGCCGACGAATGTCGCGCACCACACCGAGGCCGCGAGGAAGAGGACGAACACCGTCGGGTCGCTCGCGGCCTCACCGGCCAGGACCTGCGTGATCCAGTTGTTCACGAGGATCGCGAGGTGCGTCATCCGGTCGCCGAAGCTCGATCCGCCGGTGGAGGCGAACGTCGTGGAGAGGGTGATCATGAGCATCCCGATCGTCGAGCCGACGAGGATCGCTCGCGGGAAGCGCATGCGTCCGTTCCCGATAAGGGTGCCGACGAGCACACCGGTGATCGCGATCCACCAGAACTGCTCGCTGATCTCGACCCAGTCCGCGTGCTGCAGCGAGAGCGGATACATCGAGACCACGACGAGATAGATGGGGAGCGCGAACCATCCGCCGCGGAAGCGCAGCTTCGTGC
>DATCPK010000193.1:0-3009 GCA_036570125.1 Candidatus Limnocylindria bacterium
CGCGAGTCCTGTCCATTTGGGCATCGTGCCAGCGTCGAGCGGCGACCGCCAGCCGGTCGGAGCCCATACTTGTTTGCTCCGGAGGGGTGGCAGAGCGGTCGAATGCGGCGGTCTTGAAAACCGCTGAGGGTGCAAGCTCTCCGTGGGTTCGAATCCCACCCCCTCCGCAGAATCGCTAGGGAATCAGCGGCGGGCTTTTAGCGCGGCCTCGATCTCGTCGAGGTGTTCGCGGCGGTGCTCGGCGCGGACCGCGTTGATCGGGCTCTCGGGATCGCGGGGCCAGAGCCGGTCCAGTGGCAGCTTCGCAACGCGCGCATCTGTCTCATCGGCGATCCGCAGGGCCAGTTGCGCGGCTTCCCGCGGCGCGATCGCGTGGATCAAGGGACGGGTCGAGTCGTTGAGCCAATCGCCCTCGGGCTCCGCGTCACCGGGCGCCCACGGCTCACCGCGATCGATCTTCTCGGCGAGGACCAGGACGCGAATGTCCCAGTAGGCGACGTGACCGAGCACGCCGGCGACGGTCCAGTACTCGTTCACCGGAGCGGAGAGCGCGGCATCGTCCAGCCTTTCGACGAGCGCGCGCAGACGTTCGCGCTCGCGGGTGTTCGCAGCGATGTAGGAGCGATCGTCGGTCATCGGAAATGTCACCTCGCGCCCTTCGCCTCGGCGTACACGTATGCGTTGAGGCCGAGATAGAGGTCTTTGCCGTCGATCTGAACGCTGGTCTTCTGATTGCCGCGCGTCGAGGCCACCACGAGCGTCTTCCCGCTCGCACTCGGCGTCGGCTTCCCGATCGGAATGCGGATCACGAGCATGTCCCCGTCACGAGTGACGGTCAGGTCTTCTGCCATCGCGTCAGCCTCCATTTCGCCTTCGCTCATCGCAGGGTATGCTCCCCGCGGCCCGGGGGAGGACGCGCGCTTCCAGAGATCGCGACCCGGACCTTCGCGCGTCGGTGTGAGCGTGGCGGAGGAGGGACTGCATGGCTGCACGGGCGGCACCAACGGCGAGGACGCCGGAACCGCCGGCGATTCTCGAGCGGTTATTCAAGCTTCGCGAGAACTCGACCACGGTAAGCACCGAAGTCATCGGCGGCATCACGACATTCTTCGTGATGGCCTACATCATCGCGCTGAACCCGATCATCCTGAATTACGTCGGCAACACGGCTCTGCAGGACAAGGGTCTCGGCCCAGGGTTCCCGCAGACGGTCGCGGTGACCGCGCTCTGCGCCGGCGTCCTCACGATCGCCATGGGCCTATACGCGAACAGGCCGTTCGCGATGGCCGCGGGCCTCGGACTCAACGCGGTTGTCGCCTACCAGCTCGTTCTCGGCACACCGCCGCTGCCGTGGCAGGCTGCCATGGGGATCATCCTCATGGAGGGCATCGTCATCACGGTGCTGGTCCTCACCGGTCTGCGTGAGGCGATCCTCAACGCGATCCCCATGCCTCTGAAGCAGGCGATCGGTGTCGGCATCGGCCTGTTCATCCTGTTGATCGGACTCGTGAACGCGGGCTTCGTGACTCGCGGCGCGGGAACGGTCGTCACGCTCTCGCCGCTCAACACGGGACCGATCCTCACGTTCGTCATCGGCCTGATCATCACCCTCGCGCTCTTCGCTCGCGGCGTGCGAGCTGCCCTCCTGCTCGGGATCATCGGGACGACGATCGTCGCGGGTCTCCTTCACGCGGTCGTCTCGACGTACGTACCTTCGACCGCCCCCGGCACGGCGGTGCTTCCCACATCGTGGTTCGAGCTGCCGAACCTCTCGAACGCGTTCAGCGGTCTCAACTTCAGCGCGTTCGCGACGATCGGTGTCCTCGCGACGCTTCTCGCGGTCTTCACGATCATGCTCTCGGACTTCTTTGACACGATGGGCACCGTCATCGGCATCGGCGGACAGGCCGGCTGGCTCGACAGCAAAGGCCGGCTCCCCGGCATCCGCAAGATCCTCCTGGTCGACTCGGTCGGCGCTGCGTTCGGCGGCCTCATGGGCGCGTCGAGCAACACGACCTACATCGAGTCGGCAGCCGGCGTCGCCGCCGGCGCGCGCACCGGACTCGCGAGCGTCGTCACGGGCATCCTCTTCCTCGCCGCGATGTTCATCGCGCCGGTCGTGGCGGTCATCCCGCCCGAAGCGACCGCGCCCGCTCTGGTCATCGTCGGATTCCTCATGGCGGGCATCGCGTCGAAGATCGACTTCACCGATCTCGAGCTGGGTCTCCCCGCCCTGCTCACGATCGTGATCATGCCGTTCACGTACTCGATCACGAACGGCATCGGCGCTGGTTTCATCACGTACGTCTTCATCAAGCTCGCACGCGGCAAGGCGAACGAGGTTCACCCACTCATGTGGGGGGTCGCGCTCGCCTTCCTCCTCTACTTCGCGCAGAACGTCTACGCCGGCGCGTTCGGCGTGGGCGGGTACCGCGAATAGCGTTCGGTCCGGCACCTAAAGAAGAGGCCCTGCCACGCCGGCAGGGCCTCTTTCTATGCTCAATAGGTGGAGCCACGAGCCGCGGTCCGCGAAGCCCTCGAACGCGGCGAGCGCGCGGCGCTCGTGACGGTCACGGCTCTCGAGGGAAGTCCGCCGTCCCAGGAAGGCATGGCGCTGGGTGTTCTCGAAAGCGGGGAACGGTTCGGCAGCCTGGGCTGCGACGGATTCGACGAGTCCGCCGAGCGCGATGCGACGCGGGCGCTTCGCGATCGCATCCGTCTCGAGCGCACGTACGACTGGGACGATGCGTCGCGCATCCGGGTCGAGGTCCGGCCATTCGCGCCGGGCGAAACGGTCCCTGGATCGACCGCGCGGCCCGAGCTCATCGTGATCGGAACGGGTCCGGTCGCGCGCGCGCTCGCGACGATCGGGAAGGTCCTCGGGTTCACGATCCGCGCGGTCTCCGTCGGTGCATCCGATGCGCCGGAGCCTGATGAGCGCATCGTCGTTCGTAACGCGACCGAGCTCACCAGGCTTCGCCTCGGACCGGAGAGCTATGTCGTCATCGC
>DATCPK010000194.1:0-3159 GCA_036570125.1 Candidatus Limnocylindria bacterium
GTCTTTCTCATAGGCCGCTTCTCTTCGCCTTCAAGGAAGAGCCCCGGCAGTTCGATGACGCGCATCTATAGTCGCTCGCGGTCTGCGCGACTGAATAGCCGCGCTAACCCGCCAACCGGAGCCACCCACGCTCCTCCTGAAGGAGCCGAGCTGTTATCACTTCCGCGTGCTTGACCCCCGTCTTCCGCTCCGTACCCCCACCGGGCCAGCGTGGCCGGTTCGCGCAGAACGGCCCGTATGTAGAGCTTCCAGTCTTCCCGCGGAAGCAGGCGCGCGATCCCATCGCTGCTCGCGTGAATCTCCGCGAAGACCACGCCGACCACGCGGCGCCGCTCTTCGGGGGTCATCTCGTCCCAGTCTTCGACCAAGGTGGCGAGCATTGTCCGCTGACGCACCAGGACGGGCTCCGCGCGCTTCGTCTTGAGGTTCGTTCTCTGATTGTCCAGGGCCGCGCACTTCGCTTGGTACTCGGTCGCTGGGATGCTGCCGAGTTCGAACATCTCGTTGAGGCGGCTCTGTCGCTCCTCGAGGCTGCGTAGCGTCTCCTTGCGAGACTTGCGGCCCTCTTTCCCCATGTAGGCGGCGAGCGCGGCGTCCACGGCCTCCGCGAAGCCAGTCGGTAGAGCGACAGCCTCGAGGATCCTGCGAATGTCCAACTCGAGCGCATCCTGAGAGACGTACGGCGCGTCGCACTTACCAGAGACCCGACGCAGGTAGCAGGTGTACCGGTAGCGAGGCTCATGGTGCGTCCGGTCAGGCTTCCACGTCTCGCCCGACATCGTCGCGTTCGCTCCTGCCGCCGCAGCAAGCGGAGGTCGAGTTTTCCGCGTACGCCAGCAAGGCGATGCCAAGAGCCACCGGAGTCCTACAAGCGACTCGGATCCTGTACGCGAACCGCTCAGCGGCGTAGCAGGAATCTCGATGTCCTTCGGCATTGGCATTAGGGTCCTCCGGCCCTCGCCATCGCGCCGATGATTCGCGAGACTTCGTAGTGCTCGAGGGGCTCGCCAGAGAGAAAGTGGAACCGAGATCCCATCAAGGGCCACGGTCTCAGGGGCGGCATCAGAACGAACAGCGACGGGAGTCGAAGATCGGCTCCGCCAAGGGACGCGTGTCATGAACTGCGTCCGGAGGTAGGCGAGTCGCTCGGGCGCAGACCTTTCTTCACATCCAAGCGAGGGCGGTGACAAGGGGACCCTCGGAATCCCGGGCTCTTGGCACTGGCAGCTGCTCACCGCGAGCGGAGCTTGGCACTTCGGGCCCATAGGCCCTTCGGAGGCGCGATGAAGTGACGCAGACGAAAGCGCGGGCGTCGCGTCCTCACCGCGTTGATCGCGCGATCTATTCGATCGCCTCGAATACGTAAGCGAAAGGACGAAGACATGACACTAATCCCCCAAGCAAAAGACATGACATATACAAAGACACCCCGGAAGACCGACAAGCAGATCCAGCTCAATGTGCTCGCTGAGATCGCGCGCGACTTCCGCTTCAAGCCCGCCGAGCTTCGCGTAGAGGTCGACGCAGGCGTCGTCACGCTCACCGGCACGGTGACCAATTATCCGACGCTGGCCCTGGCGGCTGAGATCGCGGGCAATGTACCCAGCGTCAAGGATGTCGCGAATAAGCTGACCGTCGAGATCGCGCCCCACGCCGTCCGCGACGACACCCGGATCGCCCAGGCCGTCCGGAACGCGCTCGAGTGGGACGTGACCGTCCCCGAAGAGCGGATCGACAGCGTCATGCGTAACGGGGTCGTGACGCTGAAGGGCACCGTCGACAACTGGTACGAACGGCAGGCCGCTGCCGCCACCGTCCGCAACCTGCTCGGCGTGGTTTCGGTCAACAACCACATCGTCATCGCGCCACCCGACCGCGCCGATGCGGCAACTCAAGATGAGGTCAAGAGCGCTTTCCTGCGTCGTTTCCCACTGGATGAGATCGACGTGATCGTCGATCGAGGCATCACCACGCTCACGGGACAGGTGCTCAGTTACCGGACTCGTCGCGAGGCCGAAGGGATCGCCTGGAGCACGCCCGGCGTCAAGACCCTCACCAACAAGATCACAGTGACCTTGTAGCGACTGCCAAACGCGGGTTATGCGGCTGGGCCGCACGGCCCGCGATTGGCTCGGAGATGAATAGATGCCCTGTCGAGAATGCGGCCTGATCACGCCAGCGCGACGGCGCGATGATCGCGAACAAGAGGCGGCCCAGCGATGACCCGTCGGATGTGGCTTGTTGTGCTCGCAGCCTGGCCTGCTCAGTTCCGCAAGGTGGACTGGTTCGCCGAGCTAGGTCCGATCCCTCACGAACTCGAGAGAGGCGACCACGTCGCGATGGTGTGCTGGCCGAGCGCCCGAGGCCGTTTGCCAACTTTGGCGGCCACCGTCGCCGTCACCAAGCTGTCCCGTGAGACAGCCACGCTCCGCCTTCGTCACCGCGTGTCCGCCATCGCCGGCCATGAAGTGCCGATCGCGTCGCTCGGCGCGCGTCTAGCCATCGCGCGTGGTTGGACCCCTGAGCGTCGCGACGAGGTCATGGGTTGCCTGCGATTGATCTCCGACACCGATTTCGAGCTGATCGAGGACGCGCTCCTGACTGTGGCGCTTCGCCACGGCCCGCCGGCACGTCGGCCCACCCACAGTCGACCCCGCACGCCGGGTCGCCGCGCGCTCATCGCCGGCCACGCCGCCAATCCTCGACCGACATAGCGGTCACAACGTGAATCGGCGACTCTCGCCCACCTCGGGCAGCGCCTGATGGATTCAAGACGGCGTCATGCTTCCGAGTGCACCTTTGAGGTCTTCGGGCGCGATGGTTATCCGCTGCCGGCGCCCTTCAAGTGCGACACCATCAACGTCGCGCCGGGTGAGCGCTGGGACGCGATCGTCGTTGCGGAAGAACGCTGCCGTCGCGAGGCTTAGGCGACGAGCACCGAACGCGCCTCCGCCTTGAGCACGATGTCGTCCACCGCACCGCAGTCCAGGTCGATCCCGAGTGCGAGATCGGGACGCCCGGTTCGCACGTGCACCTTGAGTACCTCCCCGTCGCCGACCACGAGCAGCGTGCGCCCACGGAAGGCTCTTGCGCAGCTGTTGACGAAGCGCGCAGGCGGTCGCAGCTGGGTGCGTAACCATGAACTCGAGCAAGTAGCTC
>DATCPK010000195.1:0-9191 GCA_036570125.1 Candidatus Limnocylindria bacterium
GCGTTCCTCTACTGGCGCTGGTACACGGTCGGGCGCGACGCCCGTGAGCACGAGACGATCGTCCCCGAGTACGAGCCGCCCGACAAGATCCGTCCCGCGCAGCTTGGCGTCATCCTCGACGAGAGCGCGGACACCAAAGACGTCACTGCGACGATCGTCGATCTTGCCGTTCGCGGATACCTGACGATCACCGAGGAACCGCAGCCCTGGGTGTTCGCGAAGAAGGATTGGACGCTGCACGACAACGGCAAGGCCGCGAGCGAGCTTCTCCCATACGAGAGGATCGTCTTCACGGGCCTCTTCAAGGACGGCCCCAACGTGAAGATCTCCGAGCTGCGCACGCACTTCGTGTCGACGCTCCGGACCGCGGAGGCCGATCTCTATCGGGACTCGGCCGATCGAAAGTGGTTCGCCGCACGACCCGATCGCGTTCGCCAGGGGTACATCGGAGTGAGCGTGCTCGCGATCATCGCCGGGGTCGGGATCGCATGGCTCCTTGGCCGAACTCTCGGCGCCGGACTCGTCGGAGTCGCCGTCGTGGTGGTCGGGGTGGTCGCACTCGCTGTTGCTCGAGTCATGCCCGCGAAAACCGCAGCCGGTGCGGAACTTCTGCGGCGGACTCTGGGGTTCCGCCAATACATGGAGGTCGCCGAGAAGGAACGCCAGCGTTTCGCCGAGAGCGAGAACATCTTCTCCGAGTACCTGCCGTACGCGATCGTGTTCGGCTGCGTCGAAAAATGGGCACGAGCGTTCAAGGACATCGACGTGTCGGCCCAGACGTCGTCGTGGTACATCGGCAGCGGGCCGTTCAATGCGGGCGTTCTCTCATCGTCGCTGCTGGGCTTCTCGTCGAATCTCGGCTCCGCGATCTCGTCCACGCCTGGATCGAGGGGTGGGAGCGGATTTTCCGGAGGCGGGGCCGGCGGCGGCGGTGGGGGAGGCGGCGGCGGCAGCTGGTGACGGTTATCCTTTAGTTCTCGTCGCGGGCTGTTGGCTCAGCCGGTTAGAGCGCTGCGTTCACATCGCAGAGGTCGCTGGTTCGAATCCAGCACAGCCCACCGAGTCCTCAGTAGAGTGCGGCAGTTATCAACGCCGGCCTCCTCACGCTGCCCACACTTCTTTCCGCCGCCCTCACGATCGGCGCTTGCATCCCAGCGCCCGCAGCCCCGGCTCCGACATCACCGGCGGCTCCCGCATCGGCGGCTCCGACATCGCCGGCTCCAGCGACACCGCAGGCGGCGCGTCCAGAAGCCTGTTCGATAACGGCGGTGCCACCTTCCGCACCTGCCTCGACGACATCGGGTCCTCTACCCGCGATCCCCGCGGACGTCGACCCGCCCGCATTCTGGATGGGCGTGTGCGCGGGCTCCGGCGGGTCGGGCTACGAGGACGACATCTCGTACGACGGCTCGGGACGCGCGCGGGTCGACATGCGCTTTCGATCGATCCCCGGGCAATCGGCCGGGTCGTTCCTGGTCTATGACGGCAGTCGCCTCCTGATGTACGACGCCGCATCGAACTCGTACTCATACGAGAACATCCTTCCGGATTTCTCGGCCTTGCGCCTCCTTGGCGACGTTTCCTGGGTCGCCTTCCGGAGGCAACGCGGGTGCGGCGATCCACTGGTGTTGGGCCGTGATCGGATCCTCGGATGGGACGTGGTTCGCGTTCGTTGCGGAGCGGTCGAGGTATGGGTGGCGCCGGATATCGGCCTCATCCTGCGCACCGTAGATGGCGCCCGTCGGCTGGAAGCGGGCCAACTCGAGCTGCGCCCGACGTTGCCTGCGGACTACTTCAGCGGGAACCCGCCGCCCGGCGCGCAGGCACGCTAGCTGTAGCGAACGCCTTTGAGCTCGATCCACCCGTCCGCGTGCGTGTGATCGGGATCGTGATGCGTGAAGTGAACGAGTCCGCCCTGATCATTCCAGACGTACTCGCCGTGTACGACAACATCGTCGCCGGTCGCGACCGGGACGCGCTTGCCGATATCGACGTTGTTGTCGATGAGCAGCGTCTGCGTCGCGCCTTTGACCTGGATGATGAAGCGCTGATGCGTACCTGATGGTCCGGTGTCGTCGGAGAGCAGTCGCGTGACCGCGCCGTCCGCGGTGACTTGGACGCCCGACTGATGTTCGGCGAAGGCGCGCTCCACCGTGGTGCTGCCGGCGAAGACTCCGCACGCTGAAGCGAGGACCGAGACGAGGACGAGGACGAGGACGCGAAAGGTTACTAGCGTTCGAAAGCGTTGAGGAAGAGGCCGGCCGCGATCAGAAGCGCGAGCGCGATCACGACCACGATGGCCATGCGGCGGAAGTCCTTCGTCACGTATCCGCGTTCCCACGCGGCCGCGCGCTCGAGGCTCGGCGATGGCGTGCCGACGGCGCGCGAGGTCCCGCTGCGCGATGCGTACCGCGTCGTTCGCGCGATGACGGCCGGACGCGATGCCACTTCGCGCTCGGGCGTCGCCGCGCGCGGCGCCGATGCCCGACGAGACGCCTCGACGGCCCGGCGGGAGCGCGTGCGTACGCGGTGCTTCTTTGCCACGGAAAGACGAGGATACCCGACCCCGTATGCTCCGCCGCGAATGCCCCTCGATCTGCCGGCGCTTTCTACGGCTGTCCTCGTGCTGGCCGTGGTCGTCGTCGTCCTCGCCGTCTGGGTCGCCTGGCTGCAGCGTTCCGACGTCCTGCTGCGCCGGCGCCTGCGCCGACTGATCGGGGACGGTGAAGGCCTCGGCCTCGACGAGCTCCTCGACCGTCAGTTCGGGCGCCTCGACACCATCGCCGAGCGGGTGGACGCCCTCAACCGGCTGCACCGCGAGCTCGAGACCCTTGCCCGGCAGAGCATCCAGAAGGTCGGCGTCGTCCGCTTCAACCCGTTCTCCGACACGGGCGGCGACCAGTCCTTTGCCGTCGCGCTCCTGGACGCGCAGGGCAACGGCGTCGTCCTCTCGAGCCTCCACGGCCGAGCCGATACGCGCATCTTCGCCAAGCAGGTGCAGGCCGGTCGCTCGAAGCACGCGTTGTCTGACGAGGAGCAGGACGCGATCCGCAAGGCTCTTTCGCCGGCAGGCGCGTGACCGGGGCAACGAGACAGCTCGAGGAGCGCGCGCTCGCCATCGTGAACCCGGTCGCCGGGAACGGCGCGGGCGAGCGGCTCGCGTCGCGGATCGCGGCGGAGTTCCGCGATCAGGGCATGCGCGTCGACGTGATCCAGACCCCGGCGCCGGACGAGGCGGCGCGACTTGCGCGCGAGGCCGCCGCGGACGGGTACCGCGTGATCATCGCGGCTGGCGGTGACGGCACGGCGAACGAGATCGCCAACGGGATCGCCGGCAGCGGCGCCGCGCTTGCTCTCTATCCGCTGGGATCCGGGAATGACTTTGCGCGCGCGCTCGGCTACCCGCGCCGCCGGCGCGACGTTCCGCGTTTCATCCGCGAGGCGCACCGGCGGACCATCGACGTCGGCGAGGTCAACGGTCGGATCTTCGTGAACTCGGCGGGCGTCGGCATCGACGGCCACGTCGCGCAGCGTATCGCCGCGACCGCACGCGTCGCCGGCAAGACGCTCGGCTATTTCGCAGGGTCACTCGTCGGGATCGCGAGCTATCGGCCTCAGCCGATGCGCGTGCTCGTCGACGGCGAATTGCACACCGGTAAATTCCTCACGGTGGTCGCCGCAAACGGGACGCATTTTGGTTCGGGCATGCACGTCGCCCCGCAGTCCTCGCTCGATGACGGCCAGCTCGATGTCCTCCTCGCGGGCGACCTTTCGCGTTGGTCGTCGCTCGTCGCACTTGGCAAGCTCTACCGCGGCACGCACGTCGACGGGAGGAAGATCGTCATGAAACGCGCGCGCGCCGTGGAGATCGAGCTCGAGCGACCCTTGAGAGCGCAGCTCGATGGCGAGACCACGAGCGCGCAACGTTTTTCCATCCGCGTGCGCCCGGGCGCGCTCGAGGTCCTCACGCGGTGACGAAGGCGGACCCGCGACGCGCGCTTCCTTCGATCGACGCGATCCTTCGCGCCGCGCGCCCGACCGATGCGGAGCGCGAGCGTTTCACGCGCGCCGCGCGAATAGTGCTCGCGCGCGCGCGAGCTGCGCGTGCGTCGGGCGATGCCGCGACGTTCGCGGCCGAGGCGCGCGCGACGATCGCTGAGCGCCAACGACTCACGCTGCGGAGCGTCATCAACGCCACGGGCGTCGTCCTGCAGACCAATCTCGGGCGCGCTCCGCTCTCAGCGCGCGCGCTCGCCGCGATCGCGGCCGCAGCCGGTGCCGTGAGCGTCGAGTACGACCTCGTCGCCGGAAAACGCGGCGAACGCCACGGACACGCGGCGCGTGTGCTCGCGGACCTCGCGTCGGCCGAGGACGCGGTCGTGGTCAACAACAACGCCGCCGCCGTGCTGCTCGCTCTCGCCGCGCTCGCGTCGCGCAAGGAGGTCATCGTCGCGCGCGGCGAGCTCGTCGAGATCGGCGGAGGCTTCCGCATCCCCGACGTGCTGCGGCGCTCGGGCGCGAAGCTTGTCGAGGTCGGGACCACGAACCGGACCTACACGCGCGACTACGCCGGCGCGGTCAGCGCGAAGACCGGCGCGATCCTCCGCGTGCACGCGAGCAACTTCAAGATCACGGGCTTCGTCGCACGGGCCGAAGGCCGCGATCTCGCGGCGCTCGCGCGCGAGCACAACGTCGCGTTCATCCATGACCTCGGCAGCGGCACGTTCCTCGACACGTCGCGTTTCGGGCTCGGCAAGGAACTGACGATCGGCGAGGCTGTGCGTGAGGGCGCGGACGTCGTGACGTTCAGCGGCGACAAGCTCCTCGGCGGGCCACAGGCCGGCATCGCCGTCGGACGCGCCGAGCACATTGCTGCCCTGCGCTCGCACCCCCTGATGCGTGCGTTGCGTCCCGACAAGCTCACCATCGCGGCGCTCCTCGCGACGCTCGAGACGTACCGCGATGGCAACGCCGAGAAAGAGCTTCCGGTCTGGCGCATGATCGCGGCGACGCCGCGGGCTCT
Source organism: Candidatus Limnocylindria bacterium (assembly GCA_036570125.1). GTDB lineage: Bacteria > Chloroflexota > Limnocylindria > P2-11E > P2-11E > 3-1-20CM-2-70-9. The sequence goes on from DATCPK010000195.1 coordinate 5,024, forward strand.
CGCGGCCCGCGCGCGCGTGATCGCGGCCACGCTCGCCGCGGCCGGGATCGCCACGGACGTGATCGAGCTTCGCTCGACCGTCGGCGGTGGCTCGCTGCCCGAGGAGACGCAGCCGTCGTTCGCGGTCGCGATCGACGGAGGCCAGGCAACGAAGATCGCCCAGGCGCTGCGGTCGGCGGACCCGCCGGTGATCGCGCGGATCGTCGAAGAGCGCGTCGCGCTCGACCTGCGTAGCGTGTTGCCTGAGGATGATGACGTTCTCGCGCGCGCCGTGACCGGCGCGCTGGCGAAAGGGGGAGCAGATGGACCTTCGCAGCACAAGAACGGACCGCGCGCCGGCGCCGGTCGGTCCGTATAGCCAGGCGATCATCGCGGGCGACCTGGTGTTCTGCGCCGGGCAGCTCGCGCTAGACCCGCAGACCGGACAGCTCGTGGGCGGAGACGACATCCGCGCCCAAACGCGGCGCGTCCTCGACAACCTCGCCGCCGTCCTCGTCTCGGCCGAATCTTCGCTCGACCGCGTGACGAAAACGACCGTGTTCCTCGCGGACCTGGGCGACTTCCAGGCGATGAACGAGGTCTACGCCGAGCGCTTCGGAACGCACAAGCCGGCGCGCTCCACGGTCGGCGCCCCTCTCCTCCGCGGGGCGAAGGTGGAGATCGAATGCATCGCGGTGCGCCGTAACGTCTAGCCCCGGTTCGAGCGCGCGCGTCATCGCGACCGCGGGCCATGTCGATCACGGAAAATCGACGCTGATCACAGCTTTGACCGGCATCGACCCCGACCGTCTTCGCGAGGAACGCGAGCGCGGCATGACGATCGACCTCGGCTTCGCGTGGCTGCGCCTGTCCGGCGGCGACGAGGTCGGGGTCGTCGATGTCCCCGGTCACCAGGACTTCATACGCAACATGCTCGCCGGCGTCGGGCCGGTCGATGCGGTGCTGCTCGTCGTCGCGCTCGACGAGGGCGTGATGCCACAGACGCGCGAGCACCTCGCGATCCTGGGAGTGCTCGGCGTCGACCGTGGCGTCGTCGCTCTGACCAAGCGCGATCTGGTCGACGACGAGTGGGCATCGCTCGCCCGCGCCGACGTCGCTGCAGCCCTGGAGGGGACGCCGCTCGCCGGCGCGCCGATGATCGAGGTCTCGGCCACCGCGAAGACCGGACTCACCGACCTGGTCGCGACGCTCGAGTCAGTCCTGCGGACCGCGCCCGCGCGGCGCGACATTGGAAGGCCGCGCCTCGCGATCGATCGATCCTTCACGCTCACCGGCTTCGGCACGGTGGTCACCGGCACCCTCGTCGATGGCGCGTTCGCGGTCGGCGATGAGATCGAGATCCTCCCCACCGCTCAGCGCGCACGCATCCGCGGTATCCAGACCCACAAACGTGCGCTGGACTCCGCGAGTCCCGGCAGCCGCGTGGCTCTGAATCTCACAGGGGTGGAGAAGGACGAGCTCGAGCGCGGCATGGTGATCGTCCGCCCCGGGACACTCGCCCCGATATCGGTGCTCTCCGCGCGCGTCGAGGTCCTCGGCTCGGCGTCCGATGCGATCGCGCATGACGAGGCCGTGAAGGTACACGCGGGGACCGCCGAAGTGATGGCGCGCGTTTCGTTGGTGGAGGCGCCGACGCTCGAGCCTGGCGCCTCCGGCTGGGTGCAATTGCGGCTGGCGACTCCGCTCGCCGTCGCCGTGGGCGACCGATTTGTGATTCGGCGTCCGTCGCCACCCGAGACGCTCGGCGGCGGCGTGGTCGCCGACATTTCAGGCGAGCGGATGCGCCGGCGTCGCGAGGCCGTCGCCGTTCTCGAGCGGCGGAGCGCGCCGACTCCGGCCTCCCGACTTCTCGCCGCGCTCGATGTGCCGCGCACGCCCGACGAAGCTGGAGCGCGCAGCGGCCTCGACGCGGGCGAGCGTGACGCAGCCACACGCGAGCTGCTCGAGAGCGGACGGGTCGTTGCCCTTGCCGACGCTCTTGTCGCCCGCGACACCTTCGAAGCTCTCGCGGTCCGCATCGAACGGACTCTGGCCGCGACGCATCGTCGCGCGCCTCTCCGCGCCGGCGCGCCGCGTGAGGAGATTCGCTCGTCGGTCGATCTCCCGGCGAAGCGGTTCAACGCGCTGATCGAGCGTCTCGTACGAGACGGCCGCATCGCCGAGCGGGGTAGCAGTCTCGCGCTGGTGACCCACGCGCCGACGATCACTCCGGAGCAAGAATCGGCGTGGTCCCGCGCGCGCGCCGCGCTCGCGCGTGATCCGCTGCAGCCGCCCTCGCCGGCCACGCTCGAAGCCGACTACGGCCTCGATCGGGAGCTCGTCGCGGCGCTCGCCGAACGCGGCGATCTCGTTCGGATCGGCACCGAGGCAGTTTTCTTGCCCGACGCGGTCGTGCGCTTTGCCGAAGCCGTCGTGACCGAGCTGGCCGCGAAAGGCACGATCACCGTCGCCCGCGCACGAGACCTCACCGGGTCCAGTCGCAAGCACGTGCTCCCGCTCCTCGGCTTCCTGGACGACCGCGGGCTTACGCGAAGGTCCGGCGACGATCGCATCCTCGTGGTCCCGCCAGAGCAGGCGCGCGAGCGCGTCGCTACGCTCGTCGCTCGAAAGAAGGTCGCTCAATGAGATTTCGTGCAGTTCGTCCCTCGCAGCTCGGCAAAGTCGACGCGATCATCGTTCCGCTCTTCGCTGGCGGCGAGAGTCCGACGTGGCTTCCGCGCACGACGCGGACCGCCATCGCGCGTCTGCAGAAACAGGAGCAGGGCGTCACGCGGCTCTATGGCGTGAACACGCTCCACGAAGAGCCGCGCATCGTCATCGTCGGTGGAGGCAAGCCGGCGGAGCTTGATGCCGAGCGCGCGCGAAACATCGCGAGCGCCGGAGTTCGCGCTCTGTGGCGAGCGTCTGTGCGCAAAGTCGGCATCGCGATCGCCCCGGGTTCGCTCGGGGAGGACCGCGCGGCGCAGGCGGCGGTCGAGGGCGCGATCTACGCGATGTGGCGCCCCGAGGCGCACCGCACGCGCGCGGAAGAGCGACATCTGCCGGATATCGATCAGGTGCTGCTGGTCACCGAGAAGGCCGTTGCGAGCGCGATCGAGCGCGGGACCGCGATCGGCGAGGCCACGAACGCGGCACGCCGCATGGCGAACGAGCCCGCGAACCGCATGACCCCGACGCTCCTTGCTGACACTGCGAAAGAGCTTGCGAAGGAGGCTGGCGTCCGCATCGAGGTCCTCGATGCCGACCGCTGCCGCGCGCTCGGGATGGGCAGCTTTCTCTCTGTCGCGCAGGGCAGCCACGAGCCGCCCCGCTTCATCGTCATGCGCCATCGCGGCCGCGGGGGCTCGGGATACGACCTCGCCCTCGTGGGGAAGGGGATCACCTTCGACTCGGGCGGTATCTCGATCAAGCCCGCAGACAACATGCACCACATGAAGGCGGACATGACTGGGGCGGCCTCCGTCATCGCGGCGCTTGCCGCCATCGGAAAGCTCGGCCTCAAGGCCAACGTGATCGGTATCGCCCCGTGCACCGAGAACCTGCCCGGCGGTGGCGCTACCAAGCCGGGGGACGTTTTCACCGCCATGAGCGGCAAGACCGTCGAAGTAATCAATACCGATGCGGAGGGAAGGCTCGTCCTTGTCGACGGGATCACCTATGCGCAGCGGGAGGGCGCCAAGCGCGTGGTGGATGTCGCGACTCTCACAGGGTCGATCGCCGTAGGTCTCGGCGAGCACTTCAGCGGGCTCTTCGGTAAGCCCGACTCCTTCGTGGAGCTGGTTCGCGCGACCGCAACGGCGGCAGGGGATCGGATGTGGCCGATGCCGCTGACCGACGAGTACCGCGACGCGGTCAAAGGAGAGGTGGCCGACATTCGGAACAGCACCGGCGGCCGGGCCGGCGGCGCCATCACCGCCGCGGCCTTCCTCGAGTCAGCCGTCGAAGATGGGACGGAGTGGGCGCACATGGATATCGCCGGCACCTTCTGGTTCGCCACCGACCGGCCGCATGCTCCAAAAGGCCCACAAGGTCCAGCAGTACGCACGCTCATAGCTCTTGCCGAGCGGTTCGCCCAGCAGTCACAATAGAACACATGGTCTATGCCGTAGGAGAGACACGGCTCGACCGAAACCCTCTTTACGCGGCGGCGGACCCCCCGGCCTTCGGC
>DATCPK010000196.1:0-15443 GCA_036570125.1 Candidatus Limnocylindria bacterium
CGCCTCGCCCTCGACATTGAGCCGAACAACGAGAAGGCGCTCTTCAACCTCGCGATCGTCCGCGCCAACTCGAGCGGCGGCGCGCCGGAAGCGGTCACGCTTTACAAGAAGGTGATCGCCCTCGACCCCAACTATGCCGACGCCCACTTCAATCTCGCGCTCGTGTTGCGGAGCCTCGGGCAGACCGCCGAAGCGCAGCAGGAGTTCGCGACCGCCCAGAAGCTCGATCCGAATCGCGTCGCGCCGAGCGCACCGGCAACACCAGCCCGTCCTGCGAGTGCGTCGCCGAAGCCGTGACCGGGGTGGCGCCAGACTCGTCTGAGATCGCCATCATCCCTGCGCTCAACGAAGCGCAGCGCGTCGGCGCAGTGATCGCGGATCTGCAGAGGGCCATCCCGCACCTCGACGTGGTCGTTGTGAACGATGGATCGACCGACGACACCGAGCTCGTCGCGCGACGCGCGGGCGCTCGCGTCGTCTCGCATCCCTATCGTCTCGGGTACGGCGCTGCGCTTCAGACCGGGTACCTCTACGCGCTCCGGAACGGGTACGCGCGTGCTCTCCAGATCGACGGCGACGGTCAGCACGACGCCAGCCTCGCACCGAAGCTGCTCGCGCTCGTGCGCGACGGTCGCGCGGACATCGCGCTCGGCTCGCGGTTCCTGGCCGGCGGCCGCGTAGCGATGCCGTTCACGCGCCGCATCGGGAGCGCGACGCTGAAGCGTCTCGGACGCGCGCTCGCGGGTATCGCCTGCACGGATCCGACGAGCGGTTTTCGGGCGTTCGACCGCGGCGCGCTGACGCTCCTCGCGTCCGACGACTTCCCGCACGACTACCCCGACATGGACGTGCTCATTCGGCTGCGCTTCGCGGGCATGCGCATCGCCGAGATCCCGGCCACCGTCCGCGAACGATCCGGTGGGACCTCGATGCACAGCGGCCTGCGCCCCATCTACTACGCGTACAAGGTGGCGCTCGCGTCGGTGATGGCGGCGCTTCGCGGGCGCCGCGCGCAGCGGTCGTCGGCCTGATGGATGCCGCGCAGCTCGTACCCCTCCAGCTGACTCCGCTTCAGCAGGCCGCGGCAATCGTCGCGGCCACGCTCCTCTTCGTCTCGATCCTCGTGCTCATCTACCGTCGCCGGCTCGGCGAGAACTACGGCGCGATGTGGTTCCTGGTCGGACTCGTCACGCTCATCGCCGCGATCTGGCAGGACGGCCTGCGCCTGGTCGCGCGCGCCCTCGATGCGGTCACGCTCACCGCACCGCTCTTTCTCCTCAGCATTCTCTTTCTCACCGTGATCGCCGTGCACTTCTCGGTGAAGCTCTCCGAGCACGCGCAGCAGGTGAAGAAGCTCGCGCAGGAGGTCGCGCTCCTCCGCGCGCAAGCCGACCGGAAGGAGGACTCCGCCTGAGACCGCGCCCGAGCGTCGGCTCGCTCGTTGTCGCGCTCGTCGTCCTCGTGCCGATGCTCTTCACGGCGATCGCGCTGCTGCCGGAGCTCACCGTTCCGGTGCCCAGCAACAACGACGACGCGACCCACTTCCTCTTGATCCAGCGCGCGAGCGAGGCGCTCGCGAACGGCGAGAACGTGCTCGATCACTGGGTCCCGCAGCTCGAGCTCGGGTTCCCGTGGTTCATCTACTACCAGCCGTTGCCCGCGCTCGTCGTCGTGCTGCTCCACCGCGCTCTCTTCGGACTCGTCGACCTTCTCACCGTTTTCAACGTCGTGCGGTACGTCCTTCTCGTCGGCCTGCCGGTCACCGTGTTCTGGTCGCTCCGGCGAATGGGCGTGGCCGCGGCCGGCGCGGCCCTGGCGGCCGCAGCGTCGCCGCTCCTCTCGGGAGATTTCCGCTACGGGTTCGACTACGACAGCTACATCTGGCGCGGCTTCGGGATGTTCACGCAGATCGCGGCGATGCATCTCTCGTTCGTCACGGTCGCCATCGCGTGGTCGTCGCTGCGATCGCGGAAGCGGTCCGACCTGGCCTGGCTCGCCCTCGCACTCGCGGCGCTCGTACTGACGCATCTCATCTACGCGTACATGATGGCGATCACTCTCGCAGTGCTCGCGCTCGTCGGCGCCGAGTCGCGGACGGACATCGGTCGGCGCGTCCTGCGTCTTGTAGCCGCGGGCGTGCCCGCCGCGCTTCTCTCGGCGTGGCTGTGGCTCCCATTCATCGCGCAGCCGGCGTTCCTCGGCGCGAGCCCGTATCTGCAACAGGAGAAGTACGACAGCTACGGCGCTCCGGCGATCCTCGGATGGCTCGTCACCGGCGACCTCATGGATCACGGCCGGCTGCCGGTCATCACGGCGCTCGTCGCGCTCGGGATACTCGCCGCGGTCGTCCTCCGGAGGACGGCGCTCGCTCGTACCTCCCTCGTGCTCTTCGTCCTGTGGCTCGTCCTCTACTTCGGACGGCCGACGCTCGGCGCACTCGTCTCGCTGTTCCCGATGCACGACGGTCTATTGCTGCACCGATTCATCGGGAGCTTCGAGCTGTTCGCCATCGTGCTCATCGGGATCGGCGCCGCGTGGGCGTACGAGCGAGTGATGTCGCCCTTGCCGTCATCGATCGCGAAGCGTCTCCGGCTTGCGTCCTCGGTGACTCTCGCGCCGACCGTTCGCGTTGCGCTCGCCGGCGTGGTCGCGTTGCTGGTGCTCGCTCCCGCGATCGCGGAGCGCGCGTCCTTCTATTCGTCCAACACGACGTGGATGCGCCAAACGCAGGCCGCGATCGAGTCCGACGTCGACGCGCGCACGATCCTGTCGAGCCTCCGCACGCGCCCGCCGGGCAGGGTCTTCGCGGGACTGCGATCGACCGGCTACGGCCCACTCATGGATTTTGCGATCCCGTTCAATTCGGTCCGATTCAGCGACCTTCTCGTCTTCAGCGGCGTCTCCGTTGTCGCGGCGCCGTACTCGAGCCTCTCGCTCAATGCCGATCTCGTCTGGGACTTCTCGATCGACCGGCCCGAGGACTACCAGCTCTTCGACGTGCGGTACGTCGTTGCCCCATCAGGGACCGTCATGCCCGCGTTCCTGCAGCCGATAACGCGGACGACGCGGTACGTTCTCTACGCGGCGCCGACGACCGGGTACGCGATCTACGGTTCGATCGTCGACCGCGAGAGCGTTCACACGCAGCGGGGCCTCTTCGCGGTGAACCGGCCGTGGTTCAACGGGGCGGACCCCGCGGCGCTCCGCTTCCATCGCTTCGACTTTCCGGCCGCGACCGACGGTGTGACCGCCGAAGAATCGGCAGGATGCGCCCGCCCCGCATACACATACGAGCGGGTGCAACCGAGTCGCATCGACGTCGTGGTCGGTTGCCCCGCGGCGTCGACGCTCGTCTTCAAGGTGACGTACAACCCGAACTGGCATGTGACCGTCGATGGCCGCGACGCCGAGGCATTCATGGTGTCCCCGAGCTTCCTCGGGGTGAACCTCCCCGCGGGCGACCATTTCGTCGCCGCCGAGTACCGCTCGACGCCGATCAAGACCCCGCTCTTCGCGCTCGCCGTGCTGGTGCTCGTCGCGATGCTCGCCGTGCCGTTCGCGCCGCACCTGCGGCCGCGGGCCACCGCGCTCTACCGCGGGATCTCGTCACGGGCGCGGAGCAGATTCGCGAGGCCGCGTTTCAGCTCTTGAGTCGTAGCCACAGGAGGAGCGTCGGGCGCACGATGCTCCACCAATCGCGCACGCGGCGGATCTTGGAGTAGTTCCCGCCGCCCTTCGGGTAGGTCTTCGAGACGCCGACCTCGACGACTCGGTAGCCGAGCGTGATCGCCTTCCAGTGCAGGTAGTACTCGAGCTCGTACCGGTCGAGCCAGGCCTGGTCGATGCGGATGCGCGGATCGTCGAGCAGCGCGAGCCGATAGGCGCGATAGCCGTTCGTCACGTCCGTGCCCGGAAAACCGGAGAGGACGCGGAACAGGAACGTGTACCCCCGGATCATCAGCCCGCGACCCGTGGGCAGATGGACGCTCGCGCCGCCCTCGCGCAGGAACCGTGAGCCCTGCACGTAGTCGTAGCCGTCGCGGAGCTTGTCGATGAGGCGCGAAGCCTCGGCGGGATCATCCTTCCCGTTCGCGGCAAGGATCACGACGGCGCCGTGCCCGTTGGCGCGGGCCGCCTCGATACCAGTTCTGATAGCGGCGCCAACGCCGCGCCGACGATCCTGGCTGATGACCCGCGCGCCGGCCGCCCGCGCGAGCTCCGGCCCGCCGTCGTCGGATCCGTCGTCCACCACGATCGTCTCGGCGATGACCGGCGGGACCCGCGGGATGAGCCCGGCGATGGCGTGCCGCTCGTTGAAGAGCGGAAAGATCATTGCGACGGTCCCAAGCTCGGCCACGACGGCACTCTAGGGACACCACACCGCAGACGTAGTGGGCCGTCTGTGCCGCGCCGGGAACGACGGAGTCTCTTCTGGCGGGGCCGGCCGGACCACACAGTTGACCCATGAAGGTCTGGATGAAGTTGGTCGGCGCGGGAGCTCTTGCCGTCCTCGCCGTCGTCTTTGTCTGGCGTGGGACCGCCGCGGCTTCGAGCGACGCCACCTGTGCTCCGACCACCGGCTTCGTCGTCCAGTTCTGCGTGAACGTCCCCAGCGGGTCCGGTGGGGTCCGCCGCGACACGACGGTGCCGCTCTACGCCGTCGCCACCGCACGGACCGATCTGCGCGTCGAGGCCGGCATTCCCGCGTCCGAGATCGTCCGCGTAGCGAACGCGCTGGACAGCGCCGCGCTGCGCGTCGAGGGCATCTTCGGCCGTCCGTTCAGCGAGCGGCCCCGCGTTCTCCTCTTCGCGACTCCGGCGAGCTTCGCCCGAGGCGCCCAGGAGATCTTCGACTACTCGCCGGACACGGCAGAGCTCGCGGCGAACTCGTACGGCGGCATCGTCGATCAGGCGACGCTCACCATCGCGGTGGACTGGCACGCGGTCGGGAGCGACCTCTCCGGTCTTCTCGCCCACGAGCTCGTTCACGTCATGATCCGCGACATCGCCGGTCGCGACGCGCGGCTGCCGGCCTGGTTCGAGGAGGGCTTCGCGACGGTCATCCAGCGCGAGGACGCCCTCGCCGCCGAGACCGATGCGCTCGTGGCGCGGTCACTTCGCGCCAACGGCGTGGTCAGCCTCGAGCAGCTCGCGACGCTTCCGGACTGGCACCGCACCTTCGCTCGCGTGGGACGCCCGCAATACGCGGTCGCCGCTCTCGCGGTGCGTGCGATGGAGGCGCGGGTGGGGCAGGAGGGCCTCGTGACCGCGCTCGTGGCGGTCGGGAACAGTGCGAGCTTCGAGGAGGCGTACGCGGTGCTCGGGACGGGCTCGCTGGCCGCGTTCGTTGCGAGCTTCGACGCGGTGACGGAAGACACGGCGAAGATCGCGGTCACCGACACCTCGAATGCGACCGGCGACCACGGCTGGACCCTGTACGCCTTCCCGCCGAACTCGGTCGTGCGCGTGCGGATCAGCGGAGTCAGCAATGGGTACGACCTCGCGTTCACGGTCACGGCCGACGACCACGGGATGTTCCGCGGAAGCTTCGGGTCCACCGCGGCGGCCGGGGCCTACACGATCGCGGCGACGAGCGGAGCGCTCCACGCGAGCGCCCAGGTCGTGACCTCGCCTTAGCGGATGGGGTCTTTCTCCAGGAGGCCGCGGTTGTGTACGTAGAGCGCGGCCTGCGTCCGGTCGGTGAGCTCCAGCTTGCTGAAGATGTTCGAGATGTGCGTCTTCACGGTGCGCTCGCTGATCCCCAGGGTCGCCGCGATCTCTTTGTTCGCGCGGCCGCTCGCCACGAGCTTGAGCACCTCGCGCTCGCGCGCCGTGAGATCGCTGTAACCCTCGTCATCGCCGGCGGGTCGGTCGCCGCCGCGTAGCCGCCCGAACTCATCGAGCACGCGCTTCGCCACCGATGGGTAGATCAGCGAGAACCCGTCGGCCACGGTACGGATCGCATTCGTGAGCTGACTGCCCGTGACCTCTTTCAGGAGATAGCCCGATGCGCCGGCGCGGATGGAGCTGAACACGAGCTCGTCCTCGTCGTAGTTCGTGAGGACGATGACGCGCGAGGACGGGACCGAGTTGCGTACGCGACGCGTCGCGGTGACCCCATCCCAGTCGCCCATCTTGATGTCCATCAGGATCACGTCGGGGAGAAGCTCCTGCGCGAGCGCGAGCGCTTCGTGCCCGTCGCCGGCTTCGCCGACGACCTCGATCTCCGGCTCGGTGTCGAGGATCGAGCGCAGGCCGCTCCGGACGAGCGCGTGATCGTCGGCGATGAGGACGCGGATCCGCCGGACTTCGGTCATCGGCCGAACAGCCTACCGAGGAAGCTCGCCTTCTCGGTCCGCTCGAGATCCTCGATGGCCCCGCGCTGATCGGTGTCCTCGACGGTTTCGGTCCAGCTGGAGGGCGCGCCGTCGACGGTGACGCGATAGGGGATCGTCGCGCGCACGATCGTCCCGCGGCCGGGCTCGCTGCGGACCACGAGCTGGCCGCCGACGCCCTCGGCGCGCTCGCGCATCCCGACGATGCCGTAGTGGCCCCGCTCCTCAGCGGTCGGCAGCTCGTTCGACTCGAAGCCCTTGCCGTCGTCCTCGATCGTCGCGACGACCTGTTCATCGTCGTACCGCAGGATCACCTTCGCGTTCGACGCGCCGGAGTGCTGTCCGACGTTCCGCAGACCTTCGCCGATGATGCGGATCACGGCGCGCTCGACGAATGGCTCGAGCTGCCGCTCCGCGCCGGTCTCCTCGAAGTCCACGGCCACGCCGCTCTGTCTCCGCAGGTCGTCCGCGAGGCGGGCGACGGTGACGGGGAGGTTCAGGCCACCGGACTCTTCGGTCTGCCGCAGCGCCGCCATGTACTGGCGCACGTCTGAGAGGGTCGCGCGCGCGTCGCGTGCCGCCTTCGCGAGCTGTGGCCCGAGCGCGCCCGGATCGCGGTCGAGCGCGCGCTGGCAACCCTCGAGCGCGAGCACGACCCCGGTCAGCTCCTGTGCCACCCCGTCGTGCAGCTCCTGTGAGATCCGCCGCCGCTCGTTCGATGCTGCGCGCTGCACCAGGTCGGTCGATGCGGACTTCTGCAGCATCCCCGAGAGGTACTCGCCGAGCGTCGACACGAAGTCGGCCTCCTCCGAGGTGTACTGCGTCGTCGCACGTCCCAGGACAAGGACACCCAGCACGGCCCCGTTCTGCGACGCGCCGATCGGCGCGAGCAGGAAGTGCGTCGATGAAGGCGCGGCCCAGTCGGGGCGGTCCTCCGCCATGCCGTACTGCGCGGTCGCGGTGCGCCGCTCGCGAAGCACCTGCGCCAGCACCGTGTCGGTGCCGGAGGTCGAGATGTCGGAGGGGATGACGTCGCCGTAACCGGTCGCGGCGCGAAGGTGCAGGTGATGCTCCTCCGCGGCCCACACGCCGACTGCGTCGTGACGAAGGTTGTCGGCGAGCATCGCGACGGCGCTCTCGAGGTCGTTGTGCGGATCGATCCCGAGCGTCGCGAAACGAGAGAGCTCGTAGAGCACGAGCGCCTGACGTCGATCCTCTTCGGCGCGCTTGAACTCGCCGGCCGTGAGGTACGCGGCCGCGATATCGGATGCCGCCTGCGTGAGCGAGTCCATCTGGTTCTGGCCGTAGCGCTCCTGCGAAGCCCGATGCTTCACGTTGACGACGCCGAGCGTGCGGCCGTTGGAACGCAGCGGAGCGATCATCGATTCGCTCGCCGTCGGATCGGATCCGCCCTGCACCTGGCCGGAGAGGAGCATCGAGCGTCCGGTCTGCGCGACCGTACCGGAGATCCCTTCGCCGATGCGCTTGCGATCGAGCCTCGCCGCGTCAGAGAGACCGCGTGAGGTTCGCACCGAGAGCTCGCCCTGCGCATCCGCGAGCATGATCGAAACGCCGTCGGCTCCGAACACGTCCGCGAGCTGGGCAGTCGCGCGCTCGAGGAGCTGGTCTGGATCACGTTCCTTGCGGATGATCGCGTGCAGGTCACGCGAGGCTTTGAGCTTCGCCTCCGCATCCTGACCCTGGCGCTGCGCGCGCCAGAGCGCGTTCGCCTCAGCAAGCTCGAGGCCGATGAGATCTCCGACGCGACTCAGGCCGGCGAGATCCTCCGGCGTGAACGCGCGGCCCACCAGCATCGCGGCGAGACCGCCGACGACCTGGTCCTTCCACACGACCGGCGCGACCGCGAGCGTGTCGGCAGCGCGCCCATCGGAGAGGGTCAGCGTCACACCGCTCGTCGCCTGATCCGAGGCGCGGTCCGTCATCGCCTTCGTGAGCATCTCGGCGGGCAGACCGTCGGTCCACTTCGTCTCGGTCGGAAGGTTGTGGGCGACGTAGGCCGCGTAGCCCTCGCCCTTGAGGTTCAGGATGACGGCGATCGCATCGGCGCGCGCCACCTTGGCGAGGTAGGCCATGCGCGCGTTCCAGAATTCGGCGTCGAGTCGGAGGGTCACCCTGAGGCTCCTACGCCACGCCGGCGCCGGCCTCGCCCTCGATGCGGAGCTCCAGGGATGTCCCGCCGCTGCGCTGCAGCACGAAGCGCGGCTGTTCTAGGGTCGCGATCGCGGACCAGAGCTCGTCCACCAGCATGGGTACGCGAAGTCCTACCGCGAGCGTCGCGACGCCTCCCCTGAAGTCACGCACATAGAGCGTACGGACCTGCGCCAGCGACTGAATACGTCGCTCGATATCGACAAGACGCGCGAATGAGGGCACGGGCGAAAGCATCAGCACAATGTTGCTGGTCGGACCGGCCGGCTCCTCCCTCTCGGGAGTGAGTTGCTCCGATTCCGCCACCGCCGGGGCCGGTTCGCGCTCGACCACGGTCAATTCGGGGGCCGCCGAAGGGGTTTCGACGGCGTTTTCGGGCCGGCGCTCGAACAGCTCCTCTTCTTCGACGACCGGCTGGGTCTGAGCCGCTCGGGCCGCTTCCGCGGCACGCGCCGCCTCCTGCGCGGCGCGCGCGGCAGCCTCGGCGATGCGCGCGGCGTCGGCGATGCGACCCGCTTCGGCGGCGGCGGCGCGTCGCGCTTCTTCCGCCGCAAGACGCGCGTCCTCCGCTCGTCGTGCGTCCTGCTCCTGGCGGAGCGCCGAGAGCCGCTCGTCCTCATCGCGACGCTGCTGGTCGCGACGCTCTTCCTCTTCGCGCCACTGGGCCGCGCGCCGCTGCTCCTCCTCGCGCCACTTCGCGGCGCGCCGCTCCTCCTCGTCACGTCGCTGCTGCTCGAGGCGCGCTGCGTCGGCGACGCGTGCGTCCTCGGCGGCCCTGCGCGCGTCTTCGGCGGCGCGGGCTGCGGCGACCGCACGCTCGGCCTCGGCGGCTCGGTCAGCCCCGGCGACCCGTGCGGCCTCCTGCGCGGCCCGCATCGCTTCCTCGGCGGCTCGAGCAGCCTCGCCTGCGCGCTGTGCTTCGGCAGCACGTTCGACCTCAGCTCCGCGCGCTGCTTCCTGAGCCGCGCGCATCGCTTCCTGCGCCGCGCGAGCGGCCTCGGCCGCGCGATCGGTCTCGGCCGCGCGATCGGCGTCGGCGCGCTGCTGCGCGATCCGCTGTGCCTCCGCGACCTTGCGCGCTTCTTCGGCGGCGCGAGCGGCCTCCTCGGTCGCGCGCAGCGCGAGCTCCGCGGCTCGTGCCGCGTCGGATGCGCGCTGCGTTTCAGCGGCGCGCTGACTCTCGAGCGCGCGACGCGCCTCTTCCTGCGCTGAGCGCGCTTCGTCCTGCGCGACGCGCGCCTGCTCCTGTGCGGTCTTCGCTTGCTCCGCCGCCGCGGTGGCTTCGCGTGCGGCGTCGGCCACCGTCCCGGCTTGGCGGCGGATGTCCTCGAGCAACTCCGTGAAGACGCCGCGGAGCGCCTCGGCCGCCAGAGCTCGCGAGTCGGGCGTCGGCTCCTCGACCGGCTTCTCGGGCGCGGCCGCTGCTTGCCCGTCGCGACGTGGCCCGCGAAGCGCGGAAAAGCCGCTCCGCCGGTTCGAAGCGATCTCGTCGACGAGACCGTCGCGCTCCTCCCGAAGCCGCTCAATCTCCTTGATCAGGATCTTTCGCTCGTCGCGTGCCTGTTCGAGGATCTGCTGCGCTGCGTTCTCAGCGCGCGAGCGAATCTCGTGCGCGGACCGAAGCGCGCCCGAGAGGGCGTCGCGTACGGTGGCGTCGAACTCCTCGTAGACCGCGACGCGCTTGCGCGCGGCGTCGAGCTCCGACTCGAGCGAGCCGACTCGCTTGGTAAGCTCGCTGACACGGTCGGAAAGTGCCCCGATGATGTCGCCGGACGCGCTTAGACCTTTGGGCTCCTCGGACACGCGGTCACCCTCCGCTTGCTCGCTTCTCTGCCCACTTCCCCGCGTGTGGCGCAGAGCGTATACGACTGCCGCCGGGAAAGGCATCATCCCCGCATCACGCGGCCAAAGGTCCTTCTCGTTGTGGGGCACCCAAGTATCGGTGCGGCGCTCGAAGCGTTGCTGCGGATAGAGGATCGATACGAGGTGAGGCGGGCGCAGTCGCTAGAACAGGTCGCGACCGGCCTGGATGGCTGGATCGCCGATCTCGCTCTCGTCGACGGCGTGCTCGTCCCCAGGGGACGGACGGAGGTGCTTCCGATGGCGACCATCGTGCTTTCCGGCAATCCGCATGACGGCCGGCGCCTCGCGGAGCGCTTCGCCCACGGCCGGGGCTGGCTGCGGAAGGACGCGACCGCGGAGGAGATCCGCGCCGCCATCGATCGCGCGCTCGTCCCAGGGGTGCGGCGGTGGTCGGCGCTCATCGTCGTGGCGGTCCTTGTGCTGGTGGTGATAGCGATCGCGCTCGCGTGGTATTTCCTCCGGCTGCGAGGGTAGAAGTGGCCAAAGACGACAAGAAGAAAAAGAAAGGGGCGCACGAGGACGTCGTCGATCTCGCGGCACGCATCGGTGCGCGTCCCGCGCCATCGGAGCCGACGGCGCAGGAGATCCCTCCACCCGCCGAGCCGCCGCCACCGCCTTCTCCGACGACACGGCTCGACGGACCCATCCCTTCCGCGCCGAAGCCCCGACTCGTGCCCGCGAAGGAGGATCGGGCGCAGAGCTCGATCATCCAGAAGGCGCTGACCGAAGAGAGTCAAAAGCCCGAGCCCGCCATCCCATCGCCGCGCGCCGCGCCGGGACCCGGCGAGGTCGATCTCGTCGTGACGCCGCTTCCGACGCCGGACGACTGGCACCGTTTCGAGCTCGCGCTCCGCAAGGTGCGCGGCGTCGGGCAGCTTCGAACGGAGTACTACCGCCACGGTGTTTTGAAGGTGCGGGTGAGCTACCAGGGCACCGACCGCCTCGCCGCGGCGCTCCGCGCCGGCGTCTCCGGCTACCGCGTGCGGGTGATCGGCGAGGACCGCGCGACGTTGCAGATCCTGGTCACATCCGAGGGAGACGAGCGCAGGCCCGGCTAAACCCGCGCCGACGAGCCTCGAGCCGATAGAGTGGACGCGATGTCCGACTTCGAGGCACGTGCCCGAAAGGTCCTCCCGCCCGTCCTTGGCCATTACACGTGGCTATCGATCGAGCGCGGGGAGGGGAGCTGGCTCATCACGACCGAGGGCCGACGCATCCTCGACATGACGTGCGGCATCGCCGTGACCAACGTCGGCCATTCGCATCCGCGTGTCGTCAAGGCGGTCGTTGATCAGGCGCAGCGGCTCATGCACATCTCCACCGGGGTCGCGAAGTACGAATCGAGCGTCGCCCTTGCGGAGATGATCGCGACGATCACGCCGCGTGGGCTCGACACCGTCTTCTTTGGCAACAGCGGCGCGGAGGCGGTCGAAGCCGCGATCAAGCTCTCGCGCCAAACGACAGGCCGCGAGGCGATCATCGTGTTCCGCGGCGGATTCCACGGGCGCACCGTCGGTGCCGCGAGCCTCACCACGTCTAAGGCGCAATACAAGCGCGGCTACGGCGCGCTCCTTCCCGAGGTGTACGTTGCCCCCTATCCGTACCCGCTGGCGTGCGCGCTCCCCGACAAACACGACGCTGAAGCGTGCGCGAAACATTGCTTCGCGGAGCTCGAAGCGATGCTCGAGCACGAGGTCCCGCCCGAGCACGTCGCTGCGATCGTGATCGAACCGGTCCTCGGCGAAGGCGGCTACGTCGCGGCGCCCGCATCGTTCCTGCGCTCGCTTCGCGAGCTCGCGACGAAGATCGGGGCACTCCTCGTATTCGACGAGATTCAATCAGGCGTGGGGCGCACAGGCGCGTGGTTCGCGGCGCAGAAGTTCGGCGTGACGCCGGACATCATCACGGCCGCGAAAGCTCTCGGCGGCGGCATGCCTCTCGGCGCAGTCATCTCGACGCGCGACCGTATGGAGCATTGGCGCACCGGCACGCACGGCTCAACGTTCGGCGGCAATCCGGTCTCGTGCGCATCCGGGCTCGCGACGTTGCAGGTCATCCGCGACGAGAATCTCGTCGCTCGCGCCGAGACGATCGGCGAGATCATGGTCGAAGAGCTCGCGCCGCTCCGGTCGCATCCGCGTGTTCGCGAGATCCGCCGCTTCGGCGCGATGGTCGCGGTGGAGTTCGACGACAAGTCGGCGGCGAAGGGCGCGATCGCGGCGGCCCTCGAACACGATGTCCTTTTCATCACATGCGGTTTCCACGATCAGGTCGTTCGCTTCATACCCGCGCTCAACATCGGCGAGAGCGACCTTCGGAAGGGCATGCGCACCTTCGTTGAAGCGGCCCGCTCCGCCCAAGTAGCCTCGCCCGCCTGATCGTTTTCGAGGCCGTTTCCGGCCCTCGACGACCGCCCCCGCTACCAGAATTTGTGCCGGAAAGTTTGATGACCGCTAGCCCTTGACATTGCCTTTTTGCGGGACTACGGTTCGCCGCCTGCGCCGCTAGATGTTGGGCCCGACCGGGCAGCCGGACCCAGATGTAGTGGCAAGGATGAGTTCAGGGAAGGTAGAAGGAGGGTCAGATGACCCGTCGGCCGTTTGCTTCCGCGTCCGTTGGCGAGAGGCTCCTTCTCCTTCTTCTAAGAGCTCTTTTGAGCGGCTCAAGCCTCGCGGCTTTCTAGGGGGGCACGTACATGGCAATCGCCGACATCGCAGACGTCTCCGTTCAGCGCGCCGAGCCCAAGGGGCTCCGGATCGAGCGCCATTTCACCCGCGACGGCGTCCACCCGTACGACGAGGTCGAGTGGGAGCTCCGCGACTCGGCCATCCCGGGCGAGAGCGGCAACGTATTCGAGCAGAAGGGCGTCGAGGTCCCCAGGTTCTGGTCGCAGACCGCGACGAACGTCGTCGCCTCCAAGTATTTCCGCGGCAAGCTCGGCGCGCCCGAGCGTGAGTCGAGCGTCAAGCAGATGGTCGACCGTGTGGTCGACACGATCGCTCGCGCCGGCTTCGAGGGCGGGTACTTCGCGAGCGCCGCTGACCGCGACGCCTTCGCGGACGAGCTCAAGTACCTCATGGTCCACCAGCACGCGTCCTTCAACTCTCCGGTGTGGTTCAACATCGGCGTGGAGGGCGTCCCACAGCAAGCCAGCGCGTGCTTCATCCTCTCGGTCGAGGACGACATGCACTCGATCCTCGACTGGTTCCGCGATGAAGGGATCATCTTCAAGGGCGGCTCCGGCGCGGGGGTGAACGTTTCGCGGATCCGTTCGCAGAGGGAGAACCTCTCGGGCGGCGGCTTCGCGTCGGGACCTGTTTCCTTCATGCGTGGCGCCGACTCGGTGGCCGGCTCGATCAAGTCCGGCGGCACCACCCGTCGTGCGGCGAAGATGGTGATCCTCGACGCGGATCACCCGGACGTTCACGAGTTCGTCTGGTGCAAGGCGAAGGAAGAGAAGAAGGCCTGGGCCCTCGGCGAGGCCGGCTACGACATGAGCCTCAACGGCGAGGCCTGGCAGTCGATCCAGTTCCAGAACGCCAATAACTCCGTGCGCGTGACCGACGAGTTCATGAAGAAGGCGCAGACCGACGAGGACTGGAGCCTGACCGCACGCGTCGGCGGCACGGTGCTCGAGACGATCAAAGCGCGTGCGCTCCTCCGGGAGATCGCGGAAGCCGCCTGGCAGTGCGGCGACCCAGGCATGCAGTTCGACACGACGATCAACGACTGGCACACGTCGCCGGCCAGCGGCCGGATCAACGGATCGAATCCCTGCAGCGAATACATGAGCATCGACGACTCGGCGTGCAACCTCGCGTCGCTCAACCTGCTCCGCTTCGTGCACAGCGACGGCGAGTTCGACGTGGAGCGGTTCCGCGCCGCGGTCGAGGTCGTCTTCACCGCGCAGGAAATCCTCGTCGGGCACTCCGACTATCCGACGCCGAAGATCGCCGAGAACGCTCGCACTCACCGTCAGCTCGGTCTGGGCTACGCGAACCTCGGCGCGCTCCTCATGCGGCGGGGTCTTCCGTACGACTCCAATCAGGGTCGTGCGTATGCCGCGGCGATCACGGCGCTCATGACCGGCGCGGCGTACTCGCAGTCGGGCCGTATGGCTGAAGCGGTGGGTCCGTACGAGGCCTACCCGAAGAACAAGGACGCGCACGACCGCGTCATCCAGATGCACCGCCTCCACGCGTATCGCATCCGCGACGAGCTCCTCCCGGCGAGCCTGCTCTCTGCGGCGCGTCAGGCGTGGGACGACGCCATCGCCTTCGGGCGCCCGGCTGGTTATCGCAACGCGCAGGCGTCGGTCCTCGCTCCGACGGGAACGATCAGCTTCATGATGGATTGCGACACGACCGGCGTTGAGCCGGACATCGCCCTCGTGAAATACAAGAAGCTCGTCGGCGGCGGGATGCTGAAGCTCGTCAACGGCAGCGTGCCGTCAGCGCTGCAACGCCTCGGATACAGCGAGACCGAGTCGGGCGCGATCACCACCTACATCGAGCAGTCCGGCACCATCGAGGGCGCGCCCGGCATCAAGGACGAAGATCTCGCGGTCTTCGATTGCGCCTTCAAGCCTCAGAACGGCGTGCGGACGATCCACCACATCGGTCACATCAAGATGATGGGCGCGGTCCAGCCGTTCATCTCGGGGGCCATCTCGAAGACCGTGAATCTCCCGGAGACCGCGACCGTCGACGAAGTCGCCGAGGCGTACGTCGAGGCGTGGAAGCACGGCCTCAAGGCGATCGCGATCTACCGCGACGGGAGCAAGAAGGTCCAGCCCGTCAACACCAGCAACAAAGAGAGCAACACGAAGACGGTCGAAACGATCGTCGAGCGGATCGTCGAGGTCACACGGCCGCAGCGGCGGCGCCTCGCGGACACGCGTGCCTCGCTTACTCACAAGTTCTCGATCGAAGGGCACGAGGGCTACATCACCGTCGGTCTCTTCGAGGACAACACGCCCGGCGAGCTCTTCGTGACCATGGCGAAGGAAGGCTCGACGCTCTCCGGGATGATGGACGCGTTCGCCACGAGCGTTTCGCTGCTGTTCCAGTACGGCGT
>DATCPK010000197.1:0-11080 GCA_036570125.1 Candidatus Limnocylindria bacterium
TAGCCCCGCTCGGTGAAGGCCGCGAGCCATAGAAGTCCGGCGGCGAGATCGGAGACCGCGAGCGGGACCGTATAGATGAGGAAGAACCAGCGGTGGCCGCGGAAGCGCGAGTTGACGAGCAGCGCCATCGCGAGCGCAAGCGCCACCTGCAGCGGCACGATGAGCAGCAGAACAAGGAACGTGTTGCGCCAGGCATCGCTGAAGTTGACGTTCGCGAGCATGCGCTGGAAGGTCTCGAGCGAGAATCCGTCGCTCTCGGTTCCGACCGAGAGCAAGAGCGCCTCAGCCATCGGGACGACGATGAGGACAACGAGGAAGGCGATGGATGGAAGCAGGAGGGTGAACGGCAGGAGCTGTCCCGTGCGCGTACGCATCCGCGGTCCAGCGTAGCCGCGACCGCTGCCGTCCGGTCTCAGTCCGAGATCGCCTCGCTCATGAGCCATTGGTCCACCCGCCGACGTTGTTCCGGGCGAGAACGGCGAGCGCCTCGTCGCGCAGCTCGCGCGCGCTCCAGGTCGGAGCGGGTCGACTCAGTGCGGCGCCGCGAGTGCCTTGCCGGACGCCGCGTCCATCCAGCGGACCTTGTGCGGCTCGGGCGCGAGGCGGAGCTCCTCGTCGGCGCGGAGCGTCGTGTCAGCAGGTGCCACGACCTTGATGGATTCGTTCCCGACCATGACCGTGAGAAGCGCGTGCGACCCGAGCGGTTCGACGACGAGCACGCGACCCCGCAGCGGCCCCTCGCCGATCTTGATGTTCTCCGGACGTATCCCGAGGAGCAGCTCCTTGCCGTCCATGCCGGGCGGGCCGGGCACTTCGAACGCCTCGCCCACCGCCGTGCCGTTGCGAGCCCGGGCTTTCAAGAAGTTCATCGGCGGCGAGCCAATGAACGACCCGACGAAGACGTCCGCCGGCCGGTCGTAGAGCGCGGCCGGGGTGTCGAGCTGAACGATCTGCCCTTCGCGCATGACTGCGATGCGGTCGCCCATGGAGAGCGCCTCGATCTGATCGTGTGTGACATAGACGGTCGTGCGCTTGACCTCGCCATGCAGGCGCTTCAGCTCGGCGCGGGCGTGGAGGCGGAGCAGCGCGTCGAGGTTCGAGAGCGGCTCGTCCATCAATAGCACGGGCGCGTCCGTCACGATCGCGCGCGCGACCGCGACACGCTGCCGCTGACCACCCGAGAGCTGCGCCGGGTAGCGATCGAGGAACGGCTCGAGCTGCAGGAGCGCAGCGCCCTCCTTCACTCGACGCTCGACCTCGGCCTTCGGCTTCTTCCGCATCCGCAGACCGAACGCGATGTTGTCGTACACCTTCATGTGCGGGAACACCGCGTAGGACTGGAAGACCATCGCGATGTGCCGATCGCGCGGAGGCAGGTCGGAGACGTCGCGCTCTCCGATGCGGACCGTACCGCCGTCGATCCGTTCGAGGCCCGCGAGGCACCGCAGCAGCGTCGTCTTCCCGCAGCCCGACGGCCCGAGCAGGACCATGAACTCGCCGTCGCGGACGAGCAGGTCCACGTCTTTGAGCGCCACCGTCTTGCCGAAGACTTTGCGGACGGATTCGAACGCGACACTCGACATGCTCAGCTCACCTACCCGGTCCCCACAGATTGAACAGGTACTTGCGCATGAAGAATATGAAGAAGAGCGAGGGGATGATCATGAAGAAGCCGCCTGCGAAGCGGAAGTAGAGCGGCGAGATGTTCAGCGAGGCGAGGACCTGCGCGGGGAGCGTCGTGTTGCGCACCGTCAGGATGGTCGCGGCGAACACCTCGTTCCACGAGGTCACGAAGCTGAAGATCGCCGCAGCCGCGAGACCCGGAAGCGCTAAGGGCAGCGCGATGCGTGTGAATGCACCGAAACGCGAGGTCCCGAGCGTTTGCGCGGCCTCCTCGAGCTCGCGCGAGACCGCGAGGAACACGCCCGACGTCACGATCACAATGAAGGGCAGGACCATCGCGGTGTGGACGAGGATCACCGCGATCAGGTTGTCGTAGAGACCGAGGTCGATGAAGGTGACGGCGAGCGGGATCGAGAGGATGGCTATCGGGAACATCTTCGACACGAGCACGCCCACCTGGAATCCGTCGCGGCCTGGGAAGCGGAACCGCGCGAGCGCATAGCCGGCCGGCGCACCGATGATCAGGCCGAGCACGATCGTCGTGACCGCGACGA
Organism: Candidatus Limnocylindria bacterium; assembly: GCA_036570125.1. GTDB lineage: Bacteria > Chloroflexota > Limnocylindria > P2-11E > P2-11E > 3-1-20CM-2-70-9. The sequence goes on from DATCPK010000197.1 coordinate 2,178, forward strand.
TGATGCTGTTGCGCACCGAGGGAAGGACGCCCGTCGAATTCACGAAGAAGCTCATCGTGTCGGTCGAGAAGCGCGTCGGAAGCAGCGTCTTCGGAAACTCGTAGATCGCCGATCGCTCGCTGAACGCGGCGAGCGCGATGAGGTAGATCGGGACGAGCGTCCACGCGGCCAGGATGCCGGCGACCGCGTAGAGAAGGATGCGGTCGATGACGACGCGGCGCGATGCGGTGCGCCGGCGGATCGCGGGAGTGGCTGCCGTCATTTCCCGAGCTCTCCCTCGCGTACACGGAACAGGCGCAGGTATGTGACCGTCGCGGCGATCGTGAGCACGAGAATGAGCGTCGCGAACGCGGCGGCCACGTTGTTGTTGCGGTTGTTGTAGTACCAGTCGTACGCCTCGTAGCCGAGCACCGGCAGCTGCCGGCCCGCCAGCGCGAGGACGACGGCGAACGCGTTGAACGCGAAGATCGTTCGGATGATGAGTGCCGACTGCAGGCTCGGCTTCAGCATCGGCAGGACGACCACGAGCGTCCGCTTCAGCCGACTTGCGCCGAAGAGCTCGGCGGCCTCGAAGTACTCACGCGGGATGAGCTGCAGCCCGGCGAGGAGGATCACCAGAACCAGCGCGGTCGCGCGCCACGACTCCGCGACGACGACCGCGATGAAAACCCACTGCAAGTTTTCGTACGAGAGGAACGCCATCGGCTCCTTGATCACGCCGAGCCCGGTGAGGATCGTGTTCAGGTAGCCCTGATCCGTGAAGATCGAGAGCCACACGATGCCGGCGGCGAGGTCGGAGATCGCGAGCGGGATCGCGTAGATGTACAGGAAGATGCCGTGACCGGGAAAACGTGAGTGGATGAGCAGGGCCATCGCGAGCGCGAGCACCATCTGGATCGGGACGATCGCGATGAGCAGCAGGATGGTGTTGCGGAACGACTCCGCGAACGCGGTGTCGTTGAACATCTTCTTGTAGGCCTCGAGACCGAAGGTGCCGTCCGCGGCCTGGAATGAGAGCAGCACCGCCTGCGCGATCGGAACCAGGATCAGGAGACTGAGGAAGATGACCGTGGGCGCGAGAAGGCCGAGCGGGAGGGCCGCTTCCGACCGGACGATCGCCGCCGGAAATGAGGCGGCCCTCCGCGCTCCGACCGCCATCTAGGTCACTTGACCTGGCAGGGCCCCGTGCTTGCCGGATCCGGCCGCCAGCACGGAGCTTTGGTGTCGTTCATGACCGTTTGCAGGATCGCCGCTTCGTCGCTCAACACTTTCGTGATGTCCTCGTTCTTGATCACGATGCGCTGGAACGTGTCGAGCTGGACCTTGTTGAACTCGCCGCCCTTCGCGCCAAGTCCGATCGGCAACAGCGCCACCTTCGCATCGGGCGACTTCGACTGAGCCTGCACCGCGTCGGCTTCGATCTTCAGATACGCCGCGAGGTCGCTCGGTAACGGTTTGTCGAGCACGGGGAAGAACGCGACCGCGTTCAACGTCTTGCCCTGAACGTCCGGCGTCGTCATGTAGTCGATGAAGGCTTCCGCGCCCGCCTTGTTCGGCGAGCTCTTCGGGATCGCGAGTCCGGCCAGCACCGACATGTAGAAGAGGCCCTTCGGGCCCTTCGGCGCCGGCACCGCGACGAAGTCATTCGGCTTCTGCTTGAACGCGTCGACGAGGCGGGCGACATGGTCAAAGCCCACCCACACCTGACCAGACAGCAGCGCCTCCTGCATGAAGTCGGTGTTAAGGGAGACCGGGTTCACGTACTGCCACAGGTCCTTGAGGTCTTGCCACATCGAAACGGCGTCGGCGCTCTTGTAGGTCGTCACGAGTCCGCCCGTGTACGCCGGATACATGTAGCCCTGGATGAGACGGTGCAGCAGCGACATCGGGCCGGCGGGGAGTCCGCACTTCTTCTGCCCGGTCTTGTCGAAGATGTTCTTGCACCAGTCCCTGAGCTGCTTGTAGGTGATGTCGGTCTCTTTGACGCCCGTGGGCAGGTACTGCAGTGCCTGCTTGCTGACTCCCATGATGTAGGTCGCCTGCATCCACGGGATGTAGACCTGCCGGTTCGTTCCGAGCTTTCCGAGGTCCAGGAATTCCTGTGCGATGCCGCGGTCCTTGAGCTTCTGCGCGAGCGGCGTGAGGTCCTCGAAGATGGTCAGATCGGGGAATCCAGCGAAGTCACCGTGCACTCCACCGATGACGCCGACCTGGCCCTTGGAGGTCTTGGTCTCCGCCGTGATGCGGTCGACGAACGGGCCGGCCGCCGAGCCGAGGAAGTCGACCGGCGCGATCGTGAATCCGGCGAGGATCTGCTTCCGCACGGCCTCTGACTCGGTGACGGTGTTGAACTGCGTGGAGAGCATCACGAACGGTTCGCTCGAGATGGCTCCCGAACCGGATGGAGTCGGAGTGGAGCTCGGGCCGCAGGCGACCACGAGCACGCTGATCGCCAGCGCGAGCGCGAATGACGTGCGCAGATGTTTCATACCCTCTCCCCCGCTAAGACTGCGGCGACTATAGGCGAGTCCGCGCCGAACGGGCGGTTTCTCAGTAGGCGAGCGCCGCCTGGAGGACCGTCTCCGGCTTCTTGATAGCGGCGAACGCATCGGCCGCCTTCTCGACCGGGAACGTAACGCGCGGCAGATTCCCGAGCGCGAGCCGCCCCGCGAACGCGAACTCGATGACGCGACCGCGCAGAAGCGCCATCGACCAGGCCGGATGGATATTTCCGATCTGCGCCGAGCGGATCTCGACGCCGTTGTGATGGAACTCGTCGCCAAGGAAGAGCCCGGTGGCCTCGCCCTGGTAGAAACCGACGGCGACCACACGGCCGCGGCGGCGCACCGTGCGGATGGCCTCCTGCAACGCCCGAGTTGAGCCCGTGCATTCGAAAACGACGGCGATCCCTTCGGCGCCGAGGCCGAGCTTGAGCTCGCGCGCAACATCGACGCCGTCGGCGGACAGCAGCGTCTCGAGACCTAAAGACCCGGCGATCGCGAGACGCGACGCGATCCGATCGACGACGTGGACCGTCGACGCGCCCGACAGCACTGCGAGCTGCGCGACGATCAGCCCGACCGGCCCGGCGCCGAAGACCACGGTCGGCGTCGCGTGCAGCTCCGGGCCGGCGTAGGCGATCGCGTTCATGGCGATCGGCGCCATCTGGCCAAGATCCACGCCGTCGTCGAAGGAGAGACCATCGGGAATGCGCTGCTCGGCCGCGACCTCGCCCGCGAGCGCGACGAGCTCGGTGTGGCGCCACTTCCCGTAAACGCGCGTGCCGACCGGGACCGCCGCGTTCGCGCTCTCCACGATCTTCCCCGCGGCGCGATAGCCGAACACGATCGGGTACTCGATCGACGGCGGCCCCGGGACGAAGATGCGAAGGTCGGGATCCCAGCGCTTGTGGAGATACGGGTTCGTCGCGCCGGCGCCGATGTAGGTCATCTCCGTCCCCGGGCTTATCGCCGACGTCACCGTCTGCACCCGCACGTGCCCAGCCGCGAGCGGCGCAGCGGGGTACTCATGACAGTCCACCACGCCGTTCTCGAGGATCCGCACCGTCCGTCCGCCGATCTCGCCGCGTGCGATGAGCTCGTCGATCTCTGCGCTCAGACGGCGAGCTCGCTCTCACGAATCAGATCGCGCACGAGCGCCGCGGTGCGTGGCAGCACGATCTCGGGATCGCCCGAGAGCGCAGCGCACTCGATGCCGATGTCGCCCTCGTACCCGATCCCGACCAGCGACGCGAAGATCGATGAGAAGTCGATGTGACCGGCGCCCGGCTCGAAGCGTTGCGAGTCCGCCATCTGCACGTAGCCGAGCTTCTCCCCCGCCTCGGCGAGCGACGCGCCCATGTCGGACTCCTCGATGTTCATGTGGAAGGTGTCGCCCACGACGAATACGGCGGGACTGTCGAGGGCAGCGCGGAACCGGATCGCGTCGGCGATCGTCACGCAGACGTCGTTCTGATAACGATTCAGCGGCTCGATGAAGATCCGCGCGCCGGCGCGCTCGGCGCGCTCGGCGAGCGGGCGCAGCCCCTCGAGAAAGAGCGCCTCGTCCTCGTCGCGCGTCCGACCGGTCGCGATGCCTGGCAGGTTCCGCGTGCGTCCCCAGATCGGCACGACGACGATGCCGGTGCCCAGCTCGCCCGCGAGATCGAGGAGCTCGGCGATGTCCTTTCGCGCCGCGGCGATCTTCTCGGCGTCCGGATCGATCAGCCATCCGCGGTAGCCGCCGGCGATCGCCGTGACCGGGATCTGCTCGCGGATCGCGGTGCGCGCCTCGTCGAACGCTGGACGTTCCGAGAGCTCGAGCGCGTCAAAGCCGAATCGCCGCGCCGCGTCGTACTTCTCGCGCAGCGTCGAACCGGGGACGAGCCGGTCCTGGATACCGATACGCGTCAAGACTTGAGCTCGACTGACGTCATCGTCATCTCCGCTATCTCGACCCAGGCACGCCGCCGCGCGCTGACGATCGCCGCCTCCGCGAATCGGACGTGCCGCAAGCCGTCGGCGAACGTCGGCAGCGGAACAGGGGACGGCTTTCCATCGAGAGTCCCGTAGAAGGCGGCGAAGAGGTTCCGGCGGCCTTCGTCCCCGCCTCCGCCCTTGGCGAGCTCGCGCGCCTGCGGCGATCGAAGGCTCGCGCGGGTGACGACCTCCGGCGCCCGGTCGCGCGCACCGAGCCAGAGCTCGTCGCGTTTCACGCTCTGCCACGTCGCCGACCCCGCTATGCCGTCGAGCGAGACCTCGACCTCATTGCGGCGGCCGGCCGATGCCTGCGACAGCGTGCACACGCCCTGCATTCCGCCGGAGAAGCGAATGAGAAGGCCGGCGTGATCCTCGGTCTTGCGCCCGTGCAGGTACCCAAGCTGCGACACGACCGCTTCGACGTGGCGCCCGGTGATCGTTTCCACGAGATCGAGCCAGTGCACGCCGATGTCCGCCGCGGTGCGCGAGACGCTGCCGCGCGATGTGTCGAGCCGCCAGTCGTCGTCCGTCCCGAGAAGCAGCCAGTCCTGAAGGAACGTGCCGCGCGCGAGATGCACCGGCCCCAGATCGCCGGCTGCGACACGCGATGCGAGCTCGGCGATGAGCGGAAGGAACCGGTAGTTCTGGCAGATCGTCGTGCGCCGCCCGCTTAGCTCGGCCCACTCCGCGAGCTTCTCGGCGCCCTCGAGATCGCCCGCAAGCGGCTTTTCGCACACGACGTTCTTTCCCGCGCGGAGCGCCTCACGCACGAGAGGCGGATGCAGATCGTTGGCGGTCGTGACGTGCACGACGTCGATGGCGGGATCGCGCAAAGGCGCGGGATCGGCCACCGCCGCCGTACCGCTGAGCGGGCCGACCACGTCGATGCCGATGCTCTTCAGCGCTTCGGCGTGCGCCTTTCCTGCGTTGCCTGCGCCGACCACGAGCGCTCGGTGTGTCACCTGCGGAATTGTCGTCGCTCGCGTGCCGCAGAATCCGGAGGTGGCCGACGTCGCTCCGTTCCGCGCCCTGCGCTATGGCGAGCAGCCTGAACCCCTCGGGCAGCTGCTGTGCCCGCCCTACGACGTCATCAGCCCCGAGGAACGCGACCGCCTCTACGGGCAGAGTCCGCACAACTTCGCTCGGGTCGAGTTCCCCAAGCCGGACGGCGACCCCTACGCGAGCGCTGCGGCGGACCTCGCCGCCTGGCGCCTCCGGGGCGTGATGAAACAGGACGCGGCGCCTGCGATCTACGTGCACGACCACGAGTTCTCGGTCGGCAAGACGAGGGTGCGACGGCGCGGGATCCACTGCGCGCTGCGTCTTCACCGCCCCGAGGAGGGCGTCGTGATGCCGCACGAGTTCACGTTCCCGAAAGCGAAGGAGGACCGCCTCGCGCTCCTGCGCGCGACGCGGACCAACACGAGCGCCATCTTCTGCGTGTTCGAGGACGCGCGCGGCGAGATCGCCGGCGGGATCTCGCGGCACATCGAAGGAACGAAGCCGACGGCCGAAGCGACGGTCGGCGATGACCAGCACCGGGTATGGGCCATCGGCGATCGCATGGGCATCGGCGAGTTTCGCGACGCGCTCTCCAAGCGCCGCGTGTACATCGCCGACGGCCATCACCGCTACGAAACCGCCCTCGCGTACCTCGCGGAGCGAGGCGCGGGCGCGGCCGCCGACGCGCCGATCGGCTACGTCCTCGCCTACCTCTGCGCCGCGGATGATCCGGGGCTGCGCATTTTCGCGACACATCGCGTCGTGCGCGGAGATGGCGCGCTCGATCGCGCGATCGACCGGTACTTCATGCGATCGCCGATCGACGCGGGCGCCATCGGCGACATCCAGCCGGGCATCGTGGTGGTGCGCGCCGGGCATTACGAGCAGCTGGAGCTGAAAGCGGACGCTGATCTCAGCAGCGTGCGGCCCGCATGGCGCGAGCTGCCCGTCGCGCAGGCGGAGGAGTTGCTTCTGCGCGAAGTCCGCGACTCAGGCGCCGAGATCGCGTACGAGCACGACATGAAGGCCGCGCTCGCGGCCACCGAGACGGGCGCGACCGCGGTGCTATTGCGAGCGGTCGATCCGGAAACGCTGCGTCGAGTCGCCGACGCGGGCGAGAAGCTCCCGCAGAAGACCACGTACTTTTTTCCGAAGGTCCCCGCGGGTCTCGTGGTGCGACCGCTCGACTAAGTTCTAAGCGTCTCGGTCCGCGATGGTGCGATGGGCGCCGCGCACGAGACCGGCATGGACTAGCGAAAGCGCCCATTCGATCTGCGATCGCTTGACGCTTCCGAGCCATGGCCAAAGGATCCCGGCGACCATCTCCACGTTCCGATGTCCCCCCAATTCCCAGCGGTAGCTCGGAAGTTTGGCCCAGGGATTCCGCGGCGGATGCGGGCCTGTGATCGACCCAGCTCCGACCGAAGCTTGAAAACGGCCCAGCGAGTCAGGAACGCCGTGAGCACTCGACTGCGGGATTTCCATCGATGGCTGGCGATAGGCGGGCCTATCGAAGCGTCTTCCAGCACCGACTGTCCCCTCGCCGTCGAAGAAGCCCGCCGCCCAAGCGCGTTCGATGTCCTCAGAATCCGATCGCGGAGCGGCTAGGTCGAGTGAGCGCGCTCTTCCAACCAGCCGCGAAGCGCGTAGGTACTGCTCTCGCTTCTCGTACCCGAGAAATGGCCAGAGCGATTCCGCGATGGTCTCGATAGCTGCAATTCGGGTCGTCTTCCAGTAAAAGAGATAGTCCCGGTAGGGTCCGGTGATGCTGCCGATACCACCGACCGACGATCTAAAGCCCAGAAGAACGAGAGGCGGTTTGCCCGGATCCCCTCCTTGACTGACCGCCATTTGACGGCGATAGGTCTTTCGCCGCCGTGGAAGGTAGGCAGAGCACGAGCCTTCGCCCTCATACAACCCGGCGGCCCAGGCGATTAGACGCGGGTCGTGGCGAGCGATGTCCATACGAATAAACATCGGCATCGCCTTGCGCGGAATGCGGGGAGGGAGGTGTGTGAGTTCACCACATAGCGGACAGATGTCTCAGGACATCGTGGACACCCAAGCTGGCGAGGGGGTGTCGCGATGGGTCTGGGACGGTACGTGGTGGACGCGATCGTGCTCGAGGGGCGCAGTCCGAGCGAGCTCGCGCGGACGCACCACCTTTCGCGAAGCTGGATCTATGAGCTGGTCTCGCGGTACCGCCAAGGCGGCTATGCGGCGCTCGAGCCGCGCTCGCGCCGGCCACGCTCCTGCGCGCACGAGGTCAGGCCGAAGGTCCAGGCGCTGGTTCTCAAGCTGCGCCAGGATCTGGCCGCAGCCGGACACGACGCCGGCGCCCAGACCATCGCCCACCACCTGGCGCGCCGCCTGAAGCACGCGGTCCCCTCGGTCACCACGATCTGGCGGATCCTTCAGCGCCACGGGCTCATCACGCCCCAGCCACACAAACGCCCGCGCTCGTCGTTCACCCGCTTCGAGGCGCAGCTTCCCAACGAGCTCTGGCAGACCGACGCCACGCACTGGGTGCTGGGCGACGGGACGGAGGTCGAGATCGTCAACCTCATCGACGACCACTCGCGCTTGGCCCTGGCCTCGGTCGCGTTCCCGACCGTGAAGGCGGCCGACGTGGTGCAGGTGTTCTTCGCCGCGGCCACCGCGCATGGCCTGCCCGCGGCACTCCTCAGCGACAACGGTGCGGTCTTTTCGGGCGGCTCGCGCGGCGGCATGGTGCTCCTGGAGAGCGAGCTCGCGCGTCTGGGGATCCGCGCCGTCCACTCCACGCCCTATCACCCCCAGACCTGCGGCAAGGTGGAGCGCTTCCACCAGACCCAGAAGAAGTTCCTGGCCAAGCAGCCACCGGCGGAGTCGATCGCGCACCTGCAGCTCCTGCTCGACACTTTCCGCGCCTACTACAACCAGCGCCGGCCGCACCGCGCGCTGGCCCTACGCACCCCGCTGGTCGCGTTCAACGCGCGGCTTCGGGCCAAGCCGGAGCTGGTTCCGACAACGACACAGTTCCGGGTGCGTCAGGACAAGGTGGATAGCTGCGGCCGCGTCACCCTGCGCTATCAGAGCCAGCTACGGCACATCTACATCGGCCGCGCGCACAAGGGTGAGCGGATCCGACTGCTGATCGCGGAGCCCAACGTCCGGATCGTCCGCGAGGACGGTCAGCTGCTGCGCGAGCTGACCCTCGATCCGGACCGCCGCTACTTCGCGCGCGGACACCTGTCCACAATGTCGTGAGACAGGTGTCCTCGATGTCCTGAGACATCACAGCGGTGGGCGAGGAGGGACTCGAACCCTCACGCTCTTTCGAGTACGAGCTCCTAAAGCTCGCGCGTCTGCCATTTCGCCACTCGCCCGGCTCTAGGGTAGCGGCGGGGCTAGCTTTTCCGGCGGTCGACCGCCCACGTCGAT
>DATCPK010000198.1:0-2558 GCA_036570125.1 Candidatus Limnocylindria bacterium
CGCCGGCGTCTTAGGAGCATCCCGGCCAGGGTGCCGGAGAGGAGGCTGGTATGCGACGGTTCCTCGCTGGCTTTGCCGCGATCGCCGCGGCGCTTATGGTCACGACGCAGCCGGCCGCGGCGTGCGCGGGCCTGATCGGCCCGAACGGCGCGGTCAACCTGCTCCGCACGACGACCTTCGCTGGTTATCACGATGGCGTCGAGCACTACGTCACCTCGTTCCAGTTCGCAGGCGGGTCAGGTCAATTCGGCTCGCTCATCCCCCTGCCCGGTGTTCCGGACAAAGTGGAGAAAGGCGGCGCCTGGACGCTCCAGCGGCTTATCCGCGAGACGACTCCGGTTCGTGACACCGCGCTCTTTGCGACTGCCGCGGCCGGACGCGCGGACAAGGCCCAGGTCCTTCTCGAAGTTCGCATCGACGCGCTCGACATCACCGTTCTCAAGGGCGGCGGCGCCGAGGTCGGCCAGTGGGCGACCGAGCACGGCTTCCGTCTTCCTCCGGCCGCGCCGGAAGTTCTCGACTTCTACGCAAATCGCAGCCCGATCTTCCTCGCGGCCGTCTTCGACGCGGACGCGGCGAAGGCTCGCGGGCAGCAGATCGGCGACGGCACGCCGGTCCACGTGACGATCCCGACCGCGAACCCGTGGGTGCCGCTTCGCATCCTCGGTCTCGGCAAGAACGCGGACGACCGTATCGACGCCGACGTGTTCCTTCTCACCGATCAGCGCCCCGCGCTCATGCCGTTCCCCTTCGCGAACGGGATGCGTCTCGACCACAGCGCGATCGCGTCAACGTCACTCCTTGACGACCTCCGCTCGGACGCGGGCATGGGCTGGGTCCCGCAATCGGGGTGGCTCTCGAAGATCGCGATCGACGCATCCGCGAGCCAGCTCACGTACGACCTCGCCGTCGACGCGAAGGGCATGAGCCCGTCGCGCGTCGCGGCCGGCCTGCAGGCTCCCGCGAGCCAGACCGGTTCCTCGGGTCAGCCGTCGAGCGACCAGATAGCTCTCATCGGCATCGCGCTCGCCGCGTTCGGAGCGATCTTCCTCCTCCGCAAGTCTCAGCCGGTGATCGGGTGATCATCCGGACCCTCGTCGCTTTGGCGCTCGCCGCACTCGCGGCGAGCGCCTGCACGACTGCGAGTGCGGCGCAGCTGCCGACGCACATCGGCATCCGGATCCACTACTCGCACTTCGATCAGACCAAGATCGACGTCCCGATAGGCGTGCCGATCACCTTCACCCTGGTCAACGACGATCCGATCGACCACGAATGGCTCATCGGTGACGAGGCGTTCCACGCGCGTCACCGCGCCGGCACGGAGACCGTGCATGGCGACCGTCCGAACGAGATCTCGCTCCCGCCGTTCAGCGTGAAGACGACGACGCTCACGTTCGACAAGCCCGGGCCGCTCACGTTCATCTGCCACTTCCCGCAGCACGAGGCCTACGGGATGGTGGGCGTGGTGATGGTCAGGCCCTAGCTTCGCGAGTCCTCTGGCGCGGCTTCGCGCGCGCGAGCGACCCCGATGAGCTTGAGATCGCTGAGGGTGACGGGCTCGATCGCCTCCCACTCGTGGTCGGCGCGCGCTCCGGCGGGGCAGTAGGCCCAGGCGCCGTCGTAGATGGTGACGGGGCTTCCGACCGCCACCGTCGCGTTCCGACTGGCATCGACATGCGCCTTCGCACGGCACACGAAACGCACGAGGTTGCTGTTCAAGCCCCACGCCCCCAAATACCCGTTGTTCCGGCTTGCTTGTTGAGCATACGTCCAGACGCCTCTAAGACAATTTCGTCCCAACGAAAGCAAAGGAAGTAAAAGACGGCGCGGCTTTCGCCGCGCCGTCTTCGATTTCAGAGCGTTGCCGTGTTAGCTCTGCTCTTTGAACTCGCCTTCGATCGTGTCGCCGTCGCGCTTTGCGCCGGCCCCGGCAGGCTCGCCCTCAGGCTGCTCGGCACCGGGCTGACCAGGCTGACCGGGCTGACCGGGCTGACCCGGCTGCTCCGCCTGCTGCTTGGCCTGCTCCTGCGCGTACATGATCTGGCCGATCTTCGTCGAGGATGCCCGCAGGGCTTCCGTCGCGGACTTTATCCGCTCGACGTCGTCCGTTTTGAGGGCATCGCGTAGTGCCGCGAGCTTCTCTTCGACGTCCTTCTTGGTGTCCGCGGGGACCTTCTCGCCGAGATCCTGGAGCGTCTTCTCCATGGAGTAGGCCATCGTGTCGCCCTGGTTCCGTGCCTCGATCTTCTCGCGGTTGCGACGGTCTTCCTCGGCGTGCATCTCCGCGTCTTTGACCAGACGCTGGACCTCGTCCTTGGAAAGGCCGCTCGACGCCGTGATCGTGACGTGCTGCTCACGGCCCGTGGCCTTGTCGCGCGCCTTGACGTTCACGATGCCGTTCGCGTCGATGTCGAAGGTCACCTCGATCTGCGGGATGCCCCGCGGTGCGGGTGCGATCCCATCGAGGATGAAGCGCGCAAGACTCTTGTTGTCACCGGCGAGCTCGCGCTCCCCCTGGGTGACGTGGATCTCCACCTGCGTCTGCGCGTCGGACG
>DATCPK010000199.1:0-10730 GCA_036570125.1 Candidatus Limnocylindria bacterium
AGAACATTAGCCAGAAGAACCCTACGAGTCCCGTCGCTCCGAAGATGGCTTCATCACGGCCAGAGACGTCGGTCGCTGCGCCGGCTCCCTTTGGGCAAGCGTCCAGATCGATTCCGCAAATGACCAAACCGTCATGCGGCCCCGCGCGCGCTGGCCAAGGATGGCCCCCGGCGTTTGGGAGGTTGCCGTGGTGACAAGACGTCGGCTAGCCGCGGCGCTAAGGTGCGTGGAGGTGACTCGTGGCGACTACTCACAACGTCCGGATCGACAACGCGCGGAAGACTGCGGAGAAGGCGAAGACGGATTCTTCGGCTGCGCAGCTGAAGATCGACCTCGTTGGCGACTGGCGCGTCGATGAGACCAAGGCGCAGTTCGGTGGCATCGTCAAATTCGCGAAAGGCGAGGCGGTTTTCGAAGCGGACTTCCCCGCGTTCCTGAGTGGGGATGGCCGGGCGCCATCGCCGCTGATCTACTGCTTTTGGGGTGCGCTCTCCTGCTACGCATCGACGTTCGCCATGCAGGCGGCGATGAACGGGATGGAGATCACGGCGTTGCGCGCACGCCTCCGCCTGAACGTCGACTTCCGAGGCGCGCTCGGGGTCGCCGAAGTAGACCCGCTGGACGTATTCCGTTTCGAGGTCGAGGTTCAGACGAAGGCGTCGGAGGCCGACGTCGCGCGCGTGAAACAGCTCGCCGACGAGCGCTGTCCCGCGATATGGGCGATGGATCACAAAGTCCCGCATACGACCGACGTGCGCAAGACGTAGCGAGAGCCCGCAGGGCCCCTTACGCCAGCCGGGCGGCACAATACCGGCGTGCCACGGCTGCAACGTAAGCACTTCGACGCCCCAGAACGGACGCGCGATCTCGGTCGCGGCCGGATGGACGTCGTCGACCTCGACGAGACCGCTGTGGGCCGCATGACCCTTCAACCGGGCTGGCGCTGGTCCACAGACGTCGGGCCGAAGATGGGTACCTCGACCTGCCAGGTCCGCCATCTCGGCGCCGCGGTGAGCGGCCACCTTCACGTGATGATGGAGGACGGTAGCGAGATGGATATCCAAGGCGGGGACGCGTACGAGATACCGCCGGGGCATGACGGTTGGGTCATCGGCGACATCCCATGGGTGGCGGTCGAATACGCGAGCGCGCGCGTGTTTGGCGCGACCGATGACGAGACTGGCGTGCGGTCGCTCGGAACCATCCTGATAACGGACATCGTCGGCTCGACCGCAACGCTCGAACGGGTCGGCGACGCGAAGTGGCACTCACTCCTGCTCGCACACAACGAGCGGCTGCGGGCGCAGATCGACCGGTTCGCGGGCCGCGAGATGCGGACGACCGGCGATGGGTTCCAGGTGCTCTTCACCGGTGCCGCCCGCGGGGTTCGTTGTGCCTCCGCGATGATCGACGCCGTTTCGGATCTCGACATCCGTATTCGCGCGGGGCTTCACACCGGAGACGTTGAATTGGCGGCCGGCAGCTTGCATGGGATCGCCGTGCACGCCGCGGCCCGCGTCAGCGCACTCGCAGGACTAAGTGAGGTGCTCGTCTCTGCGGTCACACGTGATCTTCTCGAGGGCTCGGGCCTGGTATTCGAGGAGCGCGGGGTCCACGAATTGAAGGGCCTTTCCGGCGCGCGTCCGGTATTCGCCCTTGTCCGCATAGCGTCGCTTGCCGCCCACTAGCCGAGGTCGAACGGGCGGTCCTCACGCTCTCCGGAAGCTCGGCGTCCAGTCCGGTCGCGAGATTCGTACGCGCTGGATGAGACGAAGCGCGCGCGGCCCCAGGACGAAGGCGGCGGCGGCGTAAAGCGCGCCGAACATCACATCGATCGCGTAGTGCTCGCCGAGGTAGATCACCGCGACCCAGACCGCGACGACGTATAGCCCAACAACGATCCCGCGGGGGCCGAAGAACCGAAGCGCGAAGAGCAGCACGAGGAACGGATAGGCCGCGTGCAGCGACGGAATGGCCGCGACAGCATTCGGGTTGAGCTGACGGTAGATCGACGGCAAGTCCAGACGGTCGGGGAACAGATTCATGGTCTCGCCAAGAACGCGGGTCACCCCGCCGACATAACCATCTTGTGCCGCGAGCCACGGCGGCGCCGACGGGAACACGAGATACGTCAACCACGCCGCGTACGACAGGATGGTCAGGCTGGCGGCAAATTCGGTGAACTGGCTCCGGCTTCGCAGCCACAGCAGCATCGCAAAGCCCAGCGGTAAGACGAAGTGCAGGAAATACAAGAGCGTCGCCGCGTAGTCGTACCACTGGAGCGCACCCGGATTGAAGAAGGTCCGTTGCAGAAAGGCGGTCGGGACGTCGCCGAAGATCGCCGCATCCGCTTGCATCGGCAAGGTGAATTCCGCGCGACTGGCGAGATCGTCGGCGAATCCGCGCAGAAGGTCATACGAGATGAGCAATCCGATGAAGGGGGACCAATCGGCGATGAAGCGCCGGCCACGTCCGAGGATGACCGCTCCCACCAGCATCGCGACGGCGTAACGATCGGGAAGCACCTCGATCCCTTGCGACAGCATGACGACGACGAGGAGCGCGAGGTAAGCGCCGAACGCGACGACAGCGATGGAGCCCGGCCCGCCGTGGCGCTCCTCGCTCAGAGCGTCAGCTCCTGTCGTGGGAGGTCAGATTCCTGAGTCGCCCGACCGCGAAAGCGAGGACGACACTTGGCAAGTACATAAAGGTGACGACGCATACGCCCACGAAGAGGGTCGTGAGGTCGAGCAGGCGGACTAGGGTGTTCGGCGTCTCATCCCGCACGCGCATCTCCGGCCGACGCTAGGCAGGGGCCGGAGCGCGAACATGAAATTGGCTTAAGAATCGAAGCCGTCGGCGCGCTAGCCTCACGTGACCTGGTCGCCGTGCCGAGAGGCGCGAGAATGTCGAGCGCGAGCTCCGGAGTTGAGATGAAGACGAAGACAACACTGAAGAGGACCAGTCCGAAGAAGACCGCGTCGAAGAAGGTCGGTCTGAAGAAGTCGACGGCGCCGAAGGCCCAGAAGCCGACCCATAAGAACCTCGACATCTACGGCGCGAAGCCCATTCCCTGGTCGCGCGCGCTCAAGCAGCTCGGCTCGAGTACTGCGGGGACGTATTGGCTGGCCACCACGAAGCCCGACGGCACTCCGCACGTTGCTGGCACTGGCGCGCTGTGGATCGACGGGAAGATCTACTTCGTGAGCGGCGCACGCACGCAGAAGAGTCGCAATCTGGCGGCGAACCCGAGCTGCGTCTTCTCCGTTTCGCGCACCGGCATCGACCTCGTTCTCGAAGGTCGGGCGATCCGCGTCATCGATCGCCCGACGCTTCTGCGGCTTGCCAGGCGGTACGCGGCCCAAGGTTGGCCCGTAAGCGTGAGTGGCGACGCCTTCACGGCGGCGTACAGCGCGCCCAGCGCCGGTCCGCCGCCGTGGAATCTCTACGTGGTCAAGCCGATCACAGCGTTCGGCGTCGCGAGCGCCGAGCCATCGGGGGCGACCCGCTGGCGGTTCGGAAGCACGCGGACCTAGTTACGATCGGCCCATCCAACGAAGCACCCGCAGCGCGCGCAGGGTGTTCCAGCGGCTGGGCCGGCCTTCGCGCTCGTCCATTCCGAACTGGAGATCGCGGAGGCGCGCGTTGACCATTTCGCTCTCGTGTGGGTTCTCGAGCGGCCATCGGCCCTCGGCGTCACGCTTGGAGCGCACCAGGTCGATTGCCTCTGCCACGCGCGCATCCGACGACGTGCCCGCTTCGCGCAGGTAGTCGAGTCCGCGCAACGCGTCGTAATGCCAGCCGGTCGGGAACGAGAACAGCGCGAAGGCCTTATCGATCAGCTCGCCGCTCGACAGCCGGCGCAGCATCCGGCGTTCGAGCAGGTACTCCTGCCCTCGTTCAAGCGCCGCGGTCACCCTGGCGGATCCGCCGTTTGCTCGCTCATGCTCTAGAAGACCCTCGAGGACGTTGATCGTCGTGTGGAACGATCCGCGCGTCGAGCCATTCTCCTGCTCGCAATTCCACCCGCCATCGGCCATCTGCTCGCCGAGCAGCCGCTCGACGATGCCTATCACGTCCTGGCCGTAATACGCGCCGACCGCCACTACGCGTCCGTTGATGCAGGGCTCGACCTCGCCGGCGAACACCGGTGTGCCGTGCCACGGGCCTTGCGAGTGCCACGTCGCGTTCTCGTGCACGAGGGCTATCGCCTTCCGCGCCTCTTCGCTCGAAGGGTCGAGGCCCATGTCGCGGAGCATCAACAGGGCGAGCAGCGAGATCCACTCCGGATCCGACGTGCCTGTGTGCCACAGCCCATCGTCCCGCCGGAGAGCCAGCAGCCGCGCGCCCCAGCCTTCGGTCGGGACGCGCGCACGTTCCGCCGCGACCTGGTCGGCCGGCGCATCGGTCAGGTCGCGCATCGCCTGCCAGCGAATCGCCGGGTCCGAGTCGAGCAGCCAGTCGATGACGGACACGATTTCCCTCCACGGGGCGGTGTCTTGATGAGGGCGCCACATTAGCCGAGCCATACAGCACCTCCATCCAGGACGGTATGTAGACGCCTCCATCCTCCCGACTCACGGTCGGGATGAATGCGACGGTGAGCGCTGATCGTCGGGCGACTAGCCGGAGGAAGCGAAGGTGGGCTCAGTCACAAGCCACGTGACCGCATCGGCGCGTTTGCTGAAAGCATTCATGGAGTTCTTGTGCTCGAGTTTCGCCGACAGCCGGAAGAGTTGATTGAGCCCACGAATCACGGGGTTCGACGCGATGAAAGCGAAGCGGCTCGACCGCAGCCCAGGCGCTCTTCGCCAGTCAGACACCATCTCCGCGATGTCATTGAATCCCAAGAGTCCGGGCTGCATGTCCGTCTGGTCTACAAGGATGCGCAGCGTCCCTCGTTGCTGCGCAAGGGCCTCTAGCTCAATTATCACCGCGCGAACGCTCGCGGCATCGGCGGGACCGGATACTTTGACGACAACGATCTCGTCGCCTGCTTCAGATTGGGAGTCGATCCGGACGTGAATGTGCCCGACATTAGCCATCCGGCGTGTCGAATACCGAAGCGGCCTTCGGAACCGACTACGGGCGGAGGTCGCGCGAGGAGTCGTCCCTATAGGTGCCGGCCGTCTGAGACCGCCACTCGCCGAGTGAGGATCTCGCTGAGTCCGATGTAGCCGAGTTCTCTCAGCTCGCGATGTGAACTTTCGCGAACAGCGGATCCGCCAGCCATCTCGCCGCGAGCCGCGCTCGCGACGGCTCTGGCGACGGCGCTTCCGTGCGTTGCGGCGCGATCGAGTCGAACGAGCGCAGCCTCGAGCTCGCCCCAGCGTTTCTGAATGACGAGCGCCATCGCGAGCCTCAGCCCAAGCGCATCGATGGCTTCGCGATCCCACACCGCATCCGATCTCTCGAACGCGGCCGTTGAGAGCGCAGTGCAGTCGCGTCCGGCCATCGCCATCGGCAGGACGAGGATGCTGTCTCGCACGGCGGCTGACTCGGGGACCATTCGTTGAACAAGCTCGTCGATCGGCACTGGTGACTGCAGGCCGCGCACGGAATCGGCGACGGCCGCGTAGCCGACCGCGCCGCCGGCTGCCAGACAGAACTGCGTGGACGGATTCGCGTTTACGAGATCGACGAGCTCCTGGCCCAGACTCGAGAGCCCTTCCCAGTCCCCACTCGCGAGGCGCACATGGGCCACGAGCGCGAGCGCATGACTACGGAGGTGCGCGCTTCGCCGCGCTGCGAGCGCAGTGAACCGCATGGACGACGAACGCGCCAGACCTGAATCGACAAGGTTCGCCGCTTATACGAGTCCGCGCGCCGTCCATGCCCACGCCGCAAGGTCAAATGGCGCCGGCGGGAGGAGCCGTCGGCACCGCTCCATGAGCTCCTGTCGGCGATCGGGGTCGAGCTTCGCCGTGTAGGCGCCGGCTGGGCCGACGCCGAGCGTGAACGGCCCCCACCACTCCTCGAACGTCTTGTGATTCACGGTCGCCGCGATCGCCGTCTCTTCGACGCTCCGAAGACCCGCCTTCCCGAACAGCTCGGTCAGATCTCCCTCTCGGGCGCCGGCGCCGCGCGACTCGTCCGTCACATCCGGGTCGAGCTCGCGAGCAGCCTTCCAAAAAACGCTGAGCGGCCCACGCCCGCTGCCGTGATCCCAGACGCACGCTGCGACAGCACCGTCCTTACGGACCACGCGCGCCATCTCGCGCAGACCCGCGACCGGGTCGGACATGAAATGCACGACGAGCTGCGCCAGCGCCGCGTCGAATGCCTTATCCGGGAAGGGCACCTTCTCGGCCGACGCGAGGCGCACGTCGACGTCGGGGAAACGCTCGCGAGCAGCCGCGACGAACGATTCAGATGGATCGATCGCGAACACATTGGCCGCGCCGAGTCGATCGACCAGCACGCCCGTAAGTGCGCCGGGGCCACAGCCGACATCGATCACACGCTGGCCGGAGCGCACGCCGGCATAGTCCGCAAGCTGCGGGCTGAGCTGGACCGAATACTTGCCCATGAAGCGGTCGTACGCGTCGGCCGTGACGGCGAAGCTCATGCGATGGACTCTACCGCCCCGCGCGCGACTTTCTCGCCCGATCACTTTTTCGTCATGCGCCGCGCCACATGCCCGCGTAGCGTGCGGCCGCTCGATCGCGTTGGAGGAATCACATGCCTTCGCTTCGAAGTCTCGCCGTGGTCGTCGCGGCCACTGCCCTCATGTTCGCCGTCCTCGGGTCATCGGCGTTCGCGTCGTCGGCAAAGTCGTTCCACCTGAACAAGACCTGTGTCAGCAACGTTCTCTGCACCGTCGCCTGGTCGGATTTCAAGGCGATCCCGGCGGGCACGAACGTCACATATACGTGGGGATCGGCGACCATCGCATACCCGACGATCGTCGTTGGTAACGGCAGCACCACAGGGGTTTGCGACTGGGCCCAGCCCGCCGGCCCCGTGCGAGCGAAGTGCACCTTTGGGACAGGCACGGGACGCCTGACCCAATTCCATCTAGCAGTGGACGTCACGTTCGACGGAACCCTCTGGTACTGGGACGGGATCTACTGGATGGGAAACGGCAACTAGCGAGACGCTAAGGGCGATGCGGTCGCTTCGCTTGTGAGCCAGGCGATCGCGTCGGCCCGTTTCGTGAAGGCGTTCAAAGAGTCCTTTCGCTCGAGATTCGCGACCAGACGGAACATCTGATTCAGCCCACGGATGAATGGCGTTTCGAGCCTCCTGCGGCTGCGCCGCACCGTTCGCTACCCTCCCGGCGTGGCACCGAAGGTGAGCTGGCAACAGGCCCTCGCGTGGCGGATGCGCCGGCACTTCCTCGATCCGATCGGCGATCAGCCTGTTCCAGCGGTCGTTCGCCGGCTCTGCGGCGTGCAGTCGCAGGTCGCCTCATATGCCGAGCTATGTGTGCGAGTGCGGCGTACGAATTCGAAGGCCGGCGAGGTGGCGCGTGCACTCCGCGAAGGCCGAGTTATCAAAACGTGGGCGATGCGCGGCACGCTCCACTTGCTCACGCCGGAAGACGCCGGGACGTTCCTTTCGCTGATCGCCGCCGGCCGTTCGTGGGAGCGGCCCAGCTGGCAAAGCTATTTCGGCGTCACTCCGAAGCAGCTCGACGATCTCCGCGCAGTCGTCCGTGATGTGCTTGGCGGAAAGGCCCTCACCCGCGGCGAGCTGATCGAGGCGGTGATCGCGCGGAGGGGCTACGGCCACCTCGGAGACGCGCTGCGATCGGGGTGGGGGACGCTCCTCAAGCCGTACGCGTGGCAGGGCGACCTCTGCTTCGGTCCGAGTCAGGGCAACCGCGTCACCTTCACGACCCCGAAGACGGCGAGCTCGCGATGGGCAGGCGTCCCAGAACCCGACGACGCGGCTCCCGTAGCGATCGCGTCTTACCTCCGCGCCTACGGTCCGGCGAACGCCGATGCGTTCGGGCGGTGGATCGGATCGGGTCGTATCGGCAAACGCCTGGTTCGGACCTGGTTCGACGCGCTCGGCCCGCGTCTCGCGGAGGTCGAGGTCGGCAATGAACGCGAGTACGTCCTCGCCGAGGATCTCGACGACCTTCGATCGACGAAGCCGACCCGGACACTTCGTCTTATGCCAGGCTTCGATCAATTCGTGCTCGGACCGGGAACGGACGACGGTCACGTCGTGCCGCCACACCGGCGGCGCGCGGTGAGCAAGCAGAGTGGGTGGATCGCGCCGGTCGTGCTGGTGGGCGGCGTCGCCCGCGGGACCTGGGGCGTCGCGAACGACCGTGTCCTCGTCTCGTGGTTCAAGGAAGCCGGCGCGATCCGGCGGAGCGCCCTGCAAGGTGAGGTCGAGCGCATCTCTGGGATCCTCGCGCGCGATCTGCGCCTGGAGGTCGCTCTCGCCTAGGCCTCGGACTTGGGTGACGGTGCGACGAGAAGATTCACGCCCTTCGTGCCGACGACGTGCACCTCGGTGCCTTCGGGGAGGTCGGTCTCCGCGGTCGCGACAGCCGACAGCGGATAGCCCATCGCGTCACGCATCGCGATCTGACCAAATTCGCCGGCTCTGATCGGTGCGATCACCCGGGCCTCCCAACCGAGATACATGGAGAGCCCATTGCGGGGAGTCGCGGCGCGGAGTGCGATACCGCTCAAGTCGAGCCGCGTAAAGACGGCGACGGCCGCGCCGACGAACCCGAGCGTGACGGGCAGATTGATGCTCAGTCCGCCGAAACGCCCGACCGGGCCAAACCTCCCGGGCGGACCGCTCGCCGCGGCGGCCTCGGGTTGCCCGACGAGGCCACCCAATCCGTAACCGACGAGGAACGCGCCGAGGATCTCCGTCAGGAGAACATCCCCGACCCGCAGCGCGACCCACAGGTCCCGTTTCGATCCACGGACGTGTGACGCCCATCGAGCAAGGACGATGAGCAGCAGTCCGACGACCGCCGCGGTCGCGAACTTTGGGTCGCCAGGCAGCCCCAACGAGGGCATCGAGCGGATGGTTTACCAAATTTGATAGACGAGGCGCTTCCCATGCCGACCGCCCGGCGGCCTGCAGAGCGAGTTACTTTTTCGTTGCTATGACCGAGCAGATCAAGACCGGGACCGCACGCGTCGCATGGATCCATGTCGCGCCGATAAAGGCGCTGGCCATTGAGGAGCTTCAACAGGTCCAGATCGATCGCCTCGGCGTCGAGAACGATCGACGGTTCTGCATCGTCGACGCCGAGGGAAGGATGCTGAACGCGAAGCGCGTCCACCGCTTCATCGCGGTCCGCCCGCATTTCGACGATGCCACGCGGGGGCTCGTGCTCGACATGCCCGACGGCACGACCGTCGAGGGCGCGATCGAGTTCGGCCGCGCGACCCGGGTCTCCATCTACGGGCGAAGCGTGGCTGCACGTGTGGTCGACGGTCCCTGGGCGGCCGCCCTCTCCACGCTCGCGGGGCGGCCGGTGCGGCTCATCCGGTTCGACGAGCCCGGCGAGGGCGTCGATCGGGCGGATGAGGGAGCCGGTGCGTCGCTTCTCGCGGAGGAGTCGCTCCACGCGATCGCGAAAGCGGCGGGTGTGGCTGCCGCGGTCGACCCGCGGCGCTTCCGGATGCTCTTCGGCGTCGCGGGAGTCGAGGCGCACGCGGAAGACACGTGGATCGGCAGTCGCGTGCGCATCGGGGCCGCGGTCGTCGTCCCAGGCGGCAACATCGGACGATGCGCCGTGACGACGCTCGACCCGCGCACCGGCGTGTCGGACCTCGACACGCTCGCCGCCCTCGCGAAATACCGCGGCGAGAAGGTCACGAGCGAGCCGCTCGCGTTCGGCGTCTGGGCCCGAGTCGTCCAGGCCGGCCTCGTCCGTGTGGGCGACACGGTGGAAGTCGAATGACGAAGGGGAAGGGCGACGCCATCGCGCGCGCCGATCCCGCGCTGCAGCGCGTCTACGCGCGGCTAATAAAAGGAGTGCAGGCTCTGGGCCCGGTGATCGAGGAGCGCGGCGAACGGTCCGTTCTCCTTCGGAGCCGGGGCGGATTCCTCGGCGTCCACCCGAAGCGTGACTGCCTCGATCTGCAGATCGTGACCGATCACGCGATCCGCGCGGCCCGAGTCACGAACGTCGACCGCGTCTCGGCGCGTCGGTTCCACGTTCACGTCCGTCTTGCGAGCGAGAACGAACTGGACGGGGAGCTTCTCGGATGGCTGCGCGAGGCCTACGACCTCATGGCATGAGGACGCTCGAGACCGATCGTCTGATCATTCGTGCCTTCGTCCTTGACGACGCGGCGGAGTTCAGGCGCCTGCTCAACGAAGCGTTCGGACAAGATAGCTACGGCGCCGAAGACACGACGCGGGCGCTGCTCGAATACAACGTCATCGCCGACAAGGCTCACGACGCGTTGCATCAAACGCCTTACGAGGATCGCGCGATCGTTCTCAAGAGCGACGGCACGTTGGTCGGATCGGTCGGGTTCGCCCCGTGTCTCGCGCCGTTCGGACGTCTCAGCTCGTTCGGCGGCACGCCACACCGCACGCCGGAGGTCGGTCTCTTTTGGGCGCTCTTCCCGAAGCACTGCGGAAAGGGCTACGCGACCGAGGCGGCACGCGCGATGGTGTCCTACGCGTTCGACGAGCTGGAGCTGGCGCGGATCGTCGCGACGACGGAGAACGACAACCTTCGTTCGATCGGGGTCATGAAGCGCCTCGGAATGACGATCGAGCGGAACCCTCTACGCGAG